>CANQHC010000033.1 GCA_947623595.1 uncultured Clostridia bacterium | reverse complement strand
AAGTATAATTTGTTTTGAAGAAGTTGATGAAGACAGTATAAATGCAGCTATTGAATTAAGTAAAAAACTTGGAAGAACTATACCTATCGAATTAATAGATAGAAGAGAACTAGCCAGTCAAGTAAGAACAGAAATTGATGAGTTATTAGAACAATTTAAAAGTGGAGAAAGCCTACAACCAGAACTAATAGGTCAAATCATAACAAAATTCAATAATGTAAGAAATGCACATCTAGATTCTAGTTTAAAAGATGAATTATTAGGGGAGAGAAAAGGAAGGGAAAATTCAGAAGCCATATTTAATAAAGCACACTTAAATGAAATGCTTTCAGAATGTATAGAAATTGTTAAACAAAGAATAGAAGAAGGTGGGGTTCAGGAAGGGCTAGAAACAATCGAGCAAATCAAACAATTTATAAAAATTGAGCGAGAAAAACATGAAATGATGCCAACAATGTATGAAAAACAAATAATGGCAGGAATCGATCTAGATATAGATTATAGTTTAGATGAAATCCAAAGAGAATATGGTAGTCAAGAAATATCTGCAGATAAAAGAAGCGAAAGCCTTGAATTAATACAGACAAATTCTGAGTTGAGTTCAACTACCTTTGAAATGATTTATGGAGAATCTACAACTATGCCTGAACAGATGTCTTTTTCCGAATTTCGTGATAGTATAGATATTTCTGAAATACAAAGCATAGCTAAGGAAATACATGAGAAAGGTTATTATAGTAAAAACAAATCACACTCAGAAGAACATATTGTAAGGGTAGCAATGTTCTCCAATGCAATTGCAACTTTAGAAGGACAAGATGAGAAAACAAAACAATTATTAGGAGAAGTTGTAAAGTATTATTGTAGTGGAGGGATTCTGGACATTGAAGAAGAACCACACCAAGAATATAGTGCAAGAATAGCAGGAAAAGAATTAGGAGAAAGATATTCGAAAACCGATTTAGGAATAATACAATCAGCTATTGAACTACAAAACTTGCAATATTCATCTATTTCTTCAGATGAGAGAAAAAAACAAAGAGATGAGAAAATTGCTGAATTATGTAGTAAATATGGCTTAAGACAAAACGATTTAAAAATAGTTGAAACTATAGTAACATATCTAGAAGATGGAATTGAATTGGATAAAGCAAGAATCACTCCTCAAGAAAATATCCGACCTCGAGAGAAGTTTGATTTTAAATCTTTAAAAACAGATACAGCTAAAAGCCTTGTAATGGCTAGCTATTGTATGCAAGACCAATTATCGGTGGAACATTTAAAACAAATGGCTAAAGTAGCCCACATTAATTATAATGAAGAAAAAGATAAAATTATGGAAGAACTTTTTACAAAAATTTTTGCTATGAGACAACAAAGAACTTTTCATAAGAATATTACAGAATCTCCAATAGTACAAGAAGAGTACTTTAGACATAAGTATAGAGAAATTGCTGATCCGATTAAGGTAGGAAGAGAATTAGAACAAATCCAAGAGAAAATGCAAACTGAAATTACTACAGAAACTCCAGTATATACAGAACAACAAATAGGTAGAGCAACAATAAATGTTCCAACAGAAGAAAAAGATAAGGCAAAAGAAAAAATTGAAACTCAAACAATACAGCAACAAATTGATGAAAAATAGCGGAATACTTCTTCTGTTGTGTCCGTAAGCAAAAATACAAAATAGCTTGCAACACTTTAAAATTAAGGGAAAACAAAATATGACGAAAGCAAACACATAGGGAAACACAGGAAAGCTCGGGAAATGTACTCAAAACTGTAAAATAATCGCAAAAATGTAAAGAAATTATCAAAATAAATACTCCCCCTGTCGCCGTAGAAAAACCATAAATACCAGTAGTTACCAGCATTTTAGCTATTTAAAATCTTACTTAAAGTAATTATAATAAATATAAAAATATATTACGCAAGAAAAAATACTTTAAGTATGGAGGAGCAATTATGAAGAGTATAGCTAGAAAAAAATTAGAAAGTGGAAGAGCAAAAGTAAAAATAATAGCGCTGTTTGTTGGAACAATATTTGTAATAACATCTTTGGTACTGTTATTAACAAATTTTAATTCAATAAAGCAACCACTTGATCCAGAAATAATTAAATCAATGGAATATAAACAAGTACAGTCAGGCGATGAAAACATAGATGGAAATGACTATGTAAAGTTTGATGCTTTCTTTTTGCGTGATATAAACAATGATGGAAAAGCAGAAGGAATAAGAGGAAGTACAAGAGCAATAGGAGAAGCGGATACTCTTTATATGGAATTAAAAGTAAATACAAAAGGTTCCTTACAAGAAGGGAAAATCACGATAAATGAGGGAAATATATATTTTCAAACAGCAATAGCAAAAGATAATGAGATAATAAAAAATTACATCAGTAACAATACAAAAGTAATAGAGTTAGCTACAATTAATTCCGGAACTCAAAAGCTAATAGAAGGTTCGGTAAGAAGTGGTGATTACAGCTTACCTTCACAAAAATATATAGCACTTGGAAATAATACAAAAAAATATAGTGCAGTAAATAGTGTAACTTTAACAGGATTTTATGTGTCAGATACTGGAGAAAGAAGTAAAATTGAAAAAAAAGTAGATTTTAATGTAGACTGGCATGGAACTATGCAGGCAGTGATTGATGGAAAGGAAAATATTAATCAAAAAAAAGGAAATGCTAATTTAATACAAGATAAACAAAATGGGCAAATGAGAGTTTCTTTTGACTTTTATTCAAAAGAAACAAAAAATGAATTGTTATTAAGTGAAGCAAATATAAAAGCAACGATACCATCATTTAAGGGATATGAACCAATAAATGCAGTAATAAAAGGAAATAATGTCACAAGTACTTATGATAAAAATACAAAAATATTAACAGCTGTAAAAACAGCAAAAACAAATGAAGAAGGAAGAATAACTTCACAAGCATATGATGAAATTGATGATGAAGATAAGATAAATAACTGGTATATAGAAATAACATATCCAATTATTGCATATCAAGCATTAAATGGAAATGCATATAGTTATAAATTACCAGTAGGAGTATTTTACAAAGGCTTTAATCATAATGATTATACAAATCCATATATATCTAATACTGCTCAAGAAATTATTGTTGTTAATTATAGTAAACCAGAAGGAGAAGTAGCAATATTTGAAGTAGAAATAGGAAGTGGCAAAAGTGGAAAAAGCGATAGTAGTTTTATTTCTAAGGAAAAACCTTTAAGAATATATAATAAATTATCAGTAAAAGAAAGTGAAGATTATTATATAGTAGGATGGCATGGATTTGCAGGAAAAACATCTGGACAAACAATGACTATGAAAGAAACACCGAATGGAAGTAGTAAAACTGTAGATCATTTTGTAAAAAAAGACGAAACAGAAGATAGAATGGATAATATAACTAGCAATGTAGGAATTTATTTTGTAAATGCAGAAAGTTTATTAGGAAAAGATGGTTATATAAACGTATATAATGATGACACAGGAGAGTTAATAGAAAAATTTGATGTAAATAATTGGAATGATTATGATTCAGAAAGTCCATATATGTATTCTAATCCAATAGAACATATTAAAGTAGAAACCAGTAATGTAAATGACAATTCATCAATATATGTATATCATATTAAAGAAATTAATGATAATGAAGTAGTAAATAAATACACAAAAGCTAATTTTGATAATTTAAGTTATATTAGAAGTAATTTAGTAGGATATATAGGTTCCACACAAATTAACACAGATACAAAAACTGCTATTTATGAGGCACCAGTATCTAAAGCTACATTATCAATTGGATATAATACAATATCAACACAAAAAGTAGAAAAAAATACATTTAGTATAGATGTTGATGTAGAAAAAAATATGAATCTTGCTAATTGGGAAGATGGATCATTTTTATTAAAGTTACCAAAAGAAATAATAGACTTTGAAATAACTAATATAGAATGTAGTGGAACAGAAGTAGAGATTGTAAACTATGAAAAATATGAAGAAAATGGAATAATCTATGTAAAGATAATAACATCAGGAATGACTAAAAATAGGTTTTCAATAGCAATGGATGTAGAAATGTCAGCAGACCCAAGAAAATTAAGTACAGAAGTAGAAGTGGAATTATATGCAACAAATGAGAATTGTAATGAATATTATGAGAGTACACAGGACGTATATGATGTAAATGGAAATGCAAATATAAATGAATTAGTAGGAACGTCAAGAGCAAATTTAAGTTTAATATCTCCAAATAGTTTACTAACAGGTCAATATGCATCTGAATTTGATAATACAGGAAAAATGGCAATAGCGCCACAAGTAGCTGTAGTGGATAAGACAATACAGTCTGCAAAAATATCTGCATTTGTAACAAATAACTATACTAATGTAATTAGAGAAGTAAAAGTTTTAGGAAAAATACCAACAATAGGAAATAGATATGGTTTAGATGGAGATGATTTAGGTTCCACATATGATACAATATTAACAGGTTCTATTACTCTTCAAAGTACACTAGAAGGAAAAGCAACTGTATATTATTCAACAGAGGTAAATCCAACTGAAAATATAAAAGATAATAATAATCATTGGACAACATCAGTTAGTGATTGGTCTAGCATAAAATCATATTTAATTGACTTTGGAAATAATTCGATACCTAAAAATGAAAGATATGAATTTAGTTATAAAGTAAATTTCCCAAAAGGGTTAGATTATAATAGTGTTTCATATTCGCACCATACAGTGTTCTTTAGTTTAGAAACAGATGAAGGAACATACTCAACTAGTACAGAACCAAACAAATTAGGTTTAGTAATAGCAAAATTATATAATCTTCAAATTACAAAAACTCAAAAGAATTCAAGCAAACTTGTTCCAGGAGCAACATACATGGCAATAGCAGAAGGAGAAGAAAAAGGAATAACTGGAATGACAAACGAAGATGGAATAGCAATATTAAAAGATTTGTATGCAGAGAAAAAATATACTATAACAGAAATAAAATCTTCAAAAAATTATGAACTAAATACAGATGAAATTGAAATAACAACATCTGTAAGTGAAACAGGAGAGTTAACTGTCACAAAACAAAGAGGAACAACAAAGCAAGGTCCAACAGTAAGCAGATTAGAAGATGGCACATATCAGATTGCAATGGGATTAGAAGATGAAGTAAAAGCCAATATAGCAATAACAAAAATAGATAAATCTAGTAATAGTATTTTAAGTAATATTTTATTTCGAATAAAAGGTTATGGAATGCCAGAAAATGGACAAGAAGTATATACAAATAAAGAAGGAAAATTTGAATTAATAGGTTTAAGTTTAAATCAAGAATATACATTAGAAGAAGTAACTGCTGAAGGATATTATTTAACAACTACAAAATTTAGATTAACCAAAAGTGATACAAGCTATAATATAAACATTACAAGTGGAAACGAAAATATAAAAGAAAATAGTGTATCAATAGAAAATGAAATACCAACCATAAATCTAACAGTTCAAAATGAAAAAATACCAACATATGAATTGATAATAAAGAAAGTAAAGAAGAATGATGAAGAAAATAAAGGATTAGATGGAGCAAGGTATTCCTTAACTAGTGAAGATACGAAAGAAACAAAATATTATATAACAGATACAAGCGGAGAAATACATATAACAGGATTATATAATTATGTGAATGGAAAATATATAACAGGAGATTATACTCTAAAGGAATTAAGAGCACCAGCAGGATATGCTATAACAGGAGAGGAGGTAAAATTCAGAGTAACACTTACAAATGGTGTTATGAGTATAACAATAACAAATGAAACCAATTTAAAATCTGTAAAAAGTCATACTATTACAGACAATACAGTTAATTTAGTGCTACAAGATAGTCCAATATTTAGTATTACAAAGATAGATAAAGAAACACATAATCCAATACAAGGAGCAAAATTTACAATACAAAAAATAGATACAAATAAAAAAATATTGGGATATGCACAAGACCCAGATGGAAAGTATGTAGGAACACAGGATGCATCAAGAAGGTATATAGTAACCACAGATGAAAATGGACAAATAACAACACCATTAGCAGGAGGTTTTTATCAAATAACAGAGATAGAAGCACCAGAAGGATATGTGTTACCAACGACTGACGATGAAAAAATACATTATTTTACAATAGAAGGATTTGAAGATTTAAAGATAAATTATATAGAAGATTTAATAAAATTTAGTAAAGATTCTACTTATTATAGTACTGGAAAAGTAACATCATTAGCAAGGGATTTAGACTTTAATGATCCAAAATCTTATAGAGATCCAGATGATTCTACAACCTATCCAGATTATAATGGAGATGGTAACCCACAGGGAATAAAAGATGAGCTAACAGATAAAACAGGAAGGGGATTTATAAGAAGTAGTAATACTTTTGGAGGAATATTTTTAGGAAATGATCATTGTATAAAAAATATATATATTAATAACCAAACAGGAGTAACACCTAATTATGGATTTTTTGGAATTATTAGTTCATCTGGAAAAGTAAGCAATTTAGGAATAACAGGAGAATATGTTTATAACAGTACTTCTTCTAATACAGTATATATGGGAGGTTTTGTAAATTCTAATTCTGGAACAATAGAAAATTGTTATTCAGGCATTAATATAAATGTAAATACATCATCCTCAGTATATGTAGGAGGATTTGCATATATCCCTGGAAATCTAATAAATTGTCATAATGAAGGAAACATAAATGTAACAGTAGAAACTGGATTTACTTGTGTAGGTGGAATAACACCTAGTAATAATGTAAGTGGATGCTATAATGAAGGAAATATTACAGTAGAGAGCAAAGGAGATACACGAGTTGGTGGAATTACAGGAGGGGGTACAGTAGAAAAGTGTTATAATACAGGAAAAATAGTTGCACATACTTCCTATGTTAATCCTCAAGATAATAGAGTTGGATTATATGTAGGTGGAATAAGTGGATTATTATATCAAGATGTAAACTCAAATGTAATACAAAAAATAAGCAACTGTGAAAATAGAGGAGAAGTACAAGGAGGAATGACTATAAATACAAGCACAACTCTTGCATCAATAGGAGGAATTGCAGGATATATCAATAATGGAACTGTAGAGAATTGTAGCAATGAAGCAAAAATAACTGCTAATGGAATAAATCAAGAAGCAGCAGGAGGAATATCAGGCTATTTATATGGCGATAATGGTAAAGTTATAAATTGTTTTAATACAGGGGAAATAAATGCAACATCAAGTAATAATTATGCAAGAGCAGGAGGAATTATAGGATATACATTTACTGATACTGTGCAAAAAAATATAATAGCCAATTGCTATAATACAGGAAATATAACTGGAAGTTCAGGTCATAGTGTTAGTGGTAAAATTGGAGGATATGTAGGAGGAATTATAGGAACTCAATCCGAAAACATTCTTATTAATGCATATAATGCAGGAATCGTAAAAGGTATAGCTACAGGTGTTTCTGCTGGAACGGTAGGAGGAATAATAGGAGATCAAAAGGGAGAAATATACAATTCATATAATACAGCTCAAATAATCTATCAAGGAAATAATGAAAATGGAGCTGTAGGAGGAATAGCAGGATATGTACGAAATGGTTCAATAGCTAAAAATTGTTATACAACAGGTAGTGTAAGTGGAACAGGTAAATATTGGATAGGTGCAGCAGTAGCTTATGCATTTTCAGGTTATAGTTCAAGTAACATATATTATATGACTGGAACAGCAAGTAGTGGATGTGGTTATGGATCAGCCTCAACAACAGTAAAAACTTCAACAGACATGAGTTCAACAAGCTTTGTAACTGAGTTAAATGATCAAAGAAGTAGTATTGATAGTTATTTAACTTCAAATTCTATAGATTCCAAAACACTTGAATGGGTTGCAGGAAATCCATATCCAACAATGAATATGAACATAAATGTAGATACAAATGTATCATCAACAGAAGAATCTACTATAACGACTGCAACAGAAATTGAAATACCAAACACAGCAAAAACATATAATATAACAACAGAAATAGGAATAAATTCTAAAGGAACAAGAACTGGAGGAACAATAACACCAGCAACAGCGACAGAGCTAGATTATAAAAAATTGGTAGAAACAGTAAAACATCAGAAAGATGCTATCAATAATATAGTTATTACTCCATCACCAAATTATGTTATAACATCTATCACATTGGATGGGCAACCTGTAGAATATTCAATAGGCGCAAATGGTGTAGTAACATTACCAGCACTTACAAACGTAACAGCAGATCATAATTATGTAGTAATATTTGAAGATACAATAGGACAAGTTTTAGTACATCATTACGAACAAGGAACAACAACAAGTGTAGCACCTGATGAAATGTTATCAGGAAAAATAGATGACAACTATAATACTAATCCAAGGTTAGATTTATCAGAATGGGAATTAAAGAAATCAGTAGATGGAGAATACGAGTTACCACCAAATAAACAGGGGCAATATAGTTCAAAAGTAGAGGTGGTTACATATGAATATGTAAAAAAACAAGTACCATTAACAGTATATTATTATGTAGAAGGAACAACAGACCCAGTACCACTTGAAAATGGAGAATTAGCTCCAACAATAGAAGAAAAGGGAAATCAAGGGGTAGATTATACAACATATCCTCTTGGAACAAATGAACTAGGTAGTCCAAGTGATAAATACGAGTTAATAGAAATGCCATATAACTATAAAGGAGAATATGATTATGCAGAAGTAGTGGTAATTTACTATTATAGAGTAAAAGACTCTGCCGGAGTAAAAGTAGAGCATATTGATACAAACACAAGGCAAAAAATAGCAAAAGATGTATACCTTCCAGCAGATGGAACAGGAAAATATGGAGATGAATATACAACAAATGTTGCAGACGATCTTCCACCAAACTATAAATATGTAACTAAATCAAGTAATTGGCAAGGAACAATGATAGATAAATTAACAACTGTAACATATGAATATGATTTAACAGATTCACAAATAGTAGATCAAAATATAGAAAAAACAGCCACTGAAAATATAGAAGAACCAGATGATGAAGTAAAATATACAATTAAATATACAGCAAAAGTGCAAAATTATATTGGAAAAGCCCAAGTATTAGTAGTAGACACATTACCATATACAATAAATGAAGAATTATCAAATTTAGCAGGAGGAACATATGAAGAAGGAAGTCGAACAATTACATGGAAACAAATTTATGATGGAATAGATACATATACAAATGGAGATTATCCAGTAAACTTTGAAAAAGAAATAACGGTAGTATTTAATGGAATTGAAAAAAATCAAAGCATAATAACTAATAATGTAACAGGAAAATTAAAACTATTTACACCAGAGCAAGAAAGTACACCAGTAGAAGATAATGCAGAAACATTATTAAAAAGAGCAATCATAAATATAAGAAAAGAAAAAACGATAGAAAGTGAAAGAGATTATGTAGTAAAAGGAGATATTATCGAATATAAAATAATTGTAACTAATAGTGGAAATGCAGGTATAAATGGATTGATAAAAGATAAAATACCGGAAGGAACAACATTTGTAGATGGTTCAATAAGAATAAATAATAGTACAAATTATACATTAGGAGAAAAGCAAATAGACACAACAAATCTTACGAAACAAGATATAGAAAATGGAATAATAGTATATTTAGGAAAAAGTGAAGTAGACCCAACAGTAACGACAGTAAGCTTTAAAGTGAAGGTAAATGAAGATGCTAAAGAAGAAATAGTAAATGTAGCAACAGTAAAAGATTTAAGAAGTGAGGAGGACATATCACCAGATCCTGAAATTCCAGAAATAGATCCAGACGTACCAATTGTAGAAGAACAACCATCAGAAGAAGTAAAAGTTCCAGTAGTTATATTTGAAAAGAAAGCACAAATAGTAAGAAAAGCAAGTGTAGAAAAAACAAATGAAGCACAAATGCAAAATCAGAGTGTACAAGAAGTGCAAACACAAAGTGCAGAAAGTCAAGTAGCAGAAGCGCAACAAGAAACACAAATGAAGAATCAAAATGTACAAGAAATGCAAACACAAAGTACGGAAAGTCAAGTATCAGAAGCACAACAAGAAGAAGGAAAACAGATACTAGGAGAAAATGAAGTAACAGTAGAAGACGAAATAACATACATAATAACAATAACCAATAAAGGAAGTTCAGAAGTACATAACATAAAAGTAACAGATAATGTTCCAGAAGGAACGCAATTTAAAGAATCAATTGATAATCCTGTTGTTAAAGAAGGAAAACAAATAGAATGGACAATACCAAGCATGCAACCTGGAGAAAGCAAAGAATTATCATTTACAGTAATAGTGAAATATGCACAATTAGATGGAGAAATAAGAAATGTAGCATTGGTTTCAGAAAAAGAAACAAATGAAACAGTAACTAATTATAAAAGACCAGAAATAACTTTAACAACAAATGTGCAAAAAACAGGTATGCAGAACTTAACTTCAGCAGAAGAACCAATTGACTATACAATAGAATATACTGCAACAATAAGAAATTTTGTAGGAAAAGCAGAGGTAACAATAGTAGATAAATTACCATATCAAATAGATGTAGCAAATTCAAATTTTGGAGATGGAAAATACAGCCCAGAAAATAGAACAATAACATGGACGGAAATTACTGAAGATATAGATACATATAGAGATTTAGGACCAAAGGTAATTAACAAAACCAAAACAATATCATTAAAATATATTTATACAGATGTAGAAAACTTAAATGGTGATATAAGAAATGAAGTAACAGCTACAACAGATTTGAAGGAACCAAATCCAGAAAAGAAAAACCATCCAGAAGATCCAGAAGTGCCAGATGAAATAGTAGTAAAAACAGAAGAAAAACAAGATGACCATACAGTAGTAGCACAAATACCAGCAAAAATAATAGTGCATCATTATTTCTATGACAAAGAAACAAATCAAGGAACACAAATAAGATTAGCAAAAGATTATGAAGAAGAGGGGCAAATCGGTCAAGATTATACAACAAGCAAATCAGAAGAAGTGGCGAAGAATTATGAATGTATGAATGAACAACCAGAAAAATACAAAGGAAAGATGACCAAAACACCAACCGAAATAATTTACTATTATACTTTAAAAGACGAAACAATAACAGGAGAGGTAATAAAAACTGCAGAAGTAGAAAAAATTGAAGACAATGAATTAGACGAAAGTCAAGATAATGAATTAGACGAAAGTCAAGAAGAACAAGAAAGTGAAGATACTCTATCAAAACAAGTTTTAACAAATGAAAATGGAAAAATAACATATGATATTACATATACAGCAAAAATTACAGACTACATAGGAAAGGCAAAAATAACAATAGTAGATGTTTTACCAGCACCAATAGATACGGTTAACTCACAATTAGCAAGTGGAAATTACAAGCCAGAAGATAATACTATTACATGGGAAGAAACAATAGAAGGAATTAACACATATGAAGATGGATTATTAACACCTGATAAACCAGAAGATGGAAAAGTAACAAATGGAACATTTGAAAAAACAATACATAAACAAATAATAATTGCATATAAAGGTCAAAATTTAGTAAAACCTATAGAAAATACAGCAAGAGGAATCACAACAACATACTATCCAGATATTCATCCAAGCAAACCAAACGAAGAAAAGAAAACAGATACAAAAGAAGGAAAAGCCATAGTAGAACAAGACTATAGAGTAGATAAGATAGTAGAAAAAATATGGGATGATAATGACAATTTAAAAGAACATAGACCAAACTCAGTAAATATACAATTAACAGCAAATGGACAAAACAAATGGAATGGAGAAGACTTACCAATAGTAGAATTATCAAACGATAACAACTGGACACATACTTTCACAGAATTAGAAAAATATGATAGTGAAGGAAATTTAATTAATTACAGCATTAAGGAAATTGAAGTAAATAAAGGAGATTTAGAATACTATGCAGAGCCTGAAATTGTAATCACAGAAAATAAAGATGTGGAAATAGGAGAAGATGAACAAGACAAAACTGAACAAGGAGAAACAGGAACAGACTCACAAGGTGGGGATAATTCAACTGAACAAGAAAATGAAACAAATACAAATAAGAAGATAGCTAAAAATCAAGTAGGAAAGATAATAGTAACAAATCCATATAGGCTAACAAATACAGAGCTAGAAAGTAATATTACAAAAGAAGGTAGCACGCAAATAATAGCATCAGCACAAGAAGTAAACTATACAATCAATTATCATGCAGTAGTAAAGGATTACATAGGAGAGGCAATAGTAACATTAACAGATACATTACCATATGCAATAGACGAGGACAAATCAGACTTAAATGGAGGAAAATACAATGCAGATTTACAAACTATTACATGGAAAGATGATATAGGACATATTAATACAATAGAAAGTGGAAATAAGATAGTAGACATTCAAAAGAACATAAAAGTTGTATTCACAAACTTAGATGAAAAAGTAGAAAAAATAACAAACAAAGTAAAAGGCAAAATAGAATTTACAGAAAGTGAAACAAAGAATGAAGTAGAAACAAGCTATGATACAAATGTAAACATCAAAGGAAAGATAGTAGTAAAATATGTAGATAAAGAAACAGGAGAGCAGATAAAACAGATAGTGCCACCAGGAAAAGTAGGAAATGAAACAGGAGAGAGTCCTGTAGAACTTACATATGATTACGAAAAGGAAGATAAAGTAGGAACTCAATATGAAAGAGATCAGAAAGAAATTTATGGATATAACTTTGTAGAAGACAGTGGAAACACACAAGGAGAGATAGTAGAAGGAACAACAGAAGTAACCTACTATTATGAAAGAAAATCTTCAGGAGGAGTAACAGCAAAATATGTGGATGAAGACGGAAAAGAAATAGCAGATCCAGAAAAAATAGAAGGAAAAGTAGGAGATCCATATAAAACAGAAGATAAAAAAGATGAACTATTAGACTATGAATTAGTAGAAACCACAGGAGATGCTCCAGAAGGAAGATTAGAAGAAGACGCAAAAGAGGTAGTATATCATTATAGAAAATTAACAGCTAAGGTAATAGTAAAACATTTAGAGAAAGAAACCAATAATCAACTTGCAGAAGAAAAAGTAATAGAGGGCAAGGTAGGAGAGCAATATCAAACATCTAGAGAAATAATAAAAGGTTATAAAGGAGCAGAGCCAGAACCAGAAAATGCAAGTGGAAAAATGGAAAGAAACGAGCAAAACAATACAATCTATGTAACCTACTATTATGAAAGAATACCAAGTGGAAAAATAACAGTAAAATATGTAGACAAAGAAACAAATGAAGAAATAGTGCAAACAATAGAGCCAGGCCAGCCAGGAAACGAAGGCGGAACAGAAAACATAAACAAACCATACACCGAAGAATTACAAGGCTATGTAGGAGATAAATATACAACTAAAGAAAAAGAAATACCATACTATGAATACCTAGAAGAATTAGCACCAAGCAACAAAGAAGGAATATATGAGGAAAATGATGGTACAGTAATTTACTACTATAGAAAATTAGTATTTAACTTCAGTATAGAAAAGAAAATAGCAGAGGCAAGTATAGATGGAAAACAAGCAAAAGTAGATGATGACGGAAAGATTATCAAATTAGAGGTAGTAGCTAAAAAGGTAGCAACTTCAAAAGTAGAAGTAAAATACGAGTTAGAAGTAAAAAATACCGGAGAAATCGAAGGAACCGCTAACATTAAAGAAACATTGCCAGCCGGTTTCAAAGTATCAAACAGTAATCCAAGTTATTGGGAAGAACAAACAGATGGAACATTAATAACAGAAGTAAAACTAAATCCAGGACAAAGTGAAAACTTAGAAGTAGTAGCAATATGGGAGAATGGAGGAAATAACTTTGGAACAATGAGAAATCAAGCACAAATAACAGATACAAACAATCCAGCAAACTTCTTAGACAGTAACGAAGACGATAACATATCAACGGCAGATGTAGTAATGAGTATCAAAACAGGAGCAGAACAAAAAGTATTAGGAGTAGCATTAGGAACAATAGCAACCTCAGGCTTACTAGTATTACTATATCAATTCGTTCTTGCGTTCGCTTTCAAAAAGATGAGGATGTTCTACAAATCGTAGAACATCCTCATTTTAGGTATGAAAGCTCAAGATACTCCGCTAACGCTTCGTCTGCGCGAACTTCACTTGCATGATGTAATACTTCTTCTAATAAAAACCAATAAAAATAAAATGTAGAAAAAAATCGAAGTTTCTGAAAAGTGAAATAAATTTTTGAAAAAGTACAATTATTTCTATAAAGAGAAATAACTTGACAAACATAATATATTAAACTATAATAATTATAGGTGATGTAAATGTTAAAAAGAGAAATGTACTTATCAAGAATAAGGGGATTTTATGATAGTGACCTTGTAAAAATATTAGTAGGAATAAGAAGATGTGGAAAATCTGTGATATTAAAACAGATAATAGATGAATTAAAAGAAAAAATGGTAGATGAAAAGCACATTATATATGTAAATTTCGAGTTTATAGAATTTGAAGAATTACAAGATTATAAGAAATTAAATACATATATAAAAGAAAAGATAATAGACGATAAAAAGTATTATGTATTTTTAGATGAAATTCAAAAAGTAGAAAAATTTGAAGAAGTAGTAAATTCACTAAGAGCATCCATAGATAATATAAGCATTTTTATCACTGGATCTAATAGCAAACTATTGTCAAACGAATTATCTACTGTTTTATCAGGAAGATATGTATTATTTAATATTTATCCATTAAGTTACAAAGAGTTTATAGAACTTACTAAAAAAGATGCCAAATCAGAAGAAACCTTTTGGAATTTTGTTAAATGGGGCGGACTTCCTAATAGAACACAGTTTACTGATGAAAGCAATATAAAAGATTACCTACACAGTGTATTTGATTCAATTATATTAAGAGACGTAGTAGAAAGATTAGGAATAAAAGATACTATATTATTTAATTTATTATTACAATATATTGTAGACACTACTGGGCGTCAATTTTCTGCGGAAAATGTTATAAATTTTTTAAGGAATGAAGGAAAATCTATATCAACTGAAACATTATATATATACTTAGATGCCCTATGCAAAGCATTGATGATAAAGAAGATATATAGATATGATGTTCATGGAAAAGCAATTTTAAAAACTTTAAATAAATACTACATGACAGATTTAGGAATAGCTCAAATAAAAAATAATAATTTTGAAATAAACAAGAGCTTTGCAATTGAAAATATTGTATATAATGAATTGTTAGAAAGAGGTTATGATGTTTACATAGGAAAAACACGAAATGGAGAAATAGATTTTATAGCAACAAAAACAGAAGAAAAATTATATTTTCAAGTAGCATATTTATTAGAGAGCGATAAAGTTCAAAATAGAGAATTTGGAGTTTTTAAGGAAATAGATGATAACTATCCTAAATATGTTCTTTCATTAGATAAAACTGATTTTTCAAGAGATGGAATTATACATAAGAATATAATAGATTGGTTACTAGAAAAATAATAGAAAATGATAAATACTTCTTTTTATGTATGCCGTAAGTAAAAATATAAAATAGCCTATAACACTTGAAATAAGAGGAAAACAAAATATTACAAAAGCAAACACATAGGGAAATAAAGGAAAGCTCGGAAAAAGTACTCAAAATTGTAAAATAATCGCAAAAATGTAAAAAACTTATCAAAATAAATACTCTCTTGTCGCCGTAGAAAAAG
>CANQHC010000032.1 GCA_947623595.1 uncultured Clostridia bacterium | reverse complement strand
CAAGGAATTGAGATAAAAAAATATGCTGATAAGGTAATTGTAATAGCTGGTGCAGGTGTAAAAAATGCAATATTAGCTCAGCAATTATTAAAAGAAGAAATTTCAGGTTTTGAATTTGCAGCAGGAATTCCTGGAACGATTGGCGGAGCAACATATATGAATGCAGGTGCCTATGGTGGAGAAATGAAAAACATAGTTACTGAAGTTACTTATATTGATGAGCAGGAAGATATGTTTACAGCTACAAATAAAGAATGTGAGTTTGATTACAGATTCAGTATTTTTTCTACTAAGAGGTGTGTTATTACTAAAGTAAAAATGGAATTAACATATGGTAAGCAAGATGAAATAAAAATGGTTATGGAGCAAAATGCTAAAAGTAGAAAAGAAAAACAACCAATGGAATTTCCAAGTGTTGGAAGTACTTTTAAAAGAGGAAAAGATTTTATTACTGCAAAATTAATAGATGAATGTGGCTTAAAAGGGTATCAAATTGGGGATGCTCAAATTTCTACTCTACATGCAGGATTTATTATAAATAAAGGTAAAGCTACTGCTGAAGATGTGTTACAACTAGTTGAATATGTACAAAAAAAAGTATATGATGAGTGCGGGAAGAAAATTGAGTTAGAAATGAAAGTAATAGGAGAATAAAAATTTAGTAGAAAAATATTACATTACAATATTGGAGGAATTATGAAAGGTATTTTAAACTGGTTTCGTTCTAGTACAAAAATGAAAAGATGGATGTTTTTAATTATATTAGGAATTGTTTTAGCTTGTTATGGAATATCAACAATTTTAACTGCAGATAGACTGGATTTTATTCCATTGCTTGGAATTGTTTTATGTTTCGTAATGGGATTTGTTTTTGTAATTATAGGAATAATTCAAATGCAAAAAAGAACTTTAGAGTTATTGGTAAGGCAAACTGATAATAGAGTTAGTGATGATGAAACTAAGGTAAATAGTTTAATATTTAATAAAAAAGTTTATGATCAAGGTCCTAAAATAGTAGCAATAGGCGGAGGAACAGGGCTTAATGCTGTATTAAAAGGATTGAAAAATTATACAGATAATTTAACTGCTATTGTAACAATTTCTGACTATGGAGAAATTGTACCAGAGTCAAGAAAAATACTTCAAACTATGCCATTGGATGATATAAAAGAGAGTTTGGTAGCTCTTTCAAAAGAAGAAGATGCTATGGAAAAATTAATGAATTTTAAATTCTCAGATGGAAAACTAAAAGATTTATCTTTTGGCGACATTTACTTGTTAGGAATGAAACAAATATATGGAGAGCTTACACAATCAATTGAGAAAACAAAAGACATATTAAATATTACTGGTAGAGTATTACCTGTAACATTAGAGCCAATTCAAATTTGTGCTGAATTAGAAGATGGAACTGTCATTGAGAGTAGAGATAAAATTCCAGAAATTGTTAGTTCACAAACAAGTAAAATTAATAGAATTTTTATAAATCCAACCAATTGTAAAGTTGCACCAGGAGTAATAAATGCAATTAAGGATGCTGATGCTATCGTTATTGGACCTGGAAGTTTATATACTAATGTTATACCAAATTTATTAGTAAAAGGTGTGGCAAAAGCAATAAAAGAAGCTAAAGCATTTAAAATTTATGTAAGTAATATAATGACTGAACCTGGGCAAACAGATACATATACATTATCAGATCATATAAAGGCAATACATGAGCATACAGGAAAAGGAGTTATTGAATATTGTATATATGATACAGGTGAGCTAATACCAGAATATATTAGAAAATATAATATGCAAGGTCAAGAACTAGTAGAAATAGATGCAAATAAAGCAAAAGAACAAGGTGTTAATTTAATGCAGAGAGAAATTTCACATGTTACTGGAGAATATATTAGACATAACCCTGACGCAATAGCTGCATCAATTATACAGCTAATCTGTGATGATTTAAAATTCAAAGATATGCAAAATGATACCAAATATGTCTTATTGAATGATAAATTAAAGGAAGCTAAAAAATCATTAAAAGAAAATTCTAAAAATGATACTTATAGATATGGAAAAAGGAAGAAAGCTAAGGATGAAAGTAAATTTTTCCAAAAATATAAAGATAGAATAGAATCTATACAAGAAGCAGAAATAAAAATGAAAGTAAAAGCTGGTATTCCATTAGAAGAAATTGAAAAAGAAGAAATGAAAAAGAATAAAATAAAAAAAGAAGAGAAGAAAACAAAAGAGACTAAACAAAATAAATTTAAAAAAGAATCAACTGCTAAAAAGAGTAAAATACCGCCTAAAAGAGCTGCAAATAATAGTAAAGCAAAAGGAAAACATAGTCAAACTAAAAATTCTAGAAGAACAACATCAAGTAACAGAGAAGAAAATCAAATGAAAGAATTGGAAGAAGAGCAAAGAAAAGCATTTCTTGAAACGATTGATAAATTGAGAAAATAAAAATCAGTATGCAAACAAAGAAACTTAAGAAAAAAGTTGGAGGAGAAACAAATGAAATATGAGGGAAAAGATTTAAGTTTAGAAAATGGAATAAAAAAAGACTGGATTATTACAAATGGAATTGGAGGATATAGTAGTTCTACTATTTTAGGAATAAATACTAGAAAATATCATGGCTTATTAGTTGCAGCTTTAACTCCTCCTGCTAATAGATGTGTTATTTTATCCAAAGTAGATGAATGCTTTGAAAGTGGAGGCGAAGAAATCCCTTTATATTCTAATATAGGAAAAAATTATATTTCAAAAGGATATCAGTATTTAACAAATTTTGAGAAAAACTATGTTCCTACATTTACTTATCAAGTAGATGGAGCAATAATAAAAAAGCATATATGTATGGATTATGGAAAAAATACGGTTTGTATTTTTTATCAAATAAAAAATAATGAAAAAAGAACGAAACTGAAAATAGCTCCAATTGTTAATTTTAGAGATTTTCATACAACAACACCAAATGCAAATTTTACAATTGAACAGGAAGTAAAAGATGCAAAAGTAAAACTAATAATAAATGATCAAAGAAGAATACCTATATATATGAATTTAACAGATGGAAAGTATGTAAAACATGATAATGATATATTTAGAAATATGTATTATGTAGAAGAAGAAAAAAGAGGACTTGATGCAGAGGAAAATTTAGCTGTACCAGGAGTTTATGAGGTAAAGCTAAGAGCAAATGAAGAGAAATTTATTACTTTTATATGCTCTTTAGAAGAGAACATTGAAGAATTGGATGGCAGAAATTTAATAAATCAAGAAATAGTTCGTATTATTAGTACTTTATATGATTCAGGCTTGATTGATGAGAAAAAAGATGATGAAAAATATAAAGAATTTATGAAAAATTACATTATCGCTTCTGACAACTTTATTGTATATAGGCCATCTTTTGCTTTGTATACTATAATAGCGGGGTATCCATGGTTTTTAGATTGGGGCAGGGATACTTTAATTTCTTTTGAAGGATTACTATTAATTCCTAAAAGGTACAAAATTGCAAAAGAAGTGTTATTAACATGTATTAGAGATATAAAGTATGGATTGGTTCCAAATGGATATTCAGGGTATGATAACAGACCTTTATACAATAGTGTTGATGCTTCACTTTTATTATTTGAACAAGTAAGAAAATATTTAAAATATACAGGAGATTTTGAATTATTAAAAAATCAACTATATGATGTTCTAAAAAAAGTAATAGATAGTTATATTAAAGGAATAGATTTGGACAATAACAATATTCATTTAGATCCTGAAGATGGTTTATTATCTTCTGGAACAGAGTATACACAAAATACATGGATGGATGCTAAAATAGGAGATAAAGTAGTTACTCCAAGAAATGGAAAAGCAGTTGAGATAAATAGTTTATGGTATAATGCATTAAAGATAATGGAGAGTTTTGCTATTTTATATAAAGATGAAAAAGTAGCTAAAAAATACGGTAATTTAGCTAAGAAATGTAAAGATAATTTTATTAAAAAGTTTTATAACAAAAAAAGAAAGAGTCTAGATGATTTAGTTGGAGATAGTAGAATAAGACCAAATCAGCTATTTGCTATAGGGCTTTATTATCCAGTAATAGATCCAGCATCAGAAGAGGCAAAGGAGATATTTGATACTGTTACTAAAAAATTGTTAACTCCATATGGTTTAAAGACATTAGCTAAAGGCGAACCTGGCTATAGAGAAGTTTATGAGGGAGATTCAATAAAAAGGGATATGAGTTATCATCAAGGAATTACATGGCCATGGCTTTTAGGAATTTATTCAGATAGTTTTTTGAATATTATTGAAGCAGAAAAAGATAAAAAGAAAAAGAAAGAATTACAAACAAAATATGATGAGTTTGCTCAGAAATTAGAAAATACTTTTTATAAAGAAATGTATAATCGTTCAACAGTAGGAAGTATTAGTGAGTTATATGATTCAAATAAAAATTGTGAGGCTAAAGGTGCATATGCTCAAGCATGGTCAGTAGCAGAAGTATTCAGAATAATAACTGGAAATAGAGAAAAAAATAGAAACAAACAAAAGTGAACATAATGTTGAAAAAGATATAATTTTAAAATATAACAATAAAATAATCATTGAATAATAGAAGATAATAAAAAAGTATAAATAAAATGAGAAGTAAAAGAGGAAGCAAGATGAGAATATTAGGGATAGATCCTGGTTTTGCAATAACCGGATATAGTGTTATAGATTATATAGGAAACAAATTCAAATTAATTACTTCTGGAGCAGTTTTAACTAAAGCAGGAGAATCTTTTCCGCAAAGATTATTAAAATTGAATAATGATTTAGAGAGTATTATTGATGAATATAGACCAGAAGCAATATCAGTGGAAGAATTATTTTTTAATAATAATGCTAAAACAGCTATAAATGTAGCACAAGCTAGAGGAGTTATTTTGGTTGTAGGTTGTAGAAAAGGAATACCAACTTATGAATATACACCACTTCAAATTAAGCAAGCTGTAGTAGGATATGGTAGAGCTGATAAAGTGCAGGTACAAAAAATGGTAAAAACAATATTAAAAGTAGAAAAATTACCTAAGTTAGATGATACTACTGATAGTATGGCAGCTGCTATTTGCCATGCACATTCTGCAAAGTTTTCAGAAAAGCTATAGTTAAAAATTAAATTTTTATATTTGAATGTAAATGTTTATAAAGATAGTTTTATAGAAGAAATTAAAAGAGGAAGGTATAAAAATGGCAATATATTTAATGTATGGAGAAGAGACATATCTTTTGGAATCAAGAGTAAAAAAAATAAAAAAAGAATTTGGTGAAAAAGTATTAGGCATTAATTATATTCAAATAGATGATACTAATGTAGAAGAATTAATTTCAAATTTGGAAACACCTGCTTTTGGGTTTAATAAAAAGTTAATTATAGCTAAAAATACAGGATTATTTAAAAAAGAAAAAAAGTCAGCAAGTAAAGCGAAGGCAACAAAGAAAAAGAAAGATACAGAAAAAGTAAATGCAAACAAAACATTACAAGAAAAAGTGGCTGAATATCTACAACAAAATCAAAAAGAAATAGAAGAAACAATAGAATTAATATTTATAGAACAAGAAGTAGAAAAAAATACTTTATATCAAACAATTGAAAAAATAGGAGAGGTAAAAGAATTTGCACTTCTAAAATTACCAGAATTGGTTTCAAATTTAAAAAAAGTTGTAAATTTATACAAAGTAAATATTGATGATAGTACGGCAAAATATTTGGTAGAATGTGCTCGGTACAAGTATGCAGGATTTAATGAATGAAATTAGGAAGCTTATTGAGTATAAGGGAGAAGGGGAAACTATTAATAAACAGGATATTGATAAGTTATGCATTAAACAAATACAAGCAGTTATATTTGACTTAACAGATAATCTAGGAAAAAAAGAGCTTAATAAAGCACTAGAGGTTCTAAATGGATTAATAGCTAATAAAGAACCGGTACAAAAAATTTTAATAACATTGTATAATCATTTTAAAAAATTATATTGTATTAAAATTGCAGAAAAAGAGCATCAAGATGTGGCAGTTGCAATGAATCTAAAGCCTAATCAAATATTTTTAGTAAGTAAATATAAAACTCAAGCAAAATATTTTGATGAAAAGGAATTAAGAAAAATAATAGATGAACTTATTAATTTAGATGCAAATTACAAAATAGGGCAAATTGATTTACAGATTGGCTTAGAGTCAATTTTGTGTAGATATTGTTCAAAATAATGAATAAAATATACCAACTTTTCAAACAATAACAGTAAAAATTGAAAAGGATGGTATTTTTTTATGATCAATTTTAGAACCGATTTAGCATTGGAAAGAAGAGATTTATATAAAAAGGCAAATAATTTGCAAAATGAAATAGATGGTATAGAAACAAATGAGGAACAAATTGGAGAAAATATTAAAATTACAAAAGTAAAAATTTTGAATGAAAAAGGGGAAAAAGCAATTGGAAAAAAAGCAGGAAATTATATTACAATAGATATAAAAAATATGAAAATAGCCGGAGAAGAAGATATTCAAAAAGCTTCTGAAGCAGTAACTAAAGAATTAAAAGTTTTATTATCAAATTTAGTTGGAGAGCAAGATGATATTCTAGTTGTAGGGCTTGGAAATTTATATGTTACTCCTGATGCACTTGGACCTAAAGTTATACAAGATATTGATATTACGAGGCATTTGCTAACATATATGCCAAATTTATTAGATAAAGATACAAGACCAGTAAGTGCTATTTCACCAGGCGTTTTAGGAACTACAGGAATTGAAACATTAGAAATATTAAAAGGAATTGTAGATAACATTCATCCAAAATTAGTTATAGTTATTGATGCTTTAGCTTCTAGAAGTATCGAAAGAATTAGTAGCACAGTACAAATTGCAGATACTGGAATTGTTCCTGGAGCTGGAGTGGGAAACCAGAGGAAAGAATTAACTAAAGATACACTTGGAATTCCGGTTATTGCAATTGGTATTCCAACTGTTGTAGAAGCAGCTACAATTGCAGCAGACTGTTTAGATTTATTTATTCAAAAAGTACAGGAAGAAGCAAAGTCAAATGATTTTTTAAATAAGCTTCAAGAAGAAAATAAATATGAAATGATTAAAGAAGTACTGGCACCGGAAGAATATAATTTTATTGTAACACCAAAAGAAATAGATGAGTTGATTGAAAATATGTCAAGTGTTGTAGCTAGGGGAATTAATTTTGCTACTCAAAAATAGTAAACATAAAATTACACTAAAATGTATTTATTTAAAAATCAAACCAAAGACAATATAAATAAGAAGTAAATGAATAGGGTAAAAAGCATAAAGGAAATATTTTATTTTTTTACCCTGTTTTTTATTATACATACAAATAAAGATAATAGGAAGTATAGTAAATAAGCATAGTTGAGAATATATTCCAATATATTGAGGATATTTTATAATATTAGGTAAATAATTTATGATACATGCCAATATAAATGATATAGCCATCAAAACTTTATGATTTCTAAAAAAGTAAAATAGAAAAATAATAGCAATTCCAAAAAATCCATAATCAAAATTACAAACTTGAGCTAATATTCCTATAAAGAATATTACTGTAAAAGCAAGAATATATTTTAAAGAAATATCCAACCATTTCTTTTTACTTATGTGATGAGAAGAATTACAAATCTTGTCATAAATAAAAATACAAAGTAATCCAAAAAAAAGTGTAAAAAATATATTTAAAGAATAATCTTCCATAAAAAGAGACTCAAATAGGAAAAAAGGTATTTGAGAAATTAAAGCAAATAGAAAAAGTCTAAAAAAATATTTTTTTAAATTTTTTGTATGGGTATATCCCTCTGAAATTTGAAATGCAAAAATAGGAAATGCAATTCTACCAATTACATTCATAGAAGTTGTATATTTAAAATAGGCAATTCCAATGTGATCTATTGCCATAGAAATAATCGCGATTATTTTTAAAATAAAACTTGTCATAATAAAATATCTCCTTGTATTTAGACTATTATTAGATTATAATAGTTCCATATTTTTTTCAATACAAAATTAAAAATATATGTGAATAAATTTTTTAATTGGCAATAGATAAAAGTTAAGGTAACATAAATTATGTATTAATACTTATACATTTATTTGCTTAGTGCATTAGTAAACATGTATACATAAAGTTGAAAAAATTAACATAATATGCTATAATATATACAAGTGCGGAGACGTACTGTATAAAAAATGCCATATTGGCGAAAGGATGGCTAGAGATGTTGAAATTTTTCTGCGAGTGCGAGGACTATGCTGGTCGGTTGTCCATCGTGGAGGTAACGAAGCCTGAGTTCCCCGGAGGAATCCACGGTGTCGAGCGCTGGCGTATTTATCAACAGGAGATTACTGCCGTTGACAAGGAGGAAATCGTCGGAAAGAAAAAGTACCAATCTTGGAGGTATTACGGCTGCAAAGTAGAAGTGGAAGAAATCCCGAGCAAATTCCCTAAAATTTCCTCTCTCTTGCTTCTGTACATGCAGAGCCAGGGGTGGAAGTCTACCGTACGGACTCCGTCCGGAAGGTGGTTCCCCCTCGATGAGGGTGATGAAGTAATTCCCATTCCTCAGAAGGAGGAGAAAAAGGAGTAAAAAATGGCATAAAATAGGAGCGGTTTTTCCGCTCCTATTAATTTTGACATAATTTATTAAAAAAATTAATATGGGTTAATGCTAGAAATGTAAGCAATAAAGAAACTTTGTATAAATGCAAAAATAATATTAAATAGATTTATAAAATTTTTGCTTAAAAATATTAATTTAGTGGTATAATAAAACAAAAAAACGGAGTTGATTTAAAATATGCAGAATTCAAAAGAAGAAGTAAATGTAGAGAAAATGTATGGAATGCAAAGTTCTTTAAGCAAAGAGGAATTTTTAAAAAAGTTTTCTATTAAAGAAAGTGGTTTAACAAAACAAGAAGCTCAAAATCGCATTAATCAGTATGGACTAAATGAAGTAAAACAAGCTAAACCTAAAAAATGGTATCGTTATTTTTTTGAAAGTTTATTTAGTCCTTTTAATAGTATATTACTTGGAATTGCTTGTATATTATTTTATACAGATGTATATTTAGCAAAAGTACCAAGTTATGCAAATATTATTGTTATTGCAATATTAGTAATTTCAAGTACACTTTTAGAATTTTTTGAAGTGTATCATTCTAACAAAGCTGCCCAAAAATTAAAAGAATTAGTAGCAACAACTACTACTGTTATAAGAAATAAAAAAGAAGTTCAAGTTCCAATTAATGAAGTGACATTAGGTGACATTGTTGTACTATCAGCTGGAAGTTTAATTCCTGCAGACCTTAGAGTTTTAGAATCAAAGGACTTATATGTTGGACAATCTTCTTTAACAGGTGAATCGGAAGCGGTAAAGAAGAGTGTGGATTTAGATATAAAATTAGATGAAGTTGATAGTATTTCAGATTTAAACAATATTTGTTTTATGGGAACTAATGTAATAAGTCGGAAGTGCTAAATGTGCTGTTATAAAAACTGCTGATGATACTTATTTTGGAAAAGTAGCACATACTATGTCGAGTAATAAGGCAAAATCAGCTTTTCAGTCAGGTATTGAAAATATAAGTAAATTATTAATTCGTTTTATGATAATACTTGTACCAATTGTTTTTATACTAAATGTATCAAAACATAGTATAGTAACAGCATTTACTTTTGCAGTTGCAATAGCAATATGTATTACACCATTATTACTTCCTGTAATACTTTCTTCTAGCCTTTCAAAAGGTGCAGTTAGAATGTCAAAAAAGAAAACTATAGTAAAAAAGCTAGATGCAATTCAGAGTTTTGGTGCAATCAATATATTATGTACTGATAAAACAGGAACATTAACAGAAGATAAAATCGTTTTGGAAAAATATTTAGATATACATGGAGAAGAAGATTTTAGAATTCTAAAACATGCATTTTTAAATTCATATTTTCAAACTGGATTAAGGGGAAATATTGATGAAGCTGTTGTAGCAAGAGCAATGCAACATGATATGAAAAAATATGTCAATCAATATAAATTAATTGATGAAATTCCGTTTGATTTTACAAGAAGAAGATTATCTGTTGTAGTAACAGATGGAAGCAAAAGACAACTAATAACAAAAGGGGCAGTAGAGGAGATTCTTAATATCTGTACTATGGTAGATTATCAAGGTACAATATCTCCAATTACAAAACAAATTAAAGATAATATAAAAAAGATTTCTAACAATATGAATAAAGATGGGTTAAGAGTAATTGCTGTTTGTCAAAAGAATGATATTCCAGATGTTCCAGATTATAGTGTGGAAGACGAAAAAAATATGATTCTTTTGGGATTTATTGGATTTTTAGATCCACCAAAAGAAAGTGCAAAATCTGCTATTGAAAAACTAAATTCTGCTGGAATTCGTGTTATTGTTTTGACAGGAGACAATATGGAAATTACCAGATGTATTTGCAAAAAAGTAGGAATTAATTCTAATAGTATAATAGAAGGCAAGCAAATTGAAAAATTGACTGATGCAGGAGTAATAAGACTATTAAAGAAAAATAATATTTTTGTAAAACTTTCTCCTATTCAAAAGGCTAGAATTGTTAGAATTCTACATGAATCAAATAATATAGTAGGGTACATGGGTGACGGTATTAATGATGCTCCATCTCTAATAAATTCAGATGTTGGTATTTCAGTTGATACTGCAGTAGATATAGCAAAAGAGTCTGCTGACGTAATTTTATTAGAAAAAGACTTACATGTATTGCTAGATGGAGTAACCGAACGGAAGAAAAACATTTGCAAATTTAATGAAATATATAAAACTTTCAACTAGTTTTAACTTTGGAGAAGTTATGTCTGTAATTATTGCAAGTGTAATTTTACCATTTTTGCCAGAAACACCAATTCAGTTATTAGTAGAAGGTTTATTGTATGATTTTGGTCAATTAACATTACCTTTTGATAATGTCGATAGTGAATATTTGAAAAAGCCAAGAAAATTTAGTATAGATAGTTTAAAAAAGTTTATGTTGTTTATGGGACCAATAAGTTCTATTTTTGATATTTTAGTTTTTGCAATCCTATTAATGGTATTCAAATTACATGATGTAGCTACATTCCAAACAGTATGGTTTTCTTATAGTATAGTGTCTAATTTACTTGGAATGCATATTATTAGAACAGCAAAAACTCCATTTATAGAAAGTAATGCTCATAAATTAGTATATTTTTCTTCAATATTATTGGCAATTATTGGTGTAGTTATTCCATTTACAGTACTTGGAAAATTAATTGGACTTGTACCAATACCATTACAATATATTCCAATTATAATTTTAGTTCCTATTTTATATTGTTTCATAGCATTAATTGCTAAGAGAATTTATATTAAAAAGTATGGGGAATGGATTTAATAATATATACAAAAAATCTTCTAGGAAATCTAGAAGATTTTTTGCATATAAAGTTATAATATTATTTTAATTGCTTAATAAACAATATTACATAATTCACTAAATTATTAAGCACGCTATCATCATAATTTTCATTTAATATTTCATTGTTTGATACTCCCTTAATTGATATACATGGAATGTTATATTTAGTAGCTAATTGATATATAGCTACACTTTCCATATCTTCACAGCATACTTTATATTTATCTCGTAATAGACGAATTTTTTCATGTTCTTTATCCCATACATCACCACTACCAATTCTTCCTAAAATGACATTAGAATCTTCATATTTTACTTTTTTAATAGTATCTAATAACATACTATTAGCATTATATATTATCAATTCATCTTTTCCGCCATCAGTAAAAGTAACCAAATTCCATAAATTAATATCAATACCTGTAGTTAAGTTAGCTGTAATATATGAATTGATATTAATACACTCACTACCAATAATCAAATCTTTCTTATGAATATTATTCTCATAAGCTCCAACCATACCATAATTGATAATTGTACTAATATCATAATTTACTATAGCAATACTAATCATAGAACTCATATTAATTAAACCGTGGGGAAGAGATGCCTACAATTATATTTTTATCGTCAAGATTTCCAAAATAGAAATTAAATCCATATACAGTTTCTTTTCTAATATTATTTAATTTATCAATAAATAATTTTGCTTCTCTTACCATTGCACATGCAATGAAAATATATTTAATTTTTTTCATAATATAATACTCCTAATAAATATAGTTTTATAGTTTAAACAGAAAAGTCAATGAGAATAAGCAAATGTAGATTCTCAATTTTCTTCATTTGACATTATTATTTAATATATTTTTTAGTAATTTCCAAAGTTATCAAATTCTTTAACTCCATATACTAACTGGATTATATATTCTTGTATTATCTTACTATATGACTCACTATTTAGTTTGGATTTTAAATCATTTAATTCAACTTTATTCAAGGTTTTTAAATACTTATAATTCGGCTCATGATTTGGATCTTCTATTTCTAAATCATCATACACATCTCCATTTGTATAAATTCTTGTGTTTCTACTTCCGAAATCCAAAATAATATGTTGTACTATATAATAAATTATCGTTATTACTTTTTTTCATATAAATAATTGATGCAATAACAATTATTATGATTATTATAAAAATAATTGTTAGCACTAATTTGGTTCTAATTGATTTCTTTGATTTCATATTATAGTAATGCAATCTCCTTTTAAATAAATATTATTTATTTCTATCTTATTTAAATTTAAAATATTATACCATATAATATTTTTAGAGTTAATATGATACTTCATTTTTTTACTTATTATTGCACTAATTTTTTAGTTTTTGAAAAATCTTAATTACTTTGAGGTAAGATAAGAAATAATAAAAAGGTAGATAATAGCTAGAGCGCTATTTTCTACCCTTAATTGTATTACCCAAAGATTTTATGAAACAAGCGCTTTATAAAATTGGGGTGTTTATCTATGACAGTTGAATTATTACTTTTTACAGGCTTTTCGCCGATTTTACAGATAGTCAGTCTAATACATTTTCCATCATCAGACATTTCAGAATAGATATTGTTTATAACCATATCGGTTATTTCGCCATTCATCATTTTTTGCATAATGTATGCATTATAGAAATCCATTGGTTCTCTGCCTATATCAATTAAAACTTCTCCATCATTCCGATAAAAATAGAACTGATTTTTCACTTCCGTTTCTGATAATGTAAATGTTCCGTCTGATATTGCCAAAAATTCATTTGCCATTGTGTTTTCCTCCTTCAATAATTATTGTGTTGCTAGTGCTTATTTATGTTTAACTCCAAAAGGAGATTATAAAGATTAATTAGCATGTTTGCTAAATTGTAAAAATTATATTATAAAACTCTATATTTTTCAATAGTTTTAGCTACTTTTTTTGGATTTGGAAGAATATTAAATTACTTATTGTCATTCATAATTTGTATTATTAAATAAATATATGGCACAAAAATCTGTAATACTAAAAATCCCTATGGAAAAACAAATTTGTTTTCCATAGGGATTTTATTAATATGAGGGTAAATCAAAGCTATCTATAACTTCTTGAACTTTATCTGCATTCCTTTGGGTAAAATCAATTTCCTTTAGCCAACTTTTAAATTCAGTATATTCTGATTCATTTATTAAATCCATTTCTAGTATATTATTTTTTACTTTTTGAAATAATTCTTTATCCGTAAAAGAGGGCATCATACAAGCTTTTAAGGCGATTAATAATACTATAAAAGAAGATAGTTTTCCCTGATTTTCATAATTCTTAATAGCCAGATATCGCTCCCATGAACTTAAATCCTTAAAACGTCTATTAATTTTATGTGCTTTAATATGAGTGTAGATATAATGGATGATAGGTAAAGATATAATTTGGAGTTTTATACGTTCAATAAATACCCAGCGAAAATACCGGTTAGTAAAAAATAGTTTTAGCATAACAATTCATCCTCTCATAAAATATAGTGGCATTGCCAAGTAGCCATTATTATAGCACAGAACAGAGTTTTATGCAAGTAAACAGAAAATAGCTCCTTATAAAATAAAATTTTTAGGGCTATTTTTTTAAAATATCCATATCCTATATGAATTAGTAATAAAACTGATTTAGTCAAAATGGAGCGGACGTCGTAGTTATCTACAACTTTTTCTCTCTTGGACGATCAATACAAATGTCAATCAATTTATTAAAGTATATCATATTTTTTATAAAATACAATAATAATGTGACTAAAAAATAATATTTTTAGACAATCTAATGGAAATTTTTTACTTTCTATGGTATAATACGGCTAGTTTTTAAATTGTGCAAATGTTATCCACTCAATTAGAAAGTGAGGAATTACTTTGAATAACGAATTAATCAATAATTATAATGAAATCAATGATATATTTGATAGTATTAAAGAATTAGTAATTAATAGTAGAAATAAAGTATATTCTACTGTCAATACTGAGATGCTTAATTTGTATTGGAATATTGGAAAAGCAATTATGGAAATACAACATGGAGATGAAAGAGCTTCTTATGGTGAAACAGTACTTGAAAAATTATCACAAAAATTAACTAATGAATTTGGAAAAGGTTTTTCTAAAAGAAATCTAGAAAGAATGAGAAAATTCTATATTTATTTTCCAATTGCGACAACAGTGTCGTCGCAATTGAGTTGGTCACATTATCTTGAATTACTAAAAATAGACGAGGAACCAAAAAGAAATTTCTATATCAAAGAAACTATAAATTCAAGATGGAGTGTTCGTGAATTACAACGACAAATAGGTTCTTTATTATATGAAAGATTATTATTATCAGCAGACAAAAATAAAGTATTAGAATTAGCAGAAAAAGGACAAGAACTAAAAGAAAGTAAAGATTTAGTAAAAGACCCATTTGTACTTGAATTTCTTGATATTAAAGAAAATACTGATTATTTGGAATCTGATTTAGAAAAAAACATATTAGAACATTTAAAAGAATTTTTATTAGAATTGGGAAAAGGATTTATGTTTGTAGGGTCACAAGTAAGATTAACATTAGAAGAAGACCATTTCTATCCTGATTTAGTTTTCTATAATAGATTGTTAAAATGTTTTGTTATAATTGATTTAAAAATCGGAAAAGTAACTCATCAAGATATTGGTCAAATGCAAATGTATGTTAACTATTACGATAGAGAAATAAAAAATGATGATGAAAACCCAACTGTTGGAATATTACTCTCTACTTTAAAAAATAAAACAGTAGTAAAATATACATTACCAGAAGATAACAAAAATATTTTTTCTTCTAGTTATAAATTACATTTGCCAACAGAGCAAGAATTAATTGATGCAATAGAAGAAGAAAAGAAAAATTTAGAATTAAATGAATAAATTTAATTATGGCAAATTTGCCATAATTAGGAGAAAGGACAAATAATATGTTAAGTGGAAAATTTGAAAATTGTTATGGATTAAAGAGTTTTGAATTAAAAGAAATAAATTTTACTAATTCAAATAAGGCAATTATTTATGCACCAAACGGAGTAATGAAAACATCGTTTTCTAATGTTTTTGATGATATTTCAAAAGGAAATAAGACAACAGATAGAATATTTAATGGACTTAATACAAGTTATATTGTTCAATATTATTCGAGTACTTATACAAATGCACAACTTTCAAAAAACGATAATATCTATGTAGTTAAATCTTTTGATGAGAGATTTGAATTATCAAAAGAAACTATTAGTACATTGCTATCAGATGAAAAAACTAGAAAAGATTATGAAATTTTAGTTTCTCAATTTGCAGAAGAACTATCAGAATTTAAAAGTAATTTAAGTCAACTTTCTGGATTTTTACAAAAAGATATAGAAAGCCAATTACGAAAAGATTTAAAAATTAATAAAAAATCTGATTGGTCTGATATTTTTGCTAAATTAAATGAAATATATTCAGAGATGGAAAACATAGAATTGTTTAATAATATAAAATATACTGACTTAATAAATGAAAAAACAGAACCTATTATAACAAGTCAAAATTTTTTAGAATTAATTGATAAATATGTTGATTTATTAAATGAGTTAATTTCTAATAATGAAGTACTATCTAAAAATTTTAGTGATTATAACGCTGAAGAATTAGGAAAATCCTTTAAAAAACATGATTTATTCATAAATAATCATAAAATTGTATTGCAAAATGGAATAGAAATTAAAAGTTTAAAAGAATGGAATAACATAATTAATGAGCAATTAGATAAAATTTATTCTACACCTGAAATAGGAAAAGCTTTACAAGACTTAAAGAAAAAATTAACTGGAAATGACAGTGTTAGAACTCTTAGAGAAATAATACTTTCTAATAAGGAAATAATTGTTTATTTTAACGATGTAGAAAATTTAAAAAAATTGTTATGGGTTCATTATTTAAATAGTTTAGAAAAAGATTTTTCTGTATATTTCTCAAAAATAAGTTCTTTCTCTACTCAAATAAAAAAGTTATATGAAAGTGCTGAAAAGCAAGCTGAAAGATGGCAAAGAGTTGTAGATGAATTTAATAGAAGATTTAAAGTTCCATTTGAAGTAAAAATATCTAATAAAGCTAATTTTCTATTAAAAGATGAGGCTCCTAATCTATACTTTACTTATACAAGATGTAAAGACACTGCTGAAGAACAATATGCTGATTTTGGAAAAGATGAGTTAATGAAATCTTTAAGTATGGGTGAAAAAAGAGCTATGTATTTATTATATATTTTATTCGATATAGAGATTATAAAAGAAAAAGCTGTACAAGGTTCTGGTAAGCATTTAATAATAGTAGATGATATAGCAGATTCTTTTGACTATAAAAATAAATATGCAATTGTAGAATATCTTTCTGATATATCAAAAAACGAATACATAGATTTACTAATACTTACTCATAATTTTGATTTTTATAGAACTGTTGTTAGTAGACTAGGAATTAAAAGAGAAAAATGTTATATAGTTCAAAAGACAAAAAATGAAGAATTGAAAATGACAAATTTTGGGTATTTAAAAGACTACTTCTCCAAAGGTATTGTAGAAAACATAAAAGATGGGAATATTAATAACAATAACAAAAAAATAAAATTGATTGCTAGTATACCTTTTTATAGAAATTTAACAGAATATATGTTGTTAGATGTAGAGTATTCAAAATTAACTTGTCTATTACACTTAAAATCTACTCCAATTGACACAAGTGCTCTAAAATTATCTGATATTTGGAATATGATTCCTAATAGTTTTAAAAGTGAATTTAGTAATACTTTTTCAACAGATAATGATGAAAACTATTTAGCTTTAATTAATAATTTAGCAACTGAAATTTGCAATTCTCTTACTGAAAAAATTATTTTAGAAAATAAAATTATTTTATCCATGGCAATTAGATTAGAGCTCGAAAAATTTTTGAAACCAATTCTTGTTGCTAATAATATACCTTTAGACTGCTCAGGTGTTCAAACAAGATATTGGAGTGAAAGTGCTAAACCATTTCTATCAGAAGATCAAATAAAAATAGTAGATGAAGTAAATTTAATGACACCAGAGAGTATCCACCTAAATAGTTTTATGTATGAGCCTATTATAGATATGTCAGATTGGGCTTTAAAACAGCTATATGAAAATACATTAAATTTAAACAATTCACAACATAAATAAAACTAAAACATAATAAAGTATTTGAAATATTAAATAAACTAGCTATTTCACAAATAATAATTTTAAATAATGTAGATGTTAAATATTTAAAATAAACAAAATTGATACCGTCAAAATCACTTTTATATACTTTAAATATTATAAAATACA
>CANQHC010000031.1 GCA_947623595.1 uncultured Clostridia bacterium | reverse complement strand
TTATTTTCTGTATCAACCAAATTTTTTCACCTCCTCATCTTTATATATACAACGCAAATTTGCTATTTCCTTTTTTTACAACTAATTTTTTTAAGTAGTTTGTTCTTTTTGAAATAAATAATCACTAACAGCTTTACTAATGTAACGATTAATATAAGCAAAATAATTGGTAATTCCATTATAATGACTTACATTGGGACTTACCACAACCATACTATATTTAGCATCATCAAACGGCGCATACATAGCAAATGTATTGTTAATAGTCGAAACATCTCCTACTCCATCCCCATCACTATCATAAATTGTTTCACTTGTTCCAGTTTTTCCTGCAGCTTTGAAAGATGGATCAACATAACCTGAACCTGTTCCTCCGTTAATTACTTCGTAAAAACCCGTTTTTATACGTTCAAAATAAGTAGTATCTAAAGAAAAAGTACTTAATACTTCATGAGGATTTTCTAAAATAGTATTTTCTTCATTATCAACAATTTTTTCCATTAAAGACAAGCGATAACGAACCCCATTATTGTAAATAGTATTTATATATTGTAAAAGAGATAAAGGGGTATAGGTATCATACTGGCCAATAGCAAAATTTAAAAGCAAATCTGGAGCAATTGTAGTTCCTTTAATTCCCGTTTGTTCATTTGGCAAATCAATACCCGTTTTAACCCCCAATCCAAAATGAGCAAAAGTATCGCGATAAATATTGAATTCTTTTTCACTTACTTTCATTTTTAAATTTGGTGCATAAGAATAGCCAGCTAGTTTAATAGCTAATAAAAATTGATAATAATTGCTACTTGTTTTTAATGCTGTAATATCATCAATATAGCCAAGACTTTTATAAGAACATTTTTCAGGAACTAAATAAAGCTTGACACAAGAATCTTTTATTTTTTTACCAACATCGACTAAATTTTGTTGATAAGCCATCGCCATAGAAGCACCCTTTACAATACTACCTGCTGTAAAAGATAAATGAATAACATCACTTTCAACATTTTTAAATACATTATTTTTAATTAATTTTAGCCCAACGATAGACTTAATACTTCCATTTAAAGGATCTCCAACGATTACATAACTTCCTTGATAATATTCCGTATTTTTAAGTTTTTTCCCCTCTAAAATTTTTTCTTTAACAATTTTTTCAATTTCTAGTTGCATATCTATATCAATCGACAAAACCAAATCATTGCCCCTTTTTCCTTGATGTTCTAACTTTAAAGTACCATCTGGCAAGACTTTATAAATATCTTTTTCTCCTCTTAAATAAAAATCATATTCTTTTTCTAAGTAACTGATGCCCACTAAATCATCTAAACTATACCCAAGAGTTTTATACTCATTTTCCAATTCTTTTGGAATACTTCCTACACTACCAAATAAACTTCTCAAAGTAGAACCATAAGGATAATCTCTAATGAAAGCCATTTCACTTGTTATTCCCTGTATCTTGGCTTCTAATATTTGAGCATATTCTTCATCAGTAACTTCAAATTTAATTTGTTTAGCATCATAATAATACCCTTTATTCATAAGACTATATATATAAGCTGTAACTTTATCTTCTTCTGAAAAAATTGCCAACTCTTTTTCACTAATACGATCCAATTTTAATAAATAAATATCTTGACTATTTAGTTTTCTCTTCTCATATAAATCATATTCTTCTTCTGTAATCAATTTTTTTGCTTCATCTTGATGCGTAATAAGCCAAAATTTTTTTAAATTTGTTAGACTGACTTTTTCTTTAAAACTTAAAATTTTTGCCAATTGAGAAGCTATTTTTATTTCTTCTTCCGTTGTAACATCATTTACTTTACGATAAACAATAGTTTTTACCCCAACATTATCTACTAAAATACGTCCCTTTATATCCAAAATTCTTCCTCTCGGTCTAGAAAAAGAGGTAACGTATATATTCGTTTTTTCATTATAACTTTTTTCATAATATTCTTTTTGTTTAAAAATTTTATAATACAGATTAAAACTAGAAAAAAGAAATAGAAAAAATATTAAAAACAAATAGATCTTTTTCATAAAAAACACCTATTCTTAGTATTCAAAAAAATTGTTTTTTCATACAATATATTAGGTGGTATTATGTATAATATTATAGAAAGGTATATGGAAAAATTAACAAAAGAACAAGTCAATGCTTTTGCTCTTAAAAATAATGTTTTTCTTTCTGAAGAAGAACTTGATTTTACCTATCTTTTTGTGAAAAAAAATTGGGCAACAGTAATTGCAAACCCAAATGCATTAAATCTTGATCGTTATAAAGATAAATTTTCAGAAGAAAATTTAAGTAAAATCAAAAAATTATTTAAAGAATATTCTATTCGTTACAAGAACTTTTTATAGTATTCTTTTACTTCTTCAATTAAATTTGGTTTAAAAATTCCCGATTTTAAAGAATCAATTTCTTGTTTATAAGGCGGATATTCTTTTTCAATATAAGGTGTTTCTAATATTTTAGGAACATCTTTTAATTTTTCGTTTGTGGCTACTTTATATAAAGTATCAAAACCAATAGTTCCAAGTCCCAAGTTTTCATGACGATCTTTATGACTTCCTAATGGATTTTTGCTATCATTTAAATGCACACAATGAACTCTTTCTAATCCAATCAAAGTATCTATTTTCTCAAGGAACAAATCAAAATCTTTTATGTCATAACCAGCATCATTTAAGTGACAAGTATCAATACATACTCCTATATTTTTAGAAGATACTCCATCTAATATACTTTTTATTTCTTCTAAAGTACAGCCGCATTCACTTCCCTTTCCTGCCATTGTTTCTAAAAGAATCATCGGTCCATCTTCTTTTATTATACTATTTAAAGCATCAATAATATTTTTTAAAGCAACATCTCTATCCAAAGATACAGCACTTCCTGGATGTACAACAATATAAAAAATACCTAATGCCTTACATCTTTCCAATTCTTGTTTTAAAAAATTGATACTAAATTGCCATTTTTCGATATCGATATTATTCGCTAGATTAATAATATAGGGCGCATGACAAATTACATTTTCAAGTAGAATCCCATTTTCTTTCATTAAAGTTTTAGCTTCTTCTGTTAAAACGCTATCAAGATTTTTTCGAATTGTATTTTGAGGAGCACCTGTATAAAACATGAATGCATTTGCTCCATAACTTAAAGCTTGTTTCGTACTTCCTAAAAGTTGTTCATTTGTAAAATTTACATGGCATCCAATAATCATATACTTCACCAAACTTATTATCTCATAAAAGGCAAAAAAAAAGAAGTGTTACTTCTTTAATTTCCATTAAAATGATTACTAACGTCCTCATTTCCACAATTACTAGAAGCCGTAGCACCTTCGCTAGCATTAGCTCCAGTTGTACCAGTATCTCCAGTAATAGTATAACTTCCATTGCCTATCCAAAAAGTATAAGTAACTTGATTACCATTTGGCTTTACTAAAACACTTCCTGAATAATTATCTTTTTCCCCTTTGCTAAATAAACCTTCCTTATATAAATAGTCTAGACTAAAACAGGCACTGCCCGTTGTAATATTTCCATCTAAGATGGCATTTTGATAGGCACTTCTCGCTGCATCAATTAACTCATTTCCTTCTATTGCTAAAGCATTTTTTCTTGCTTTCGTAATTTGAGTAAATACATTATTTGAAGCAATTAAAAGTATAATTGCTAATACTACAATAACCGCTAATAATTCGACTAAAGTAAAACCTTTTTGACTCTTAATATTCATAAACGTCCTCTATTCCTTCTCTATTATTAAAATAATTATACATTACATTTAAAAGAATTGTCAATTATAAAATATTTAAATCAGCACTAAAGAGCAAAAATTTTTCGCAATCATTAAATTTTAATATAATAAATAAAAAGAAAATTAAAGAAAAATAAGTCGTTGGTATGTAGTTTATATAATATTATAGACAAATATTTACCACGATTTTTTTATTATGTTAGATTCTTTTCCACATATTTTCGCAATCTTTGGGTCATTTTTATTAAAAAAACTATAAGAATTTATTTCTATTTCTTATAGTTTCTTTTCCTAGTCTTTCTTTGGTTTCTTTTTTGTAGTGATTATCATTCCCATTAAAGAGATCGTTCCAAGTATTGCGTAACTTACTATATTACTTGTTGCTGTTTGTGGATTTTGGGTATTCTTTTTATACTTGATGGTTATTTCTTGATCTTCTTCTATATATTCTAAACTCATATTACTTTCTCCATCAATTTCATACCCTTTGAATTTTGGTAAATCCATTTCTAAGAGATTTCCTACATAATCTTCATATTCTTCTCTATCAAGTTCTTTTCCTTTTTCATCCACATATTTAATTGTGATCTTACTTCTTAATTGTTCTACTAATACTCTTACTACTTGGTCGTTTATTAGATAGCTTCCACTTAAACTTCCTTCTATTACTCCTATCGTTTCATAACCATAGATATGTTCTAATTCGAGGTTGTAGCTCTCATCTACTTTACCTGTGTAATTAGTTCTACTTATTTCTTCTCCGCTAGCATTTTCATAGATGATAACTATCTTTCCTAGTTTCTTCGTATAGTAATATTTAATTACTTTTTCTTCTACTGTCATTTGTCCTGTTGGATTTCCTACAACTTCAACAAAGTCATAATTTTCATATGTATTTTGAACAGTTGTATAAGATTGTCCTTCTACTCCTGAAATCGTTCGAGAGTCTAAAATTGTTCCTGTATCTTTATCGATATAGTATATTTTTACACCACCAGAAATTCGATTGTAGTAGAATGTTACCGTTTCTTTCGTTTGACTGTCATACGTTACTTCTTTCGTACTAGAACCTTGTAAACGATATTGATTACTATTTTTAAAATCTTTCTTGGTTTTTATTGTTTCCGTTTTGCCTTCAAGTCCAGTTTTAGTATCTTGATATAAGATCTCTCCCGTAATGGCATCTTTTCCAACTATACTTATGGTCACTTCTTTTAGATAATAGTAATAAACATTTTTTACTTTTTCATCAAAGATAGCTTGATTATTTTCCACACCTTTGACAAGTTGATAACCATTAAATTTTAGTTCTTCTAGATCTTGCGTATCATTAACATTTCCATTATAAACTTTAAAATCTAAAAGTTCACCACTATATTGATCTACATAATGAACGATGATACCTTGTGAATGTTCTTTATAATAGAAAATGATTGTTACAGGTTCTGTACCCATTGTAATTTCGACGTAAGGTTTTGATTCCTCAATTTCTGTATATGCACCATTATCTATTTTATAACCGACTAGTGTATAGTTTTCAATGGAATCAGCAATAAATTGATACGTTTGATTTTCTTCCTCATTTTTATATACAACTTCTTTTCGACCTATTTCTTCATTTGTGTCATAATTTTCAAATATTACTTTCACCGTAGATAATTTATCATATACAAATGTGATTGTTACATCCCCTGTAAGTTTTTGATTAACACTTGTACTAGAAATAATATTTTTGGAATCATCATTAATATAGTATCCTACTGCTTTATAGCCACTTACACTTGGTGCATCCACTACATGCGTTGAACCTTCATCTCCTGTAACTGAAGGTGTTGTTCCACCTATTTCTGTTGTAAGATCACTACTATCTACTTTTTGAATATTTATGTTATATTGTTTTACATATTCATAATAAACAGTTTGAGGAGCTATCGTATAGATTCCTTCTTTATTACTTGGCTCTGCTTCAGCAACATATCGATATCCTGGAATATCTGCTGGAGTAGTTGTATATCTTTCTCCTACTGTACCTTTTTTAGTTTCTGTTTTTAATGCCTCTCGTTCATGATGTAAATGATCTCTATGGATAACAGTTAGTGAAGCATCAAGTTCTATATCTTTACTACTTGTATTGCCTGCAAAATCGATAACTTCTAATGAACACATACCATTATTTGCATCTAATTCTGCATCAGTAATTGTAATATTTCTTGTTTGATTTTTAATTCCATAATGAATACCATCGTTTGGATGTGTATCTTCTTCTAAAACCTTACTAATACTACCACAATGTAAAATGACTTTTTGTATTCCTGATATATTATCTTTTAGATGAACATTTACATCTGCTGTTGATACTCCATTTATATCTGTTTCAACATTGATTTCAAATTCATCAATCGTTGGAGATTCCTTATCAATATTACTAATGGTTACATCTTTGGTACTAGATTTCTTAGCATTATCTGTTGCTTTTAATGTATATGTTCCATTTACTTGTTCAGTAAGAGTTAAATTACTACTCTCTGTATTTATTGCTCTTGTTTTTCTTGCTTTTGCAGTAGTATCTTCTTTAAACTCTACTACTATTCCATCTTCATCTGTTGCTGTTGCATTAATCGTAACATCACCTTTTGTCCATTCTATTGGGGTTATACTTGTTACTTCAATTTCTGGCGCTAAATCTTCATGCACTAAAATATCTGCTTGTTCTCCATAATTCCCTGCTCCATCAACTGCTCTTACATGTAAATATGTTTTTAACTTATCTCCGATTGGAATATCTGCTATTGCTAAAGTAATGGTTGTATCTGGTTCTGATGATACCTTATCTATGCTTATTAAATCTTCTTCTTTAACACAATTTTCAGGATCTTTACCATCATTCTTACAGATGACGGTATCTGAAGAACCATCGATTATGTATTGATATTTTACAATACCAGTAACTCTTGTCTTTTCGATTACATTTGAAGTTATTTTACTTTCTTCGGCTTCTTCTTCTGATTTCGAATTATCATATCCTTCAATTTCCCATCTATAATGTGTTCCTTTATCTTCTGCTTGTATAGTAACAGTTGCTGTTTTAGCATCTAAATCTTTATCAATTCCATTTTCTGTTTCTACTGGTTTAGTTGGTGCATCAATATCTTCAAATGTTTTGTCTACCATTTCAGGACTATTTTTAGTATTATTTTGATACCATAGATAGAAAATTAAATTAGCAATAATTTGTTGTTCATCTTCCGTTGCCTTACCACTGGAATGCCCAGTTTGTATCATCGCACAGTTCCATTTTTTAGAGGTTGTTAAATAAAAATTTTTATTACTTTGATATTTTCCACCCGTATGATCTAGTGCATTTTCATTATTAAATTGTAGCCAAATATCACCATTCGCAACTTGTCCTAAATTATGAGATTGTGGTATTTCAAGAATCGTATCAACGTCTCCAATTTTATAAGGATAAGTCGTAAATACTCCATGTTTCGTAATTTTTACATGTGTATCATGGTTATGCGTACTATTCCATTCTTTTTGAGTTTCAATATCTACATATGTTTGCAAACTCACAAAATTAGGATGATATAAACTACCACTTGTACCAATATTTGCAATGGTATCATGACCAAAAATAACGCCATGTTTAGATTCAATAAAGGTTTTAACAGCATTAGAGGAATTTTCAGTTAAGTCTTTACTATTATTTGAATCCCATGTCCCAAAAAATATTAAATCATACTTATATTTACCATCTATTTCTGAAAGTTGAGTTTTATAACTATCGTTACCATCTTCTTTATTAAAATCCTCAATATATACAGTTGTAACTTCAATTAAGTTTTGACCATAGGCTGTCATCCATTGATTTAAGGCATCATGTTTGTTATTACTTTTCTCAACTGGAGAAACGTTTAAAACTTTAATTGGTTCTTCAGGCAAAGCAAAAATTTGACTAAAATTTTCTACAACACTATCATTGACTCCTCTTTTAATAACATAATCAAATGAAGCATACTTTTGATTATTTTCCCAACTTAATTTTGCGGTATTTTCTGGAATTTCTGGATCGTCTTTCTGTGTTTCAACTTTTAATTTAATTGCATATTCGCTTTTTCCAGCACCTGCCATGTGAGCAATAAATGTAAATACATTTTTTTCTTTCGTTGTACCAAAAGCAAATGTTGTAATAATCACTAAAGCAATTACAACTAACTTTTTAAGTATACACCCTCCAGAAGTTATTTCTGGTTTAAGAGATTCCTTTTCATTTCTTTTTTTCATTTTTCAAAACCTTCCTTCATTTCTTCTTTTTGCACTTTAGTATATCACTTTTTTCTTGTATTGCAAGAAAAAAGTAAAGATTAATTTTAAGATAGGCTCTATTTGTTCTTTTTATTACCCTCAATAAATTTATTTGTAAACCCTAAATAGATCAAATATTCTTTAAAATTTACTTTTTCTTCAACTACTTCACTTATAATAAATGAAAAAAAATTAATCAGTGATTAATTTCACAGTGTAGACAAACCCCTAGAATTTTTTAGAGATTTTCTTATGCAAATTAAAAATTTGAAATTTGATACAAATTTGCACAAAAAAAGTAAGATTTATAAGCTTATATTTTTGGATACAATAAGCAACCTTACTTGTTTTTTATTATACTACATATTTTTTCAAATGAAAAGAGTATTGATCTTTGTCAATACTCTGAGATAATATTTAAATTATTTAACTTCAGTACCATTATATTTTGCATATTCTTCTGGATTTAATATTTGAATATTAAACAAATTATCAACACCATCTTCAAAAATATATCCTTCGTTTAAGTTTACTCTTATTTTTATATTTTTGTTATCCATATCTTTAGATTTAACACCTGTCATACTAAGAGCATCCATAGCTAAACTGCCTGTTGGCTTCTTATCAATGATACCCATAGTATAAAGCATATTAGCAGCGAACGTAACTAATGCTGTATTGTCCATTTCTCCAACACTTGCATCTATTGAATCAACTTTTGTTAGGTCTGATTTTAAAATATCAATAGAAGCAATTTGTTTATTTTTAAAATAAGTAGTTATACTTTCTTTCATACCTGTGTTTCCACTTCCAAGAGAAGTACTTGTTCCTGATAATAAACAACCCATGCTATGAAAAACACATACAACTGCCGCTTTTTCATCCGCGCTAGCATAAGTAGCCCTTATTTCATTTTTATTTCGTTTAATACTATAATGAACTTTGCTTGGTTGATTAACAGGTTTTATTCCACTATCTGCATAATTATAAAGCATTTCTTGTGTAATTATATGCTCATTTTTATTCGTATATGTTAAATTATAAGATACAGAAGATTTTTCATCAGTAGTTTTAGCAAGTTCAGGATCAAAGTCTACTGTAACAGAAATACTTTTTTCGAATAAAGAACTTAAATGCTTTTCTGCCGTTAATTTATCTGGAGTAGTATTTGTAATATTAGAAAGAAACGATTTAATTTCAGATTCTATATTATCTTCCTCTTTTAATGTTACATTTTTGATATTGGAAGCGGAAGAAAGTTTTACATCCAAAACATCTTCATTATTTAAAATAGCATCAATTTTTTGAATATCTGTGGCCACAATTATAGAAGCGTTAACATCTACTATGTCTATCGTATACGTATTTCCAGTTAATGAAGTAGTAAAATCCTTTCTACCTTCCGTTATCATTTTTTCTTCAATATATTGCTTAGAATCAATAACTTTTAAATATTCGGCATTTAGTTCTATATCTTCTGTTAGTGTTAAAGTACTTTCTTTTTGATAATCATGTTCGCCATCTGTCCAATCTTTAAATTCATATTTATAATATTGATCTTGTGTATTGTTTTCTTTTGTTGGATTTTCTTTTTCTATTTTGTATTCTGGATTGTCATATTCGGCTTTTAAAGTTATTTCTTCTCCTTTAATGGAAGTTAAATTGCCCAAACTTTCTCCAGCATTAATTTTTTTATCATTTAATTTCCAATTTTTAAATTCAGCATTTAAAGAATCTTTAATATCATCTGAACCATTTTCTAAATGATAGGTTACATCATACGATTTATGAAAAGCTTCCAGTGCTTGCTCAGATACATCATAGGTTGCAGTTATTTCCACTCTAGATTGTCCATCTGTACTTTCTCCACCATTACCATCAAAAATAATTTTATAGGTAATTGGTGTCCAATGGGCTTGCAATACTAAGTCTTCTTGAACACTACTTAAATCGTTAACCTCTTCATTATCTTCTTTAAACCAGCCGTCAAAATCGTAACCAGTTCTACTTACATCTTCTAACGTAGTGGTTGACTTATCAATTAACCACTCAGCAGTTAAAGTAACATTACCATCTTTTTCAGAAGTTAAATTTTTAACTTTACTATTATCGTCATAAGTATTTGTATCATTTTTCCAACCTTGAAATTTATATTTTACAGTTTTAGTATTGTTCATTTCTTCAGTTGTATCATTTTTATCAAAAGATATAGCATATTCTTTTATAAATACGTTTTGACTTAATTGACAATTTTGATCAAAGATACAAGTTGTAGGAGACATATCACCAGACGTTTTATTATTTCCATCATACGTAACTGTATAATGATTAGCGCTCCATACTGCATAAAGTGTTATTGTATCATCATTTTTATCTGTTAAATTGTTAGCAGAAGTAATACAATCCTCACATGTTTCTACAGAAGTTTTATATTGATTTTTACTCCATCCTAAGAATGTATAACCTTCTCTTGAATAGTGTATAGAATTCAAATCTTTTATTTCATCATACTTATGTTCAGTACTATTTACTTCTCCACTTGGGATTGTACTACCTTCTCCTTTATTCGAATCATATACAATATGATAGGTATTAGCAATCCAATTTGCCGTTAAATCTAAATTAGTAGAAATATCATTTAAATTCTCAATTAATTGACTATTAGAATACCATCCATCAAATTGATATCCTGTTCTTTCCACTGCTTTTAATGAAGTTGTATTTTGATCTATATTCCATTCTGCAGTTAATGTTACTTCACCATTCGCTTCCGTAGTCAAATTTTTAACTTTTTCTCCATCTGAATATGTTTTTCCTTGATAACTCCAATTTTCAAAATTATATTTTACATTTTGAGTACTATTTTCAACATCTTCATTTTTATTTTCATTGTATGTTACCACATATTCTTTCGTATAACCATTTTGTGTTAATTGACACTCTTGATCATAGGTACATTTAATCTCTTTTGTTTCACCAGAAGTATTATCATTTCCATTAAACTTAATTGTATAAGTATTTGCAGTCCATTTGGCATAAAGTGTTAAAGATTCATCTGGCATAGTGTTTGACTCTGAATCATTTTCAAATTTCCATTCTTCATTTCCTAAATTATCTTTAAACCAACCATCAAAAGTATAACCTTCTTTTGTTGGATTTTCATTTGGACTTGTTATCTTACTTCCTACTTCTTGATTCGGTAAATCATGCGTTTTTTTGTTATCACTAAATTTTCCACCATTTGCATCAAAAACCACAGTATTTTTATGAATATTCCATTTTGCATATAATGTTACATCATGATTAGGCATTTTATCAGTGTCAAAATTCCATTCTTCAGTACATTCTTCAGTTTTAAACCATCCTACAAAATCGTGTCCACTTCGATTTGGGGTTTCAGGTTCTGGAATTTGTTTACCAAATAGAACTGTCTTACTTTCAACACTTGATCCATTATTGCTATCAAAATCAACTTTATAAGATATTCTTTGAATTTCTGCTTCCAATTTTTGATTTTCTAAAGAAGTAATGGTATAAGTAAACGCACTATCTGTTGTACCATTTGACCATTTTATTAATTCAAAACCGTCTTTTAACGCAATACTGATGTTTACTTCTGTTTCATAATAATAAGTTCCTGTTTTCGAGATACTAGAAATTCCTTCACGATCTTTACTATCTAATTTATTTATAAATGAAATTGTTAAAGTATATTGTTTTCTTTCATAGTAGTAATTTAATTCTGTTTTACCATCACCTGTAATAACTAAATCTTCTAGTTTAACTTCTTTACCATCTTTATCTTTTAATATTGGTGTTTTAAATCCTTCTATATTTTTTGGAGTATATTCTATTATGGTATCGGTTGTACCATTTTTTAGTTCTGTAAAATCTTCTTGTAAATCATAAGTTTCTCCAGTAACATTCATCAAATAGTAATGAATCGTATATGGAGTATCTGTATTTGCAGTAAAGATAGCTTCTACTTCTAAATCACCATACGTTCCTTTTACTATTTTTCCATCTGATTCTTCTCCATTAACTACCCAATGTGTAAAAGTATAACCTTCTTTAGTAGGAACTCCTAAATTAAATTCGTCACTTTCAACTGTGTATTCATTTTTTGGATTTTCTAAGGAACCACCATTTAAGTTATAAGTAATAGAATAAGTATTCATAGATGTTGTTGCTTTTAAAGTCTCAGAGCTAGCTTTCATTGTATAGGTAAATTCAAGATTTTTTTCTTCATTTGACCAACCAGTGAAAGTATAACCATTCTTTACAATAGCACTAATGTTTACTTTTTCCTTGTAATAATATTCTCCTGCACCCAAAACTTGTTCTATTCCTTGATCAAATTCAAGTGTTAAAGTATATTTTTCTCTTTCGTAGTAATAATTTAACTCTGTTGTACCATCGCCTGTAATAACTAAATCTTCTAACTCAACTTCGTTACCATTTTTATCTTTTAAGATTGGTGTTTTAAAACCTTCCATTTCCTCTGGAGTAAATTCTATTTTAGTATCTGTTGTACCCTTTCTATTTTTTGTTTGTTTTTTATTTAAAACATATTCTTGTCCTTTTACATCCATAAAATAATATTGAATAATATATGGTGTATCAGTATTTGCTTTAAAAATAGCTTTTGCTTCTAAATTCCCAGTTGTTCCTGTATTTATTATTCCTGCTGTTTTCTTTCCATTTATTAGCCAATAACTAAAAGTATAACCTTCTTTTTTAGGCACTCCTAAAAAAATACGTTCTGATTCTGCTGTATATTCCTCTGGTAAATTTTCCAATTTACCTCCATTTAAATCATAAGTAATCGAATATTTATTCAAAGTTGTTAATGCAGTAATGGTATCATTTTTATCTTTTACTGTGTAAGTAAAATCAAAATCTTTTTCTCCATTTGACCAGCCCTCAAAAGTGTAACCATCTTTAATAGTAGCATGAATCTCTACTTTTTCTCCATAGTAATATTTACCATTACCTTCTAAAGTATCAATTCCACTATCTCCAGTAACATTTAAATTATATTGATTTCTTTCGTAATAGTATTTTACTATTAATTGATTATCCTCTAAGATTTCTTTTCTTTGAACTTTAGGACTTTTAAATCCTTCATAACTTTTTACATCTAAAGTCACTATTTGTCCAATTTTTCCATTTTTTACTTCAATTTCATCGGCTTCTTCATTATAGCTACCATCAAGATTCATTAAATAATGTTCGATTGTATAATTAGCATGCGTCTTTTTCTCCCATTTAGCCGTAAGTGTTATATTGCTTTTAATTTTCGTACTAAAATCGTATTTTTCTTCACCATTAAACCAACCTAAAAAAGTATATCCTGTCTTTTTAGGCGTTTCCAATTCTTCTATAGTTTCTCCATATTCTACTTCTTTTATTATGGAGTCATTTTTACTATCCATATCATTTTGAATTGTAATAATATATCTATTTTTTATAAATTTTGCTTCTAATTCCATATCTTCCGTGATTGGTGTATCTAAGTCATATTTTTCATCACCTAAATACCAACCAGCAAAAGTATAACCAACTTGTTCTGGAATATCTATTTTTTCTAATGTATCTCCTTTATGTAATTTTCCTTGATAGTAAACGGAATTACCTATTTTTAATTCAACTTTGTATCCTTTACTACAAGAAGAAATGCATAGAATAAGTATAATAATAATGAGTATACTTCCCCCAAGATAATATTTATAATCTTTTTTATTCTTTAACATAACCTTCCCTCATTCCTTTCAAGCTTTATTTTACATTTTTTTACTTTTATTGTCAATTTTTTTAGTACTAATTACAATATTTCTATATTAATCTATGAATAATATATGAAATATTCATCTTTCATTATGACTGCAATAATGATTATACTTATTTTCAGTACTTATTTTTATATAATGCAAAAAAAGAATAAAGTTTAAACTTTACTCCTCCTCTTAATTCTATCTTTGAGCAAATGAAATTGTATAGGATGATGGAAAACTATCATCATAATACTTTCCATCTGGTGCTATAATCTCTAAAGTTGCATGCAATTTAATTAAATCTTCATTAACTAAATCAAAAGCATCCTTACCAATTACTTTTTCAAAGCTATCTAATAATGAAAAACCAAATCCCCAGAAATTACTATCTTTGATATCATCATAAGTTACTTCAACAGGTTTCATACCCTCCAAAGTAATAATAACAGAACCTATTTTTTGATCTCCTAAGAATGTTTGCATTGCGGTTTTAAGACCTGCACCCATCATTGTTGTAAATACATCACCCGCAGGATTATTATATTTAAACACTAAATCACTTTTATTATTTACAACCACTTCATAATGATCTTCTTTATGGTCATTTATAAACTTAGTGTTTTGTGCAATAAGAGATTGTAAATCATTAGCCGTAATTTTTTCTAATTTTCTAAATTTAATGGTATAATCTAAAGCCTTTTTATTATCAGCACTTATTGCTAAACCTTCTTTTAATTCGATATGGATCTTTATTGCATCCATATTAAAATCATTCATATCAATAGTCGTATTTTCATTTATTTCTTGACCATTAATTGTTACTTTAGTAATATTTTCATTTTGAATTAAAGACATTAAATTTGCTTTTATTACATTTTTCAAATTGTTATCAACAGTTGCATCTTCTTTATAACCAATTAATACTTCCTTATCACTAACCTTATTAATAAAACCAGTATTCTCACTTAAGATTTCATCAACAAAAGCAGCATCAATTATTTTTTCCCATTTTGGAATTAAAGTGATATCTTCCATATTTCCAGTTTCAATTTTAGTAATAACTTCTTCCGTGTCTTTTAAATTCCAACCAACAAATTTGTAACCTTCTTTTTCAGGTATTGGTAAAGTGAAGGCACTTTCAATTGTATAAGTTTTATATTTTGAACAATTCTTACATACTTCATCTTTATTTAAAACATAAGAAATTTGATAAGGAATTACTTTCCATAATGGATAAAGAATTATATCTTCTGCAGGCATTGTTGTTTTATTAAAATCAAAGGCCTTTTGTTTTTCAATTTCTTTATCTAAACTCCATCCTATATGTTCATAACCTTCTCTTGTTACTTCGTAGATTTCATTATCTTCTACACTTGGCACTAATTCTTTGTAATTTACTACAATTGTTCTATTTTCTTCAGTTGTAAATTCACCTAATTCTGTTGTAAAGAAAACATTATATGCATTTACGTCAAAAATAGCTTTTAATTCTAAGTCCCCCATTGTGCCACTAGGAATAACATTCTTGTCTAAGAAATTGTCATTCAATGTATATCCTTTAAAAGTATATCCCAACACCTCTAATGATTCTAAATTTATTTCATCTTTAACTGTGTATGTCTTAGGAATATTTATTTCTACTGTTTCTTCTACTCCATTAAATACACCAATTACAGAAATAGTATAATCAATTAATTTTGTAGAAGCTTCTAAAACAACATCTTGAGATGGAACTGTATAAGTAAATTCATTTACCTTTTTATCATTACTCCATTTAACAAAATTATAGCCATCTTTTACTTCAACTGAAACAGGAATTTTACTTCCATAGTAATAAGTACCACTTCCTTTTGTTTCTTTAATTCCTTCATCTCCAGCAATAGTTACATCATATTGTTTTCTTTCGTAATAATATTTTATTGTTGTGCTTCCATCTTCTTTAACAGTAGCACTTTTTTTGTCTGGAGTTACAAAACCTTTATAAATTTCAGGTTTAGGTTCCACAATACTATTTATTTTACCATTATATACTTTTTTTGAATCAGCTTCAGTATATTTACCATCTAAATTCATTAAATATGTTTCAACCGTATATTGTGCCATTGTATTTTTAATCCATCTGGCAACAATCGTTATATCCTTTGTTACAGGACTAGAAAAATCATATTTTTCATTATTTAAATACCAACCATCAAAGATATATCCTTTTTTCACTGGTGTTTCTGGCTTTTTTACAGTTTCATTATATGTTACTTTTTCAGTAATTGAATTTGTATCATTTGCTGAATCAAAAGTAACACAATAAGTATTAATAGTAAATTTTGCTGTCAATACAGTATTACCAGTAATTTTTTCACTAGTATCAAATTTTTTATCATTAACATACCAACCATCAAAAGTATAACCTTCTTTTTCAGGTGTTGGTAAAGCAACTGTATTTCCTTCAACAATCTTTTCCATTTTTTTATAAATTTGATTATCGACAGTAAAGGTAACACTATATTTTTCTTTTTTTAGTATTAAATAAAGAATTGCCCCAATAATGAGAATGACAACAATCCCAATACCAATATAGTAATACTTCTTTCTATTTTCTTTAGAATGTTCTTTCATAAATCCCCACCTACTTCTATTCATTAATATATAAGACAAAACGCTTTCCTGAAACGGAAAGCGTTTTAAAACTTATTTAATATTTATACCGCTTCACTTACTTGATCTTGTACAAATTCAAGTTTTAGGGTAATTTCTTCAGCATCTTGTTCTGTTTCTTTACCAACTTTATACTTAATCGTTGCACTAGCTTCAACATTAAGAACATCTTCCAATTTCAATTCATTTGGTTTAATTTCACTATCTTGATCTTGACCATTTTTATTTGCTTTGGCCATTGCCGTTAATAATTCTTTAGCAATTTCCCAGCCATTAAATGATTGTTGTTCTTCTTCTGGGAATTTCTTAGTTGTACCATTAACAGTAAATGAAACTTCTGTAGCACCAGCTACTGCTTGATTAAACATTTCTAGAAGTTCATTAATTGCACCATATTCAGTGAATTTAGTTGTTTCTTTATTTTCACCTACATGGAATGTTGCCTTACCACTTTTAGCATCAAAATCAATTTCGGTAAATACACCATTATTTGCAGGTAATGCTGGTAAACCTTCAGCATATATTTCTAACTTTTCATCAAGTCTTTCTTTTGCATGAAAATTGAAATGAACTGTGTAAGTAACTGTTTCACCATTTATAAATGTGAATTTAGCTTCAGCATAAGTACCAGCAAGAGCACCCACAGTCAACTCATACGGATTAATAGTTTTTGATTGCTCTAAACCAGCCATTTTAAATAATAAGGTAACCGCTAAAGTAGTAGCACTACTTCCATCATTAAATGTAACTTTACATGGTCCATTATTATCACAATTAGTTTCTCCATTTACCGTATATTCTACTTGCGTAGCACCAGTAGACCATTTTTCAAACATCTCGGCTATTTCAGCGATAGATTCCGTTGCATTAGCAAACTTGCCATCTGGTTGACCTATTTCAAATACTACATCTTTAGTAGTTGAATTATATTCAACTGAAGCAAAACCCATTTTATGAATTCCTGAATTAGAATCTGCATTATTTAATTCTGTAGCATAATCACTTAATACTTCATTTTTTACTGCTTCAGCATGAAAAGTGAAAGTTAAATGATATGTAGACGTTGTACCATCAGCCCATGTAACGACAGCATCAACTGTTTTACCTGCAACTGTTTCTAAAGTTAAATCTTTAGCCACAGATTCATTTTCAGTAACACTTTGACCATTTTTAGCCATATAAAGTAATACTTCTGCTGCATGTTTTTTAATAGCAGTTTCGTCTAAAGTTTCTTGAGTTAAATCAATTTCTTTTGAATCTGCATCTTGCATTTTATAAACTACTTTCGTAGCACCAGCATAGCCATTTTTAAATAAATTAACTATACCACTTTTAGAAAATTGTACTAAATTTGCAGATGGTTCAAATATATCAAATGTTAACGTATTATCTTCAAATGTTATACCCTTAAATCCATATTCTGATTTTTCAACAACTTCTTTATTTAATGCATCTGCAGCACTATTTAAAACTTTATTTTTTTCTTCTTCAAAATTGTATTTGAATTCTAATTTATATGTTACAGAAAGTTTATTTCCTGTTTCATCTACATAATTTACTGTAGCTTCAGCACTTTTATTAGCTACTGATGCATAATTTAATGTATTTGCAGCAGTACCTTCCTCTGCCTTAGCCATATCTTTTAATACTTTAGCAGCTAATTTAGTAATAATAGTTTCGTCTGTTTCGCCATTTAATTGTGTAGTCTCACCATTGTATACTACAGAAACAGCACCATTTTCACTAATGAAAGATTTGATTAATTCCATAATATTATCTTTATAATCTACTAACATTTTTGATGGATCACTAATATTAAAGGTTACTGTATGATTATCATACGTAATACTGCTAAATCCATCTTCTTCTTCAGAAGTTTGATTTAATATTTCTACGGCTTTTATAATATTTTCTTCAATTTCTAAAGCTCCTAGATACTTATAATCGATATATTTAATATCAACTTTTTCATCCCCATTTCCAAAAGCAGTACCATTTCCTACTTCATTTTGTCCTAGGGTCCATCCTGTTGCATCATAGTTTGCATCATATGTTCTATCGATTGCATAGATTGTCATCGTGTCTACTAAAGCTTGAATATTTTCTTTGTTTCCAATTTCAATACTATCTGCTGCTGCTAACATAACATCACGAATATCAAAATTATCATAACTTGATGTATAGGCATATTTACCTATTACATAGATGAATCGAGCATTTGGTGCATCTTGTTCTGCTAATGCGCCTAATTCTTTTGCTGTCATCATTTTGGCATTTACAGTAGTTGCTGATAATAGCATTGCTGTAGCAGCCGTTAATAATACCTTTCCATATTTTTTCATATTTTTCTTCCTTCCCTTATTCATTATATGTTACACTTGCTGTTACTGTTTTTCCATTATTTAATGTAATTGTTGTTGATGATGGTTTACTTTCAATTTCACTTGTTTTTACTCTTTCACCATCTGGTCTACATTGATGACCTGCTATTGTAAATCCTTTATAGTCAGTAAATGTTTTACCATCTCTTGTTACAGTATATTGCCATCTTGTTGCTCCAAGTCCACCACCCATGTCTTCTGCAGTAAATGTTACTTTATAAACAGAACTTACAGTGATTGTGATACTATCACTTTCTTTGCTTCCATCTTTAGCAGTTGCAGTAATGGTAACTTCACCTTCACCAACAGCTGTTACTTTACCATTTTTATCAACAGTTGCTACACTTGGGTCACTACTTGACCATGTAACACTCTTATTTGTAGCATCACTTGGTTTTACTGTAAGTTTTAATTTTTGACTTTCTCCAACATTCATTTTTTTATTACCACTTACACTAACCTTTGTTACTTCAATATCTTCGTCTTCCTCTTCTTTTGCTTGAGTCTTTTCTTTTACAGTAACTTTAATGGTTACGCTTTGTCCTCCAACAGTTGCAGTTACTTCAGCAGTTCCTACTTTTTTAGCTGTAATTTTTCCGTTCTTATCTACAGTTACAATACTTGTATCGCTGCTTTTCCATGTAACAGTTTTATCAGTTATACTACTAGGAATAGTTAATTTAATAGTATAACTTCCACCAACAGTTAAAGTTAGACTAGTTCTATCAGCAGCTAATTTATCTTCAGCCACTTTTTCACAAGTACAAGTTTCTTCATTTAAAGTATAACCTTCTTCACAAGATAATGTACAAGCATCATCAATTTTTGTCCATCTAGCTTCTAAAGTAATATCTCCAGTAATTTTGGTATTAAAGTCAAATAACTCACCATTTAAGTACCAACCAGCAAAAATATAACCTTCTCTTGTTGGATCACTTGGTTTTACAATTGTTCCATCTTTTTCTACTTTCAAAGGTTCAACAATACTTCCACCGTTGCTATTAAAATCAACAGTGTATTTCTTACTGCATCCTCCTAATAAGAAGAATAATAGAACAATTGCAATGATAACTATGACGACTATAATAGCCCATAGTCCTTCTTTTTTATTTGCATTTTTCTTTTTATCTTGCATTTTTTAAAATCCTTCCTCTCAAAAATTTATATTCTTGTGTTTACTTTTTATGATTTCCTATAAACACCTCATTTCTTTAAAGTTTATTTTTGACACAATTTGACATAATAAACCTCTTTGATTTAAATTAATTATACCCCCCCCCCAACTGGTAAGTCAATACTTTTTTCTTTTAAATTTGTTTTTCCTATTTCAATGTTTCAAGAATACCACTAATCATATCAATATTGTCAATAGCATCACTAATTTTATCCGTAATTTTTAAATGGTACTTTTCTTTCATAGCATGAATAAAAGCACTATAATTATCGCTATTGCGATTTAATTCTTTAAACCAATATGAATTTTCTTTTAAATATTCTGCCATTTTAGGATCTTGTTCTAATTTTTGTAATATTATATTTTCCATATTAATCCTCAAAAATTTTATTAATTGGTCTTGGATTTACTGCATCAGCAGCCGCGGCAGTAGTTGCTGCTGTAGCACTACCTTTTCCTGTTAATTCTTGTACAATTCCTAAAGCTTTTTGAGCAGTATTAATATGTTCTTGAATAGAGGATAGATCAATATTTTTTATTTTATCTGTTAAAGATTTAATATTGTATTCTGTTGTCTTTTTAGGAACATTTAAATAATCTTTCCATGCATTTTCTTCTTCACCATAAATATCATAAATTTCATAAAATTTTTGCCATGTAGCTTCTCCATTTTTAATATAATGTACTAATTCTGGGTGTTGTTTTGCAAAATTTTTAAAACTTTCTTTTGACATAAAAAATCACCTAATACATTGTATGCAACTAGATGATTTTCATTATTTTTTTACTTTTTTTAAGCAAGGCATTATATTGTTTTTCTAAATCGGAAGTAACATAAACAACAATTGTCTCTTTCATTTTTTCATAAAATGGACTTTGAACTCCTGTTTGAATATAAGAATTTATTTTATCATATAAGGATAGTATTCTTTCTATTTCTATCAAGGAAAAGGAACTGATAGAGGCCAAAGTAAAAATTGCCTTTTTTCGATCCATTTCTAAATAGAAATCCAAAATATTTGATTGTTTCATCTTTAAAATCCACCTCGTTTTGTTACTATAGCACAAATTCAAAAAAAAAAGAAAATGATTATTTGTTCTCGTATTCTTCTTTAATCTTTTTAATTTCATCCTGAGTTAAACCAGTTATTTCTATTATTTGTTCTATTGTATTAACTCCTAATTGAAGCATCTTCTTGGCTGTTTCTTTTTTATTATCATCAACACCCATTTGATACATTCCTGCTTCTTCTAGTTGCTTCTTGTCATAGAATAAATAAGCATCTAATGCTTTTTCATAGTCCTCTACTTTTTTATTTATCTTCTTCATCATTTCACTTCCACCATAAACCTCTTCTCGTAACTTTCTATCTTCACATAC
>CANQHC010000030.1 GCA_947623595.1 uncultured Clostridia bacterium | reverse complement strand
TAACAGTTCGCCACTATCAGGCACTGTATGGGACTTTCACCCACAAGTTGTTGCCCATGCTGGGCACACTAAAAATAGCAGTTTGTTTATTTTTCAAACTGCTATTATATTTTTTATTATTTTTATTTATTTTTTATTCATCATCATCCAATGGTCCAAATATTTCATCAAATTTTGCTTCTATTTCTTTTTGCACATCCATTGAAAATATATCATCATTTTCTGATTCATCTTGTGGTAGTATTGGAGCTTCAAAAGATTGTCTTTTTATTGGCTGTGCTTCTACTATATTACTATTATTAGTAGTTTGTGTTACTACATTTTCTACTGTTTCAACTGGTATTTCTTTTTGAGCAGTAGATTTCTTTTCTTCCTTATTTTCTTCTTTTTTAGTATTTTCGTCTTCATCTTCAAATAAATCATCTAATGATTCTACTTTTAAATCTGTTTTTGCTTGCTTTTCATTTTCTTCTACATATGGATTATATGGATTAAATTTTCTCCATTTTCCTCTATCTCCAACATTAAAATCTAAGTGATTTAATGTGTGTTCTGCAAGTTTTCTAGCCATTGGACTTTCAAAATAATAATATTTATTAGCTTTTACAGGTTTAATACCTTTTTCATATATGATACATAAATCATTATCCATTCTTCTTAATTCATCAGGAGTCATAAGTGCTCTCGCCATTACTTGATCTGAATCACTAACACCTTGTCTTTTATATTGTCTATCTCTATTTATTGATCTGCTGTCTCTTGAAATTGTTTTTTCTCCTAATGCTTTTGAAAAATATTCTACAGTTTTATATGAGTTACTTCCTAAGAATACGTGTGTATCGCAGTTACCCATTATTGTTTCATATGATTTTTCATAAACCGCTTCTAATTGATCTAAGTTTTGTAGAATTACACTAAATGATATTCCCCTACTTCTACTGGTAGATATTTTTTTATCAAAGTCTGGTATCTTACCAATGTTAGCAAACTCATCACATATGAAAAATGTTGGTACTTTTAGTCTTCCTCCATTTTCATCTGCAAAATTATATAATTGTTGAATCATTTGAGAGAAGAATATGGTTAGTAAGAAATCATATGCAGTATGTGTATCTGAAGAAATAACATATACTGCTGTTTTTTTACTTCCAATTTCTTCAAAATCTATTGTATCTGTTGATGTTACTTCTGCAATTTCTTTTGAATCAAATTTACCAAGTTTAGATTGTAATGAGCTTAGAATAGATCCATAAGTTTTATCTGGTGCTATTTCAATAGATTTATAATACATTCTAGCTGGATGATCATATGGTAATTGATTCATTAACTCTGTTAATAGGTTGTTTCCTCCATTGCTGTTTGCAGTTCTTACAAGTTCTGAACAACTTGCTAAATTTTGTTCTTCTTCTGGCCTTGCTGCTATTAAATAATAAATTAATGATTTTAATAACATTTCTGCCATGTCATCCCAATATGGATCTGAATTTGATGCTTCTGATTTTTGACCTTTTACAATAGTGTTTGCAATAACATCAACATCTATTTCACTTGATATATGCATTAAAGGGTTATAACCATCACTATTTGCTGGATTTACTAAATTTAATACTTTTATAGTGTATCCATTTTTTTCTAAGTAACCTGCTGTTTTATCATATAACTCACCTTTTGGATCTGTAAATACGTATGAACCTAACATTTGATATGCATTTGGTATTGAATATGATGCTGATTTACCAGAACCAGAACCTCCGACTACTAATACGTTTACATTTCCTCTTTTATCTACAGGTAAATAATTCTCTTGTGCTAATAAAATTCCTTTATGTTTACTTAATACTTTATATTGTTCTCCACCTTCACTCCAATCACTTGAACCATGCTCTATATCAGTATATTGATGTTTTGGCCTTGAACGGAATAATCCAATTGTTGCAAACATAATATAGAAAATAGTAAAAAACGCAAGTGATTTGAAAAATATTCCTATATATCCACTTGAAAATACAGTAATTATACTTGAAAAACTTACTATATTTCCTACAATTTTTTCTAAAAATATTGACATATTAAAAATTCCATTGTTCGTCGCTTGACCAATGGAACATGCAATTGGTGCTATAAGTAAAACATCTAATATTACCCATAACACAATTATGGCAATTATACTTGCTTTATTATCTTTTAATGTTTTTTGTACTTTATAATTCATTAACTTTCATCACCTTTTCTTCGATTTTATTTACTAAAATCACGTGTTTCTGATGCTTTTGTCTTTTGAGCTTTTTTTACATTTTCATTATTATTTTTTATTGCTAGCTTATGTTGAGTTTCATCCATTGTACCTACAATACTATTAGAATTTTCATCTATAATTTGCCCTTTTTCATTTAAAATAGCATTTCTAGCTTCTAGTTCTATATTTCCTTGATCTTCAACATATGTTGAAATGACTTCATTTACATTTCTAGTTGGTGGAACTTCTAAAGTTTTTTCATTTGTATAAAACATTAGTGCTGTAGCACTAGATTTTCTATTTTCTTTTTTATTTGAATCTACAGTTGTATGACTCATCTTTCTTTCCTCCTAAACATCTTCTTTTTTATCTCTAATTTCAAAAGCGAAATATGACTTATATGGTTTTAATTTACACTTTCCCTTTACTTCATTTGTTTCTTGGTCAAAATATAATATTGGTTTTATTTCTTCTGTTGTTTCTGGGTCTATAATTGATATTGGTCTTTTTAAGTCTGGTGTATACTTAAATTCCTTATATTCCATTTCTTGTTCCGAATATAATGTATCAAATTTAATTGGTATTGGACGTTTTGCAATTTTTACTTTGTCATCTGTTAATAAGCCCATATTAACTACTACTTTATCTTTTCCAAAAGATAAAATAACTAGTTCTTCTTCAAATCCTGGTTCATCAATAAAAAATGTTTTCTTTTTTAAATCCCCATTTAGTTCTTCTGCATATGCTAAACGTTGTACTGTATATTTTGGGTACTCATCTAATAATTTTTTATCTGTTTTGTTTACCCTATAAATTACTGTATTTACGCCTTGAGGATCTGTGATACTAAAATGTTTACCTTTTATCTGGTCCATTTTTTACACTCCTTTTCTTGAATCCTAGTGTAATACATAGTTCATCTTTTGTTTAGTTTACGCTACCTTTAATTATAGTACTTTTTGGTTTATATGTCAATATTTTGCGTCTTTTTAATTTATGTTAATTAGATATTTTTGTTTATATTTACACAATATTAACTATGTATTTTTTCTTGGTTCATATTTAGATATTTTTTGTAATTGTTCAAATAAGCTTTTTTCTTCTGTTGTCATATTTTTGGGTACCATTATTTGTACTTGTGCAATTAAATCTCCTCTTCCCGCTTTTCCATCATGATATCCTTTTCCATTAATTCGTATTTTTTCTCCACTTTGAACTCCTTGAGGTACATATAAAGCTACTTGTTCATCTATAGAAAGAACATTTACTTTTGTTCCTAAGGCTGCTTCCCAAGGTGATAAATATAAATTAGTATATAGGTCAAATCCTTCTAATTTATATTTTGAGTCATTTTCTATCTGAATTCTTATAAGTAAATCTCCAGGTTTGCCTCCATTTTCTCCTGGTTTTCCTTGTGCCATTAAACGAATTTTTTCACCATTTCTAATACCTGCAGGTATTTTTATTGTGAAGTTTTTCATTTTTCCGTTTAGAGTTCTTAACGCAATTTTCTTTTCTACTCCATAAAAAGCATCTGCTATGGATACTTTTATTTCTGTTTCTATGTTTTCTCCTTTTATTGCAACTTTTTTATTTTTATTATTTGGCTTGTTTTCGGCTATATCTGTATTTGTGTCTCCAAAAAACATTTTGAAGAAATCACTAAAGATAGACCCTTTTTCTCTCTTACTTTCTTCATAATTATTTTTTTGCTTTTTTCCTACATGTGAGTTCCACATTCTATCATATTTTCTTTTTGCACTTGGCACTGATAAAACCTTATATGCTTCATTAATGTCTTTAAATCTTTCTTCTGCAAATTGATTTTCTGTATTAATGTCTGGATGATATTTCTTGGCCTGTTCCCTATATGCTTGTTTTATTTCTTCTTGAGTTACATTATTGTTCTTTAAATCTAATATTTTATAATAATCTTTGAAAATCATTTTAGATTTCCCCCTAGTATGTCTTTAATTTCTCCGTCTTTTGTAAGAATATCATAGTGGGATTATATCACATCTATTTCTACAAATAAATAGGTTTCAATAAAAAAAATATTTTGCTAAAAACTTGTAATTATTTTGTAGCAAAATATTTTTTATTATTATTGATTATTAATTTCTTTTAGTATTTTATTTCTAATTAAAATGCTATCTGTATGAAGTATTCGACCTTTTTTTATATTTTTTTGAATGTCTAAGTTTAACATTTCTAACATTGCATTTTCTAGATTTTCATTTGCTAATTTTCTTATTTCTTCTACTCCTTCAAAAGTTCTATTTTCTTCAGTTTTATCTGCTATATAAATAATTTTTGCAAGTGTATCCATTTCAGGGTTTCCTGTTGTATGATATTTTATTGCATTTTGCATTTTTTCTGTAAATTTATATTTTTCTTTAGCTATATTTGCACCTATTTTTGCATGTAATAAGGCTGGATTTTCTTGTTCTATTTCATCAAGTATAATGTTATTTTGTTTTACATAATCCATACTTTCTTCTAATGACATCTCTTTTCCAATATCATGTACCAGACCTGTTAACATGGCTTCTTCTTCATTTTCTCCATATTTTTGTGCTAATTTTTGTGCCATTTTCATTGTTCCAATAGAGTGTTTGTACCTTTTTTCTGATAATTTTTCTTCTAATTCTTTTTTTATTTTTTCTATATTTTTTATCATTTTTTATTCCGAAAATATTTATAATATTTTCATTTTCCTTTCTTATTTAATATGCTAATTCAATTAATTTGTCTAATAATTCTGTATAACTTATACCGCTTTCTTCCCAAAGTTTTGGATACATACTTATTTGAGTGAATCCTGGTAATGTGTTTATTTCATTTATGTATACTTTTTGAGTTTCTTTTTCTATAAAGAAATCAACTCTTGATAATCCTTTTCCATCAACTGCTTTGAATGCTTTTATTGCTAATTCTCTTATTTTTTCTTTTTGAGTTTGTTCTATTTGAGCTGGAATAATTACTCTTGATTCTGAATTATTATATTTAGCATCAAATGTATAAAATTCTTCTGCTGGTAAAATCTCGCCTATATTAGTAGCTTTTACTTCTTCGTTTCCTAATACTGCACATTCTATTTCTCTTCCTATTATTTCTTCTTCTATTAATATTTTATTATCAAATTGGCTTGCATAAATTATTGCTTGTTTTAGTTCTTCTTCATTATTTGCTTTTTTTATTCCTACTGATGAGCCTGAATTTGATGGTTTAACAAATACAGGAAGTTTTATATTTTCTTTAACTTTTAATATGATTTGATCTATTGATAAAATTTGTTCATTCATTTCATTATCTATATAATAATATTTTTTGTTTATATAATCTGTTTTTATGTAAATATATTTTGCTTGTGGTATATTTGCTTTTTGGAAAATTATTTTTGTATATGCTTTATCCATGCAGATGCTTGAACTTAATACTCTACAACCTACATACTTTATTTTTAAAAGTTCTAGTAGACCTTGTATTGTTCCGTCTTCGCCATATAGCCCATGTAATACTGGAAATACTACATCTAAATTTTTTAAGAATTTTATTTCATTTTCTATTTCTTGTATTGGTTCTACTTTTTCTCCTACTTTTAATATTTCAATTTGTTCTATTGGTTTTACATAATTAAACCATTTTCCGTTTTCAGCTATGTATATTGGAAATATTTCGTATTTATCATGATTTAAGTTTTTGATTATCGATGTTGCTGAACATACGGATACTCCATGTTCAGTGGACATTCCTCCAAAAATAATTCCTAGTTTTATTTTATTCATATTTGCTTTTTTCCTTTCTTATAAAAATGTGATTGGAATTTTTCTCTATACTTTTGATATTGCTTCACAAATTTCTATAAAATTTAGTCCGTTTGAAGCTTTTATTAGTATTGCATCTTCTTTTTTCATATTTTCTTCTAATAATTTAATTGCTTCTTTATTATTTTTTAATAAAAATATATTTTCCTCATTCATTCCTTCTTCTTTAGCTTTTTCTACAATAAATTTTGAAGCTTCTCCTACACAAATTAATATATCTATTTTGTTTTTTGCTACTTCATTTCCTACTTTTTTGTGTAATTCTTCACTATAATCTCCTAATTCTAACATGTCACCCAATACTGCTATTTTTCTTTTGTTTGGTATTTTTCCTAAATAGTCTAGAGCTGCTTTCATTGAATCATAATTAGCATTATAGCAATCATTGATTATTGTAGCTCCATTTTTTGCCTCTTTTATTTCCATTCTTCTTTTTGTAAGTTGAAAAGTTTCAATTCCTTTTAGTGCTTTTTCAATTGGTATATTAAAAGCTTTTGCTACTGCTATTGCACATAAGCTGTTTTGTACAAAATGCTCTCCTCCTACTGGAATTTTTATTTCATAAACTTTATTGTCTATATTTGTTTCACATTGGCTACCGTTTTCATAAAATAGAGCATTTTTTCCTTGTATATCACTTCCACCTGATAATCCATATGTAATTATTTTATAGTTTTGTTTTTGTTGTTCATACCAATTATGTAATAAATCATTATCATAATTAATAATTACTGTTCCATCTTTTTTTAGGCCTTCTAAAATTTCTAGTTTTGCTTTTAGTATATTTTCTCTAGAGCCTAAGTTTCCAATGTGTGCAGTTCCTATATTTGTAATAACTGCTACATCTGGCTTTGCAATTTTAGTTAACACAGAAATTTCTCCAAATGAGTTCATTCCCATTTCTAGTACCATGGCTTCTTCATCTTTTAAACCAAGAATTGTTAGTGGCAAACCTATTTCATTATTATAATTTCCTTGTGTTTTTAGTACTTTATATTTTTGTGATAATACATTTGCTACCATGTCTTTTGTGCTTGTTTTTCCTACACTTCCAGTGATTGCTACAACGGGAATTTGATACATATTTCTTTTGTACTGTGCTATTTGTTGTAGGGCTAATATTGTATTTTCTACTATTATAATAGCTTTATCCGGATATTTTTGTGAGATTTCATTTGGAATTTCAACTCCTTGTAGTAAACATGCTATTGCTCCATTTTGTAATGCTTGTTCATATAGTGTACTTCCATTAAAATTTTCTCCTTGTATTCCTACATAAATTTCTCCGCCTTTTAGTTCTCTTGTATCTTTTGAAAATTTTTCGCAAATTAGATTTTCATTTCCAAAAATTAATTTTCCTTTTGTTATTTCTAATATATTTTTTATTGTTATATTTTTATTCATTTTATTTATAAATGTTAAACTTTTTTAACATTTTCTCCTTTCTTTTTGCATTTATTTATATTACCTGAAAAAAGAATAAAATATTTCTATTTTATTCTTTTTTATTATATGCTATTTATTTTTAAACTGCAACATGAAAAAATATGCTTTTTCTACTCTTGATTTTCTACTTTTCTGTTTGCTATTTCTATTGCTTTTGTTACAATGTTTCCACAAGTTTTAGATGATACGTTTCCCCATCCTCCATCTTGTTTTACTTGATCATAAACTCCAAGTTCTTTTGCTATTTCTTCTCTTAGTTGATTAGATATTATTGTCTTATTATTTGACATAATATACCTCCTAACAGATAATTGGATTTGTGAAAAGCTACTATCCGCAATATTTTTTAAGATATTTTTTCACATTATTATTTTGTTCTATTTTTTTTTAATTATTTATACTATTTTTGTCAAAAATGTTTTTTTGTGTAAAAAATGTGGAAACAATTTATTTGCTTTTTAATGTGTTAATGTTCCATTTGGCGTATTTACAATAACTAATATATCTTCTTCTTTACCTGTATTTGCATTAATATATACTAAAAAGTCTGTATCGTTTACTTTTCCTTTAAATTCCCAGCATAATACTTCTGTTTTCCATTCTGTTGGTATAATTGCTAAGTTTTCACTTTTTATATCTAATTTTTTATTTAAACTTTCTTTTGCTTTTTCTTTTGAAATTTTTACTTCTCCTATATTTCTTTCTTCGTGTGAGTTTAAATATCCAGTTGTTTCAATTCCCATTATTTCTCCATTATCCAATGCTATTTTTAATTTTACTAAATCGGGATAAATAGTAACTCCATCTTGTTCATATGCATAATTTATAGTTACAATTCCACTTTCTTTTAAATAGTAAGTTTCTTTCATGTTTGGAAATCCATGGCTATTTAAAAATTCTTTTCCTATTTCATCTGCTCTTTCTTGAGTTACACTTTCTGCCTCGATGTTTCTATTGTAATTCATAAATACTATATGTCCGCCTTTTTCTGAAACAGATATTACTAAATTTGAATCTGGTTCTCCGTTTATTTTTGCATTAAAATCATAGGTTACCATTGATGTATTTTCTGATTTACTTGCTAGTGTTATTTCTTGTACTTTATCTTCTCCTATAAATTTTTTTGCTATTTCTTTTGCTTTATCTTGGTCTATATTTTCTCCTGTTAATCCTTTTTTTTCGGCAGATGTAATATGTTCTGAAAATGCTCCATCATAAATTAGTCCTGAATATTCATGAAAATTTTCTTCTAAATTGCTAAAACTGCTTTTGGAAATATTACTTACTTCTTGTGCAAATGCTATATTTCCTTTTTTAGTTAATTCTCCCCAACTAATTCTACCTTCATTCATGTCCGTAGATAATTGGTTTAGTGTATTTTCTAATTCAAGACTATAATTATGAAGTTTTTCTAAGTTGTCTAAGTCTTCTTGTGTTAGTTGTTCATTATAAATATTTTTTCTTGATAATGAATAGCTGTAGTCACTCACTTGATTTAAAAATTTTGCGGTTTTTTCTAATTCACTGCTTTCTATTGGCAGTCTTGATAAATATACCTGTGCCAAATTTGCTTCTCTCCATAAATTTGTTAGTGTTTCTGCTCCGTGTTCTGGTGTACTTGAAATTGTTGATTTTGCTAAATATGTTTCTACATTTTGTACATAATCTACTAATTCAAAGAATGCCATATTATATTGATTTTCAGCTGTTTGTGTTAATTGTGTTTGTTTCTGATATATCCATGTTGCTAGTACTGCAATAATTGCCAATAATATTATGATTAAGCTAACCATGTGTTTGACTTCAATTTTATTTTTCAAACTTTCTAATTTATTGGTGTTATCTTTCATTGTTTTCATTCCTTAATATTTATTTAGGTTTTTTATGGATTTACCTATAAACCTTTATTTACAAAATCTATGTTTTCCAATTGTTTTTATTACTGGTCTAGACCAAATCCATTTGTTTGTTGCTGTATTTGGATTAAAATAATAGATTGCTCCGTTTGTTGGATCCCAACCATTTAATGCGTCCCTGGCTGCTTTTACAACTGATGATGATTCTGCAATTGGTACATTTATTTGTCCATCAGATACTGCTGTGAATGCACCTGATTGATAAATTACTCCTGCTATTGTGTTTGGAAAACTTGAGTGTGCTACCCTATTTAATATAACAGCTCCTACAGCAACTTGTCCTTCATATGGTTCTCCTCTTGCTTCTCCATTAATTGCTCTTGCTAATAGTTGTACATCTGAGGTATTTCCACTTTTTGATGCTGCTTGTACTTTTATATTTTTTCCAAATAAATCTGCTAGTTGCATTATTTGAAAAATTAAAAAAGATGTTATCAGTAATAATAAAATTAATTTTTCTATTTTTTTCATTTTTATTATTGGATATTACCTTGTATATCCTTTCCTTTCTTAATTTTTGTTTATCGATAAAACATTGTTGTTTCTATTTTGTGTATTTTTTGTTAATTTATACAAAATTTTTCTCTTTTACTTTTTTTATTTTATGTGATAGAATTTATTTAATTATTTATGAGGGGGAATATATTTTATATGAAAAAAATAATTGTTTTTTATGCATCTTATGGTGGTGGACATTTTTCTGCTGCTAAGTCAGTTGCTCAATATATCGGTGAAAACTACCCTATGACTCAGGTAGAAATTATAGATTGTATGAAATATGTTAGTGGACCTTTAGAGAAAATGACCACTGCTGCTTATCGTGAAATGGCTAAAAAGGCTCCTAAATTGTGGGGAAAAGTTTATTCTGGATCTGAAAAGGGCTTTCTTTCTGCTGTTAGTAAAGATAGTAATAAGTTAATGGCTAAAAAATTAAATAAAGTTATTCAAGAGTTTAATCCGGATTTAATTATTTCTACTCATCCTTTTAGTAGTCAAATGGTTAGCTATTTAAAGAGTAATAATTTAATTAATTGTTCTCTTGCCACTATTATGACTGATTTTGCAATTCATCAGCAATGGCTTATTGGACATGAATTTACTAATTTCTTTTTTGTTTCTAATGATATTATGAAACAGGATATGGTTAATTGTGGAATTGATGAAAATAAAATTTTTGTGACTGGTATTCCTATGTCTAATAGATTTCGTATTAATTTTGATAGACAAACGGTTTGTGAAGATTTTAATTTAGATCCTGAAAAGAAAGTTATTTTATTTTTTGGTGGTGGTGAGTTTGGATTGGGCAAGGAGAGAACTTCTGATGTTTTAAAAGCTCTTATTTCTAATTTGCCTGATTATCAAATAGTAGCTATTAGTGGAAAAAATGAGAAGATGAAAGAAAATTTTGAGCATTTAGTTGCTGATAATAATGCTCAAGATAGAGTTGTTGTTATTAGTTTTACAGATAAAGTTCCTGAACTTATGTCAATTTCTTGTTGTGTTGTAACTAAGCCTGGTGGTCTTACTACAACCGAAAGTTTAGTTTCTGGACTTCCTATGATTATTATTAATCCTATTCCTGGTCAGGAAGAGGCGAATGCAGGATTTTTAGAGAGCAATGGTGTTGGTGTATGGATAAAGGTTAAAGATAATCCTGATGAGATTATTTCTAATTTATTTTCTTCGGAGAAAAATCTTTCTACTATGAAGGAAAATACTAAAAAATTAGCTCATAAGGATGCTACTAAACAAATTTGCGAAATTATTCTTGGATCAAATAATTAATTTTACATTATATAAAAAGCACCAAAATCGTTAATTATTTAACAATTTGGTGCTTTTAATTATTTTTCTTCCATTTTCATAATTTTATTTATTTTTGAAAGTTCTGATTTTATTGTTTTATAGGTTGCTGAACTTATACTTCCTTTTTCTTTGTTTTCATATGCTTTCATTGCTGATTTTATGTCTAGTAATTTGTATCTTTGACTTTTACCTGCTCCTTTATCATACATGTATAGTGGTGTGTAGTCTACTGAATCTATTGTGATAGCTCCTGTTTCTCCATTTTTTGTAATTTTTAAGTCTAATATTATTGTATTTTTAGTGTTTTCTATTACTTGACCTGATACAAAATTTCCTAATGAATATATAACAAATCCATCTTTTGTTGTGCCGTCTTCTAATTCTATAGTTCTTTTTTCCATTGGCTCTAGTACATGTGGATGACTTCCTAAAATTATGTCTACTCCATTTTCAAATAAAAAGTCGGCTAAATCTTCTTGTGTAGAATTTTGTTTTAGTTTATATTCATCTCCCCAATGCATATTTACACAAATAACATCTACATTTTCATCTTTTGCTTTTTTGATATGTTCTTTTATTAAATCTTTATCTATTAAATTGATGCAATATGATTTTCCTTTTGGAACTGGTATTCCGTTTGTTCCATAAGTGTATGATAAAAATGCAAATTTGATTCCATTAACATCTTTTATTAATATTTTATCTTGGTCTTCCTCTGAACGGTATGTTCCCATATGTTCAATTCCAATTTTGTCTAGTGCGTCTAATGTACTTACTATTCCAGAATATCCCTTATCTATACTGTGATTATTTGCTGTTGATAATACATCTACTCCAATATCTTTTAATGCATCTCCTAATGCTGATGGGGTATTAAATGTTGGATATCCACTATAGCCTCTATCTGCTCCTGCAAATGTTGTTTCTAAATTTCCTATGGTTATGTCTGAAGAGCTAAGGTGTTCTTTTATCTCCGTAAATACATGTGAAAAATCATATTTTTTTGTTTTTGAATTATAAGCATCTTTGAAGTTTTGGCTATGACACATTACGTCTCCAATGGCAGATAATTGAATAGTTATATTTGGTTTTTCTTCAACTACTGGAACTGTTTCTTGATTAGATGTATCAGCTGTTTGTGTGGTATCTTTTTTAGAAAATAAATTGGTTATTCCAAATATTATAAGTACTAAGATAAAAATTGCTAAAAAGATTCTCGGATAATTTAATCTCCTTTTTTTGCGTTTTTTAGAACGACTCATTAACATCCCCTCCATGGATGATTATTGCATATTTTATTTTTTTTTGCAATATATTTTATAATTCTCTTCTTCCTTCTAGAGCTTTGCTTAGAGTTACTTCATCAGTGTATTCTAAGTCTCCTCCAACAGGAATTCCATGTGCTATTCTTGTTACTTTTACCCCTAGTGGTTTTACTAATTTGGAAATATACATGGCAGTTGCTTCGCCTTCTACTCGTGGATTTGTAGCTAAAATAATTTCTTTTACTTGCCCTTCCATTAAATGAGAAATTAATTCTTTAATTTTGATATCGTCCGGCCCTATCCCATTCATCGGAGAAATACTTCCATGTAATACATGGTAAACTCCTTTGAATTCATGTGTTCTTTCCATTGCAACAACATCACGAACATCTTCTACTACACAAATTATAGTATGATCTCTGTTTTGATTATTGCAAATTGGACATGGATCTGTGTCTGAAATGTTATAACATTTTGAACAATATTTTAAGTTCTTTTTTGCGTCTAAAATAGCTTGTACAAATTCATTAGTGTCTTCTTCACTTGCATCTAACATATGAAAAGCAAGCCTAGCTGCAGTTTTATTTCCTATGCTAGGCAATTTTTCAAATGCTTCAATTAATTTTTCAATTGATGGTGAATAATATGACATTTTTTGCTCCTTATATTGTTATTACATTAGACCTGGTATATTATATTTTCCAAATTCTTGTGCTTGTGCACTATCTACTTTTCTCAAGGCTTCATTTACACAGCTTAGAATTAAATCTTGTAACATTTCAACATCTTCAGGATCTACGGCTTCTTTTTTTATTTTTATTTCTTTTATCTCTTTACTTCCTGTAACTTTTACGTATACCGCTCCTCCTCCTGTACTACTATCAAATTCTTTTGATGCTAATTCTGTTTGTGATTTTTCCATGTCTGCTTGCATTTTTTTTGCTTCTTTCATTAATTGGTTGATGTTTACTCCACCAAATCCTCCACCCATTCCAGGGAATCCTCTTTTTGACATATTTTTTCTCCTTCCTTATTTTTTAATCATCTATAATATTTACTGGAACATCCAATTCTTGAGCAACTTGCTCTTCAGGATTTTTTTCTTTAGATTTTTTTAATAGAGCTGCATCTTGGCAGTCTAATAATTTGATTCTCATTTCTTTTCCACATTCTATTGATACTAGTCTAGTTAGTTCTTGTACATTTTCTGGTTTTTCCATTATGCTTTTTACAAATGGTGTTAACCCATTTTGAAATACAATTCCTACTGTCATATCATTTATCATTGTGGCTACAGTGTTTAGTAAATTGCTAACTAACATCATTTTCCTTTGTTCTTTTAAATTTTCTATGATTTTGGGCCAGAAGTCTAATTTTTCAATTTGTAAGTCCGTTACTTGTTCAATAGAAAGCTTTCCTACATTTGTAATTTTAGGTACTTTTTCTTCTTGTTTATTTGTTGTAGTTGGCATTTGTGCAAAGTTTCCAGATTTTATCTTGTTTTCTAATTGTGTCAAGCGTGTATAAATATCTTCTAAGTTTTGCCCACTTACTTTTTGAGTTTCTTCTTGGTTACATAATTTTATTATGGATACTTCAAATAAAATTGTTTTTTGTGATGACCATTTCATTTCGTTTTCAAGTTCTGACAATTGATAAATTATTTGTAGTAGCCTTTCTTTTGATATTTTTTCTGATAAATTTGCAATCTGTTTTTTTTGCTCTTCACTATATATTTCTAAGTTTTTGCTTGTTTTCCATACTAATATGTCTTTTGTATATTTTATTAATTCCCATAAAAGATTTTGTAAATCTTTTCCTTGGCTTTCTATTTCTTGTATTGTTTTTAATGCATCTTCTACTTTATATTCTATAATTGCTTGAATTATTTGTGATATAAAGGTTAATTTTGGAATACCTACTAAGTCTTTTACAAAATCTTCATCTATTTTTTTATTTCCTTCTTGTATACATCTTTCTAAAATACTTAGTGCATCTCTCATTGCGCCTTCTGCTAATATTGCAATTAACTTTAGGGCTTCTGGTGTTATTTCTATATTACTTTGATTACATACATATTGTAACCTTTTGCTAATGTCTTCATTCGATATTTTTTTGAAGTCAAATCGTTGACATCTTGATAATATTGTTGCTGGTAGTTTTTGTGGTTCTGTAGTTGCTAATATAAATTTAACATGCTCTGGTGGTTCTTCTAATGTTTTTAGTAATGCATTAAAAGCTCCTGTTGATAGCATATGTACCTCGTCTATTATATATACTCTATATTTTGCAAGTGTTGGTAAAAAATTCACTTCATCACGAATTGCTCTGATATCGTCTACACTATTGTTTGATGCTGCATCCATTTCAACTATATCTGTTAGTGAACCTGCAATTGCCGCTTTGCATATTTCACATTCATTGCAAGGTTCTCCGTCTTGTGGATTTAAGCAGTTTATTGCTCTTGCTAAAATTTTGGCAGTTGTTGTTTTTCCTGTTCCTCTTCCTCCATTTAATAAATAAGCATGTCCAACTCTTCCTGATATAATTTGATTTTTTATAGTTTTAGTTATATGTTCTTGCCCAACCATATCTTTAAATTTTAGTGGCCTAAATTTTCGATATAATGCTGTATATGCCATACTTTCACCTCTTTATTTTTAAGTTTTCTTTTGCTATATTTAAGGTTAGCCACTCTATGGAGAATAATTTCCACACAGGAGTACCTACTTATTGCTGCTTCCTTCCGGACCTGACAAGGTTCATAGGCTCCCATTGGATTATTCTCCATACAATGGCTAATCTTTTCTTTCATACTTTTGCATTATACCTTTTTTTCTTTATTTTATCAAGTATTAATTGCAATTAAAATTTTATTTTACTCTTTTAAAAATACAGTCTTCCATATTTGTTTTTTTCATGTAACAACTTCCTTCTTCGATATTTCCTGTTGGTAAGTCTAAATTTATATTAGTTTGATATTTTGTTTTTGTAGTTTCAATGGTAAAATCAAATGAAACTGAAAATTGAATTTCTTCCTTGTTTGTATTAATTTTAGGAATCCATGTTCCATCATGTATTATTTGTTCATCTTTATCTGATGAATAATTTCCAATATCTGCATTACTGAAACGAATATATGCTGTTCCTCCTCTACTTCCTATTTCTAGGTTGGTTGAACTACTTTGACTGGCGCCTTTGTATTCTAACTTTTCTCCTACTAAAAAACGATCATCATATGAATATAACCTGCTTGCTTCACTATTTGGCATATAAACTTTTATTTTACCTTTTTGAGGAGCTTTGGTTACTTGTATATTACTTATTTTTACATTTTTTATTAATAAATCTTCATCAACATTTATTTCTTCGTTTTTATCTATATAAAAATAAACATCATTATTTTGATATATGTTAAAATTCCATCTTGCTTTGCTTTCTTCTTCCTCTACACCTTCTGCAGTTCCAATAACAACAATTTTTGAAAGTTTAAAAGGCATACTTGTTTCACCTTCTACTTGGTATTTTATCATACATATAGCAACAAAAATAAATATTAAAACTAAAATTGCAATTGCAATAATAAATTTAATTGTTTGCTTTTTTTGTTCTGAAATCAAAAATTTTCCTCCTTTTTTGATTATTTTTTTGGCGGAACGGGTGGGATTCGAACCCACGTGGCGCTTTTGGCACCTAATTGATTTCGAGTCAACCTCGTTATGACCACTTCGATACCGCTCCTTATTATTTTTTACTATTTCTTAATTCTTTAAAAAATTTTTTTAGCAGTTCTTCACATTCTTGTTGCAAGATTCCAGTTTCTACTTCTACTATATGATTAAATTTATAATCTTGTAATAAATTTAAAACAGAACCACAACTTCCTGTTTTTTGATCCATTGTTCCTATATATACTTTTTTTATTCTTGATTGTATTAATGCTCCTGCACACATGCTACATGGTTCTAATGTTACATACATTTCACAATCAGTTAATCGCCATGCTTTTAGTTTTTTGCTTGCTTTTTGAATTGCTATTATTTCTGCATGTTTTGTAGTATCATTTTTCTTTTCTTTTTGATTATATGCTCTTGCTATAATTTTATTATCTTTTACAATAACAGCTCCTACAGGTATTTCTTTTTGTTCATATGCTTTTTGTGCTTGTTTTAAAGCTTCTTTCATATATTTTTCAGTTGTTATCATTGAAATTTTCCTATTCTTTCTTATTATTCACTATTCCTATACTATACCATATTTTATATTTAGTTGCAACTTTATTTGATATCTACTTTTATTGAGATATATTTATCCACCACTCCATATAGCTGGGGATTTTCTTTAAAGTTAAAAAAATTCTCTCCCTTTCGAGAGAGAATTGCTCTGGAAAATTAATTGCTTAATTGCTTTATGATGTAAATGCTATTTTTAGTTTTGGTGATATATGCATCACCTACTTTCATAACTGCTTGCACAGGGCTTGTAGACCATTTTACCAGTTCAAGACTCCTTTCTTTCAGTTTTGCACACTCACATCTTTTCCCTACTACGGGCGGTTTTTGTGAGAATGCTACTAAACATTGGACTTCCGTAAACCACGCTGAATTGAATTGGCCTTTTATTCCTCTCAAAGTGTAATCAGTTTGCCAGCGCCGATCAACACTTCCAATTACTGTGTACATCTCTCCTTGGACTAAGTCTACTGGCGGAGTTGACCCCAGAAAACTGTCCTTACGCCCATTGTACTTTACGATTTTTTCCATTGCAAAAGCACCTCCAAAAATTTTCTCTATAGTTTTTTACTTGCTGAAAACGCGAGGTTTTTCAATAGAAGCAATGCCCCTATATTTATTATCATATCATAATTTACATAAAATTGCAAAATATTATTAGAAAGCAAATACATAGAAGATAGTAAAAAAATAGGTAATTTATCTAGTTGATTTTTTTCTAATTTTTCAAACTTATGAATATTCCTTGCTCTTTCTATTATAAACTTATATAATAACCATATATAAAAAATATATTTATCCTTGGAGGGCAAATATATTATACAAAATTTTAAAAAGGAGAGTATAATTAGAATATTTTGTATGTTTTAATTATACGAGGTAAAAAATGGAGAATAATAAGAATGAAGTAGAAATATTTTCTAGCCCAAATGAATATGAAATAAATCAAGTTTGTTCTATATTGAATGATAATAATATTCCATTTATCAGAAAAGATTATGGCAGTGGCTCATATATGAATATATATTTTGGACAATCCATGCAAAATAAAAAAGTTTTCGTGAATGAAGATTGCTATGATAAAGCATTAGAACTTATATCAACTATTTTTTCTAATGCTAATTTTACAGAAAAAGATGTTCAAGAAATAGAAGAATTAGATGAATTGGATGAAAATGATGATAGTAATAAAAAATATAGATGGATTAAATACTTACTAGGTTTAGTTATATTGGTATTACCTTGTATAATATTAATTATAATTATAATTTTTTCTATATTTCAAAGCTATTAATTTTAAAAGTGAAAAAGATTATTGTTTTTTATAGGCTCTAGTTTCTCTATTTTTTTGTAATTATCGGTTTCTTTAACATTTTCAATAAAATCCCCCGACTTAGCTTAGCCAGGGGATTTCTATTATTTTTTAGAATTATATATATATTCCTAAATAACTTAATACAAATCTTATAATTGTAATAATTCCTATTATTAAAACATATTTCCAAAAATAATATTCATCTTCTGATTCATTTGTTGCATGTTTTATTGCAAAGTATAAAAGTACTGTACTTAAAATTGTGCAGAAAGACGAAAAATAAGTTGTTATTTTTGAAATACCACTTCCAAAAAGAGTTAACAAATTTACTATTTCAGCAATAATAACTGGAACTTTAGCAATTATTATAGCACTTAAGACACTTAAGAATGATTTGTTTTTGTTTTTCATAAAAGCATATGCTAATCCTGATGTTGCTGCTATTAATATAACTGGTGCAATTAGCTCTTTAATTAATGTAAAAATATTAGATACTATACTTTTGATAAAATATTCAAAGCTTCCATATACACCAAATAAATTTCTAGTTGCTAATGATGCTATATTACTAACTAAAATAGTTGCAATCCAAATAACAAATATTATAATTGCAATTTTGAAAAAAGTTCCCTTGGCATCAGTTGCTGCTGTTTTTATTCCTTCTAATGGACTTTTAAAAAATGTCGAAATAAATCCTTTTGATTTTTTTGCTTCTCCATTAAAATTGTTATTTCTTGCTGGATTATTTCCCACTTGGTTATTTCCTGCTGGGTTATTTCCCGCTTGGTTATTTCCTGCTGGGTTATTTCCCGCTGGGTTATTTCCCGCTGGATTATTTGCCATTGGCTGTTGGAAATTATTGTTATCTTCCATTTTACTCATTCCTTTCTTATTAATCTATTGTTATTAAACTACAAATCTCTTTAAAAGTAAAGAGAATATTATATATGTTTATATTTAATTTCAACAAAATAGATATTTTTTTAAAAATTGGGTATTCTAAATTTGAAAAATTGTGATAAAATGAAACAGTAAATGATGAAAGGAGAAAAAACAATGGAGAAAAAAGAAGCTGAAGAATTAAAAAAGAAATTATTTAATCAAAAACAAAATGGATGGATTTCAAAGTCTGATGAGGAAAAACATGCTATTTTTGATTATGCAAATGGTTATATAAATTACATGAACCAATCTAAGACAGAAAGAGAAATTATTGAAAATTCTCAAAAAATTGCAGAGAGTAATGGTTTTCAATCTATTGAAAATTATGATTCTTTAAAACCTGGTGATAAAGTTTTTTATAATAATCGTGGTAAAAGTATGTATTTGGCTGTTATTGGTCAAGAAAGTATTGAAAATGGTGTTAATATCATTGGTGCTCATGCCGATTCTCCTAGATTGGATTTAAAACCAAATCCTTTATATGAAGATCAAGAATTTGCTTATTTTAAAACTCATTATTACGGAGGTATAAAAAAGTATCAATGGACTGCAATTCCACTTTCAATTCATGGTGTTATTGTAAAAACTAATGGTGAGAAAATAAAAGTTTCTATTGGAGAAGCTCAGGATGATCCTATTTTTACTATTACTGATTTATTGCCACATTTGGCACAAGATCAAATGAAAAAGAAATTAGCTGATGGTATTGAAGGTGAAGACTTAAATCTTTTAATTGGAAGTATTCCTTTCAATGCAGATGTTTCTGAAAAAGTAAAACTTAACATTTTAAACATCTTAAATGAAAAATATGGAGTTACTGAAAGAGATTTATTAAGTTCTGAATTGGAATTAGTTCCTGCTATGCCTTGTAAAAGTATGGGATTTGACAGCAGTTTAGTTGCAGGTTATGGGCAAGATGATAAAATTTGTGTTTATACATCTTTAACTGCATTGATGAATATACAAAATCCTACAAAAACTGCCATTTGCATTATTGCAGATAAAGAAGAAATTGGAAGCATGGGAAATACTGGTATGGAATCTCAAGTTTTTGATACATTTGTCTCTGAAATTTTAAATAAACTTGGAATTAATCGTCCTAATTTATTGGAAAAAGTTTTCTGTAATTCTAAAATGTTATCTGCTGATGTTGATGCTGGTTTGGATCCAATCTATGCTAGTGTTTCTGAAAGGAATAATGCATCTTTTGTTGGCAGAGGAATCGGTCTTAACAAATATACTGGTGCAAGAGGAAAATCTGGAGCTTCAGATGCTAATGCAGAGTTTATTGCAGAAGTTAGAAGAATTTTTGAGGAAAATAATATCCGTTATCAAATTGCTGAATTAGGAAAAGTTGATGTTGGTGGTGGAGGAACTATTGCTTACATTTTGGCAAATAAAGGAATTGATGTAATCGATTGTGGTGTTCCTGTTCTTTCTATGCATTCTCCTTATGAAGTAACTAGCAAACTTGATTTATTTGAAGCTTATCGCGGTTATGAAGCTTTTTGGAAAAATGCTTAAATTTTGTTAAGAGGCCATTATCTAACTTTATTTATAATAAAAGTGGCTTTACCACATGTGCATTTTGCTTTGCAAATATGCACAGCCCAAGGTAACTCAAGCCTTGTTGCTTAAAAATAAGACGCTGGATTTTCCAGCGTCTTTTTGATGGTTACCTTTCTGATACATGCGAAGGTTCGTAGCAGGGAGGATCTTTTTCGGTTTTCTCCCCTGAAATGCATCGCCCGCACATATTATAGTTTTGGCAATATTGTGCAAGCTCACAGGTCTTCTTCTTGAAAGTAGTTTTCGCCTTCTCTTTTTCGGTATTCACATCAATTACCTCCCTTGTTTTTTAAGGCTGAATATTATTATACCATGATTTACGTAAAAAAGCAAATATTATTTAAGAGTCATATCGATACAATCTCATAAGTACTATCAAACAATACTTGTTTTTTGCTTATGCAAATTTTTACATAAGCATACCTACAATATTGTTTCAATAATCGGGTATATTATATCTCTTGTAATGGTAATATGTTGATTTTTTATGTGGATTAAGCAAAATAAATTTCTAACAAAAGAAAAAAATTTGCTATGGAAAAAGCATACGAAAGTATTTTAAAAAAAGAAATTAAAATATTAAAATTTCAAAATTAAAACCAATAAATAATAAATCCCTAAATATCAACAAAAAAAGAGATTCTAAATACTTAAGACTTACGAATCCAAATTTGTATCTAAAACCTCTAAAATGGTGAGCCATAGAGGATTTGAACCTCCGACCGTCAGATTAAGAGTGCAATGCTTTTCAAAAAATCACTAAAATTGTGTAATCCCTGTCATTCTAATCAAATAAGCAAAAATGCTTTTAAATCAGCACTTACACAATTTATTACAAAAGTTTAAATAGGTTTAAATAAGTTTAGAAAATTGGGTAAAATTTATCAAAACTGGGTAAATTTTTATTCAAAATTGGGTAAAAATATTAGAATAAAATCGAGTAGGAACTAAATGATTAATTCATTTAGTGTCCTCTCACACCACACGTACGTGCCGTTCGGCATACGGCG
>CANQHC010000029.1 GCA_947623595.1 uncultured Clostridia bacterium | reverse complement strand
TAATTAAAAAAATGAGATTTGAAATAAGTTTATTCCAAATCTCATTTTTTCATGGGACTTTTTTTACAGCCCCTTTTCTATAACTTATGCGAACAATTGTTTACAAATAAAAAATAATGTGCTATAATGAAAACTGAAATTAAAAATTTGGAGGTGTAAAAGTTGAATAATAACTATGATAGAATTTATATAGCCATAGACTTAAAGAGCTTTTATGCCTCCGTTGAATGTCAAGAAAGAGGTCTAAACCCACTAACAACAAATTTAGTAGTTGCAGATAGTTGCAGAACTGAGAAAACAGTTTGTCTTGCAGTAAGTCCATCATTAAAACAATATGGAATTCCAGGAAGAGCAAGATTATATGAAGTAGTACAAAAGGTTAAAGAAATTAATGAACAAAGAAAAATGAAAGCTCCAGGACATAACTTTACTTGTTCGTCTTATGATGATATAGCATTAAAAGATAATCCAGATTTAGAACTAAATTATATTATAGCACCACCAAGAATGAGTTATTATATGAAGTATAGCACCGATATTTATAAGATATATTTAAAATGGTTTTCTGCTGAAGATATTTATGTGTATTCTATCGATGAAGTATTTATTGATATTACACATTATTTAAAAACCTACAATATGACACCAAGAGAACTGGCAACAAAAGTTATAAAAAATGTATTCAATGAAACAGGTATAACTGCAACTTGTGGAATTGGAACAAATTTATATCTATGTAAAATTGCAATGGACATAGTTGCAAAACATACAACACCTGACGAGAACGGAGTAAGAATTGCAGGATTAGATGAAAGAGCATATAGAAAATTTCTTTGGAGTCATAAACCTCTTACAGATTTTTGGAGAGTTGGAAAAGGTATTGCTAAAAAGTTAGAAGAACATAGAATTTATACTATGGGAGATATTGCAAGAACTTCTATAAATAATGAAGAATTGTTATATAAATTGTTTGGAATAAATGCAGAGCTTTTAATAGATCATAGTTGGGGTTATGAACCTTGTACTATTGAAAGTATAAAATCATATAAACCTGTTACTAATAGTATTAGTTCAGGTCAAGTTTTACATAGACCTTATAACTATGAAGAAACAAGACTTATTGTAAAAGAAATGACAGAATTGCTTACTTTAGATTTAGTAAAAAGGAATTTAATTACAAGTAAATTAGTTTTAGATATAGGCTATGATGTTGAGAATATAAAAAATAGTAATATTAGAAGTGCTTATACAGGAGAAATTACATTAGATTACTATGGAAGAGAAGTACCAAAACATTCTCATGGAACTATAAATATTGATCACAAAACAGCTTCTACTAAAATATTAACACAAAAAGTTCTGGAACTTTATGAAAATATTATAAACAAAAATTTACTTGTAAGAAGATTAAATATAACAGCTTGTGATGTAGTTAATGAAGATGACTATAAAAATATACAAAAATTTGAACAAATGAATTTTTTTGATGATTATTCAACAATAGAACAGCAAAGAAATAAAGAGCAATGCGAAAAAAAATTACAGAAAGCAGTTTTGAATATCAAATCGAGATATGGAAAAAATGCAATACTTAAAGGTATGAATTTTATAGATGGTGGCACAACAATAGAAAGAAATGGACAAATAGGAGGACATAAAAGTTAAGTAAAGGAGTAATAGAGATGAAATACGACCATAAATATGATGATATAATTGAAATGGAACATCATATATCAAAAAAGCACCCTCAAATGTCTTTATATGCTCGTTCAGCTCAATTTGCACCTTTTGCAGCTCTTACTGGATATGAAGATGCAGTTAAGGAAACTGGTAGAGAAGTGGAAAATAGAATTGATATAGGTGACGAGCTAAAGAATATACTAGACACAAAAATACACATACTTACTGAAAAAACAGATAAAAGAATAGAAACAACATTTACTTATTTTTTACCAGACTTAACTAAAAATGGTGGAAAATATATAAATATAACAGGAATAGTAAAAAAAATAGATAATTATAATCAAAGGATTATTTTAGAAGATAAAACTGAAATACCTATAAATGAGATTATTGATATTTCTGGAGAAATATTTAATATATATGAATAAGAATCCCATAAATAAAGTCTATTTTATCTCATCAATATATTCTACTATGTAATCAAAAAAATCTGGTAAGTTCATATCTTTAATGTCATTATCCTTAAAAATAGAGTGTCTTAAAGTGGGCGAAATATTGTTATCAATATCTTGTTTTACTTTATAGACACTCTTTCGTATTGTATCTAAACTTACATCTTCTAATTTACTAACTGTATAAAAAGCATTGTATAGATACCCAAATAAAAGATATTTACTATTTTCTGAAGTTAATATCTCAAGACAATCTCTAAATTGTCTAGTTATTGGAGATGATAAATCTAATTTAAAGTCATGAATGAGTCTGTAAACATTTTCATTATGAGAAAATATTTTACCTTCTGACATTTCTTTAAATGAGGCAGAGATTATATCACTAGGTACTCTATATGGAAAAAATCTAGCTGGAATTTTGGTTTGTGCATACTCGTATTTTTCTTTTTTATCTTTATAAGTCACAATAATTTTACATTCATTATTATTTCTTTTTTGAAAATTCAATAAAAAATTTAACATAACATTTTTATCGAACAAAGCATCAATTAAGAGTACATCTGGTTTAAAAGAATCATATATTTCATTAAGTGCATTAATGTCATCGATATATAAACTATCAATTTTGAAATTATTGTTTTGAGTCATTGAGATCATATTAGTTGACTTTGGTTGATGTCTGACATTATCAAAAGCAACAAATACTAACTTCATTTTTTTCTCCTTCATTTTTTTATAGTAGGTTTAGGAAAAAACTACTAAAAATTTCCTTATTTTGTAAATATTATAACACGAAACCCTATGCAAATCAATGCACTTGACAAAACTTGTCATAATTCGACAAAAAAAGACAAAACTCCTTCATTCTATCGAAGTGCCACCAAAATACCACCCAAATACCTCTTAAATGACACTATTCTCCAGAACAAAATAATAAATTTATAATATGTTTCAGAAATGTAAAACAAAAGACAATCTGTTGATAAACATAAGAATATAGATATTAAGTTGGAGGGATAAAAATGGATTGTCTATATTATATGAATAATTAAAAATATACTAATGTGTATATATCTAAAAAAGTATATATATATTAGTATGTTTTTTATTTATATAGAAATTCAATCAAAGACACTCGCAAATAGCAAAAATACATAAGGAGAAAGTTTAATTGAAAATAAAGTGACAAGTTAAGAACTTGCCTTTGGAGTGTCATGAATGAAAAATATTGTAATTTGTTGTTTTAAAGAAATTAAATATTTTTTTATTGAATATAAGTCATTAGGTTGTGTTGTCCCTAATGACTTTTTTTGTGGTTTTTATATTCATGTATTAACAAATGAACAAGCATTTATATGCTGTCGTTCGCCTCCAATCGATGCATTTTTAAAAATTCGCATTGATTGGAGGTTTTTTATGTCAGATATAGTTCTTGCTAGATTTATAAAATATATGGAAGTTGTTTTAATCCATAAAAGAATTGATTATATAAGGAAAATATCTAAAATAAATGAATTTGAAGAAGAACTTACAGATTATAAAGTTAAACAAGAAACAATTAGTGAAAGAGAATTTTTAGATTTAGATGTTTTAAATAAAAAGGAAAAAGAATTATTAGAATTGCTATATGTAAAGGGATTTTCTTACAAAGAAATATCTAAACTAACAAATGTATCAGTAAAGGCACTAGAATTAAGGAGATATAGAGCAATTCAAAAATTAAAAAGTAAAATGGGGGAAGTTTAGATGGAAGAAGTTAAAACCGATTTTTATAATTTACTGAAATCAGCAGTTACTGATGATGTAGCTTTAGTAAAGGTAATTGAACAAATAATGAAACTAATAAACAAAAACTCAATAATTGATGGAAAAATAGATGAAGACTTAAAGAGTGAACTTATTGCTACAACAATAAAAGAGGTCAGAAAAAAGAAAGTATATTTAAGGTTTTCTAAAAAAAATTAAAAAATTTATAAATTTTTTGTAGTGTTTTTTTAAAATTTTCAGCCCTTCTTATTAGAAGAAAAAAATCTTCTATTTATGGACAAGCACTTTGAAAATTTTATAATAATTAGATAACATAGCAAATATTTACATTTTAGGTAGGTTAGCAACTATTTAAATAATCTGCAAGTGTGGTACTTGTATGAGAATGTAATATAGGAAACTTTTGTATAGTCATAGTTCGTGCGTTGAAGTTATATAAATAGTCCATAATGTTTATATAATGTGCCGTCCCAAGCAATGAGTACAAGCCAGAGTTCTGACCAGTGAAATTCTGATGTGCTAGAAACAATAGCAGTCTAATAGAAAAAAGTAGAAAACAATTAAGTTATATTTTATAGCTTATGTAAAAATGGAGGCAAATAAAATGTTAGATATTATTTCAATGATTACATTATTATTGCTATTTTTGGGATTTAGTACTTCATTACTTATTATACTAATTTTAATTGGTTCAAATATGAATAAGTCTGATGAAGAAAAAAATTATGAAGATGAGGAACAAATGAAATATTTAAGTGAATATAAAAAAAAGAAAGAATTAAAAAAAAATAAATTTTGGAGGAAATAAATATGGAAAAAGAATTATATACATGGGAACAGGTAAGAGCATACAGCATAATAGCACTACATAACTTATTGCATTCAGCAAATCAAGTTAACCTAAAAAATATAAAGATGTTTATGGATCCGTTACAAACCCTATATGGAAAAGATGGTGTTGTAGAGTATGCAGAACTATTATTAAAAAAATCATAAAATCGAATATGTAAATTTAGAATTTACACATTTCAAATAATTTTGTATTTGAGTTAGTCTTTGATTATATCAAAGACTAACTTTTAAAGTTAGGAGGATTTGATGAAAGTAAAAAAATCTAATATAAAATTTGAAGATTTACCAGATACAATTACTCCAGAAATTTACTCAAATTGGAGAGGAGTAGGAGTAGTCAAAGCAAGAGAAAGATTTCATAGCATTGGTTTTCCTTTAATTAAAAATTGTGGAGCAAATTTAATTGCTGATAAAAGAGCTGTATTTATATATGAATTTTGTATTGATGATGAAACTAAAAAAATGTTATTAGAAAAGATTGCTTTGGAAATGTTTAAATAATCTTCGTTTTATGGAAATGGAGTTAGTTATGAGTAGAACAATGAGAAAAAGAGGTAATGGAGAAGGTTCAATCTATTATAGAGAATCATTAAAAAAATGGGTAGCACAATTTACTATTGGAAAAGATAATAATGGAAAACAAATAAGAAAATGCGTATATGGAGATTCACGAAAAGAGGCAAAAGATAAAATGGATCTACTATTAAGTGAACTAAAAATAGGAAAAAATATATGCAATACACTAACAGCTGTAAATTTGGCAAATGAAATTCGTGAAATGAAATATAAAGCAAATTTAATAAAAAGAGCATCATATATTAGACTTGGAGAAACAATTGATATAATGGAGAAACTACTGCCTTATGCTAATATACCTATTCAAAATGTTACAAGAACCTTAATAAATTCACAAAGTCAAGTTTTAACAGAATATTCTCAATCAGTTATTACAAAAGTATGGCAACAGTTACAAGGAGCATTCAATGAAGCAAGAATACGAAATATAGTAGATAATAATCCTTTTGACCTAAAAGGCTATTTAATTAAGCCTAAATCTTCAAAATTAACAAAAAAAATCGATGCACTAACTATAGACGAAGAAAAAAGATTCATAAAGGAATTAGATAAAGGATATGATGATTATACTATAGTTTTTTATATAGCTATTTATACAGGAATGAGAATAAGTGAAATATTAGCATTAAAAAGAGATGATATTGATTTTGAAAATAAAAAAATATATGTAAGGAAAACATTAAGTCATGTAGATAAAGGCAGAATTTTATTGGAAAAAACTACAAAAACTTATGCAGGAATGAGAGATGTACCAATATTAAATATATTATATGATAAATTGATAGAATATAAAATAGATAAAAAGATAGGATACTTATTTTTAAAAAACGGAAATTTTATACATGCAACAAGTTTTAATACAAGATTCCAGAAAATATGTAAAAATGCCAATATTAGAGTTTATAAAAAAAGAGTAGGAATAAAAGGTGGCAGAAAAACAAAAAAGGTTTATGAATGTGATATTACCAAAAGCAAAGTTAATACTCACATGTTGCGACATACATTTGCAACAAGATGTATAGAAAATGGAGTTAATCCAGTTGTTTTACAAAGAATATTAGGTCATAAAGATATACAAGTTACTTTGAATACATATACAAGTGTATTTCATGAATTTAAAGAAAAAGAAATAGATAAAATAAATTCTATATTTTAAATAATATAGAAGAAGTTGAAATTTTGAGAAAAATATGATATATTTTTTATGGAAAAATTTAATAGGTTTCAATGAATTTTAATAAGTTTTTTCTGGTAGCCGTAAAATAGCAATTTTTCAAAGTTGAAAAATTGGCTAAACAATAGTAAACAAGCACATTACACGAAAATTACATATTTGTTCAATGAAACCATTAAATTAGTCTAATAAAAGGTATAAAAATTTGTTAGAAATAAAAGCTTTTATTATGCACTAAAAATAATTAATAAAACTTTTAGAGCAGGGTTTATTATTAACCTTGCTCATTATATTACAAGGAAAATAAAGATTATTAGTATCATAAATAAAATGAAAGAGATAAATATGGTGAATAAATGAGGTTAATAGAGCAAAAATAATTGTAATTTAATAAAGTTTATGTTATAGTAAAAGAAAAAAATAAAGATAAAGAGAGGTAATTATTTTTATGTATTTTGATACTAGGTTTATTTATATTTTACTAGCAATAATTGTTATATCAAGTATTTTAAGTGGTGGAATTGATATACTAACCTTAGCTTTAACCATTCCAGGGGTATTAATAGCAATTACCTTTCATGAATATGCACATGCATTTGCAGCAGATAAATTAGGAGATGACACTCCTAGAAATCAAGGAAGGTTAAGTTTAAACCCATTGTCACATTTGGATCCATTTGGTGTTCTAATGCTTATATTTGCACATATTGGTTGGGGAAAACCAGTTCAAATTAATCCAAATAATTTTACAAGAAAAATTTCAGCTAGAACTGGTGAAGCTATTGTTTCTGTTGCAGGTCCACTTATGAACTTTATTTTAGCAATTGTTTTTGCAGTTATATTTTTTGCCATCCAAGTTTTTGCACCAACTTTTGCACTAACTAATCAGGTGGGAAATATTATTATGGAAATGATAAGTTATGCTTTAATTGTAAATGTTGGTTTAGGAGTGTTCAATTTAATTCCTTTACCACCATTAGATGGTTCAAAAATACTAATGGCCTTTCTACCATACAATGGAAAAAGATGGTTTGAAGAACACACAAATTTATTTTATATAATATTTTTAGTAATATGGATTACACCAATTTCAAGTATGATTATTTCACCAATTATAAATGCAATTGTATATGGAATTAGTAGTGTTGTAGGAGGAATATTCTCATTATTCATATAGAAATAAAATAAAGCAATATAAAAGAAGGAGTATAAATGAAAGATATATATACACTAGGAATTGAATCAAGTTGTGATGAAACTTCTGCTTCTGTTGTAAAAAATGGAAGGGAAGTTCTTTCAAATATAATACATTCTCAAATTGCAATTCATGAGCAATTTGGGGGCGTGGTACCAGAAATAGCATCAAGAAATCATATAGAAGCTATTTCAACAGTAGTTGCAGAAGCAATAAGAAAGTCCGGAATAACAATGGAAGAAATAGATAATATAGCTTGTACCTATGGACCAGGTTTAGTAGGAGCATTACTTGTTGGAGTATCATATGCAAAAGCTCTAAGTTATGCATTGGATAAACCATTAATAGCAACAAACCATATTCATGGACATATTGCAGCTAATTATATTTCACATCCAGAACTAGAACCACCATTTGTATGTTTGGTAATATCTGGAGGTCATACTCATTTAGTACATGTAAAAAATTATACAGAATTTGAAATTTTGGGCAAAACTAGGGATGATGCAGTAGGAGAAGCATTTGATAAAGTAGCAAGAGTTATTGGGCTTGGATATCCTGGAGGACCAAAAATAGATAAACTAGCAAAAGATGGAATGCCTACAATAGAATTGCCAAAAACACAACTTGAAAATTGGGATTTTAGCTTTAGTGGAATAAAAACTGCAGTTATAAATTTGCATCATAAAAATTCAGAAATAAATAAAGCTGATTTATGTAGTAGTTTTGAAAAAACTATAACAGAAGAGTTAATTGAAAATACTTTACAAGTTGCTCAAATATTAAATATTACTAAAATTGCTTTAGCAGGGGGAGTATCAGCTAATTCATATATAAGAAGTGAATTTTTAAAATTAGAAAGTAGAGGATATAAAATTTATTATCCAGAACCAGTGTTATGCACTGATAATGCTGCTATGATAGCTTCAGCAGGCTACTATAAATATTTAGAAGGAAAATATGCTGACTTAAGTTTAAATGCTGTACCAAACTTAAAAATTAATGAGATAAATAGTTAAAATAAATGTGCAAATAGTAAAAAGAAGTGAAGGTGAAAAAATGTGGCAATATATACTATAGCTGATTTACATCTTTCGTTTGCTAAGCCAAAGCCGATGAGCATATTTGGTCAAAATTGGGAAGGACATGAAGAAAAAATAAAAGAAAACTGGAAAGAAAAAGTGAAACCTGAGGATACTGTTGTATTACCAGGTGATTTTTCATGGGCTACATACTTAAATGAAACTTATGAAGATTTTTTGTACTTAAATTCTTTGCCAGGGAAAAAAATATTATTAAAAGGCAATCATGATTATTGGTGGACTACTATTACTAACATGAAAAAATACTTATTGCAGAATGAATTTGAAAATATAGAATTTTTATATAATAATAGTTATCTTGTTGAAAATAAAATAATAGTAGGAACAAGAGGATGGAATTTATTAGAAGATAATAATGGAAAAATGTTAAATAGAGAAACCATTAGACTGAAATTATCGATAGAAGATGGAATTAATAATTATGGAAGTGATAAAGAAATAATTGTTTTCATGCACTATCCACCAATTACTGCCAATAATTTAAGTCAAGGAAAAAATTTGGATTTTATAAATATTATGAAACAATATAATGTTAAAAGATGCTATTATGGACATTTACATGGTGCTTCACATAAAGAAGCAATGGAGGGAAAAATTGAAGGAATAGAACTTAAATTAGTAAGCGCAGATTACTTAAACTTTAATTTAATAAAAATATAATATATATTATTTGTGGAAATAAAATACAACTCATTTTATATTGAATATAGCCTAAGTATAACTATAAATAGGTATTGCAATATAAAAAAAATGTGATATAATATAAAAGCTAATTAATTAAAAAAAAGGCTCTCTAATAGTCTTTGAATATTAAGAAAGGAGAATGTTAGTATCAAATAAGCTAACATAATGTAGTAAAATGAGCGTAAAAGTAGAAAACACAAAAAACAAGAATGAAGTAAAACTAAGTTTTGAAGTAGAGGCTGAAAAATTTGACGAAGCAATGAAAAAAGTTTATGCAAAAACAGCTAAATATTTTTCAATTCCAGGTTTTAGAAAAGGTAAAGCACCAATGAATATTGTAGAAAAATACTATGGTAGTGATATATTTAATGAAGATACTTTTAATGAATTAGTACCTGAAATTTATGATAACGCTATCAAAGAAAATAAAATAGAAGCAGTAAGCAGACCAGATATAGATATTACTCAAATTGGAAAAGGAAAAAATTTAATTTTTACAGCAGTAGTACAAGTTAAACCAGAAGTAACTTTAGGAAAATATAAAGGTATAGAAATTAAGAAGATTGAGTATAATGTATCTGATGAAGATGTAGAACATGAATTAAATCATATGGCAGAGCATAATGCAAGATTAATTACAATTGAAGATAGAGCAGTAAAAAAAGGAGATATAACAGTTATTGATTTTGCAGGATCTATTGATGGAGTACCTTTTGAAGGCGGTTCAGCAGAAAAACATGAATTAGAAATAGGAAGTAATACATTTATTCCTGGATTTGAAGATCAAATTATAGGAATGAAGTTGGATGAGGAAAAAGATATTAAAGTTAAATTCCCAGAAGATTATTTTTCAAAAGAGCTAGCTGGAAAAGATGCTGTATTTAAAGTAAAATTACATGAAATTAAAAAGAAGGAACTTCCAAAAATAGATGATGAATTTGCTAAAGATGTTAGTGAATTTGATACAATAGCTGATTTGAAAAAAAGCATTAAAGAAAAGAAACAAAAAGAAAATGAAGAAAGAGCAAAATATGAGATGGAAGATAATGCAATAAAAGCTGTATGTGATGAAGTAAAACTAGATATTCCATCTGCAATGATAGACTCTGAAATAGATAAAATGTTAAAAGATGTAGAACAGAGGCTACAATATCAAGGGTTAACATTGAATCAATATTTTTCAATATCTGGAAAGACAGAAGTACAAGTAAGAGATGAAATGAAAGAACAAGCAGAAAAAACTGTAAAATCTAGATTAGTAATAGAAGCAATTATTAAAGCAGAAGACATAAAACCAGATGAAAAAGAAATAAAAGAGAAATTAAAAGAAATGGCAAAAAACTATGGTAAAACAGAAGAAGAAATTGAAAAAAATGAATATTTAAAAGATTATGTAACAGAAAATTTAAAAGTTGAAAATGCAATAAAATTTATCGTAGATAATGCCAAAGTAAAAAATAAATAGAAGAAGTAAGTTAGTAACAAAATAGAATTTAATACATAAAAATAGGATGTAGTATGAAAAATATGAAATTCTAATTTAACAAAAGAAAATGTTAGGAGGGTTAGTGAATGAAAGAACAAAATAGTTTAGTTCCTTATGTTATTGAGCAAACTGCAAAAGGAGAAAGATCTTATGATATTTTCTCAAGATTATTAAAAGATAGAATTATTTTTTTAGGAGAGGACGTTAATCCAACTTCAGCTAGTTTAGTAATTGCACAGCTATTATTCTTAGAATCAGAAGATCCTGATAAAGAAATTCATCTATATATTAATAGCCCAGGAGGATCTATTACAGATGGAATGGGAATTGTTGATACAATGAATTATATTAAATGTCCGGTATCTACTATTTGTATAGGAATGGCAGCTAGTATGGGAGCAGTACTTTTAACTGCTGGAGAAAAAGGAAAGAGGTTTGCAACACCAAATGCTGAAATATTAATACATCAACCATTAATAGGTGGCAACGGAATTGCAGGTCAGACAACAGAAATAAAAATACATGCAGATCATATGGTAAAAACAAGAGAAAAATTAAATAAATTTTTAAGTGAAAGAACAGGTCAACCATTGGAAGTAATAAATCGAGACACAGAAAGAGATAATTATATGACTGCAGAAGAAGCTTTAAAATATGGGCTTATTGATGGAATTATGGAAAAAAGAGCTTAATTCTATTTATATGTTTTACAGAATTCTTGATATTTTAAAATAAAAATAAAAAGGAGTTATTTTAATGGCAAATAATAAAATTAAAGGTGTAAAATGTTCTTTTTGTGGCAAATCTCAAGAAGCAGTTAATAGAATTGTGGCAGGACCTGGCGTTTATATTTGTGATGAATGTATTAAAGTATGTAATAATATTTTAGAAGATGAACTTTACGAAGATACTGAAATAACTTATACAACAAATACAAATGAAAAATTACCTACACCAGCAGAAATTAAAGAAATATTGGATTCTTATGTAATAGGGCAAAATGAAGCTAAAAAGACTTTATCTGTTGCAGTATATAATCATTATAAAAGAATAAATAGTAAAGACGACCCAGAAGATGATGTTGAAATACAAAAAAGCAATGTACTTTTATTAGGACCAACTGGTTGTGGAAAAACATTATTAGCACAAACTCTTGCTAGAATTTTAAAAGTACCTTTTGCTATAGCAGATGCTACTACTTTAACAGAGGCTGGTTATGTAGGAGAAGATGTTGAAAATATATTATTGAAATTAATTCAAGCGGCAGATTATGATATAGAAAAAGCTGAAAAAGGAATTATATATATAGATGAAATTGATAAAATTTCTAGAAAATCTGAAAATCCATCTATTACTAGAGATGTTAGTGGAGAAGGAGTTCAACAAGCTTTATTAAAAATTATAGAAGGTACTGTTGCATCTGTACCACCACAAGGTGGTAGAAAGCACCCACATCAAGAATTTATTCAAATTAATACAGAAAATATTCTATTTATTTGTGGAGGGGCTTTTGAAGGACTAGAAAAAATAGTAAAAGATAGAACTGGCAAAAAATCTATTGGATTTGGTGCTCAAATTGAAAGCAATAAGGACATTAATAAATACAAAGTATTTGAAGAACTATTACCACAGGATTTACTAAAATTTGGATTAATTCCTGAATTTGTAGGAAGGTTGCCAATTATTGCTACTTTAAAAGAATTAGACAGAGATGCATTAATAGATATTGTTACAAAACCAAAGAATGCATTGGTAAAACAATATGAAAAATTATTTAGATTAGATAATGTAGAACTACAATTTGAAAAAGAAGCATTAGAGAAAATAGTAGATAAAGCAATTGAAAGAAAAACTGGTGCAAGAGGGTTACGTTCAATAATCGAAGATATTATGAGGGATGTCATGTTTGAAATTCCTTCTAACCCTAAAATAGAAAAATGCATTATCACTAAAGCAACTGTTGAAAACGGAGAGGCACCTAATATAATAATAAACAATAATAAGGAAGTTTTAGCTCCAAAAACAGTGAAAACTAAGAGAAAAACCACTACAAAGAAAAGCGAAACAGCATAATATATTGTAAAAATTATATATGATAATGTTAGAGAATTCTTCAAAAATTTTTTAAAAAGAATTCTCTTTTTTTTATTAAAATATGGAAATAAAAAATAAAGTGTGTTATATTAAATATATTGTAAGAAACTAATGAAGAGAAAGGTAAGTGTATAAAATGGAAGAAAAAAGAAAAAATGTTATCAAAATAGTATGTATTATTTTAGCTATAATTTCAATAATAGCTTTAGTGTTGGTTTGGAAAAACATAAATGATTCTAGAAAAAGAGATATTGAACAAGCTAATTCACAATTTAACAGTAGTATGGAAGAAATATCAAGATATGAAGGAGTACAAATTGGAAGTACAGTTCAACAAATGTTAGACAAAATAATAGAACATAATAAATTAGATATAATACAAACCACTCAATTTATAAAAGTAATGGATGGAGATGCTAGTAGTGAAACTTCAAATGGAGCAGATGAATATGCAGTAGCAGATATTTGGAATGAAGAAATTTCAGCCCAAAAAGAAAAAATTAATGAAGCAGGAACTTATATTATTACTATAGGACGCAATAAAACCACTAAAGACATTGTAGCTGTTGGAATTTTAGATATTACAAGTAATGACGAAAACAAAGAAGATAATAAAAAAGATGAATAAAACTAAAAAAATGTCAAATATTTGTTTGACATTTTTTTGTTTGTGTGATATTATAAAAAAGAATGAAAAAAATGTTTATATTTTCCAAAATTGAAAAGTGTAATTGAAGGAGGTATGTGTTTTGGCTAGAAAAAAAGACCCTATGTCTATTAATAAAAGGGAAAAGGCAATATTAAGGTTTATTGAAAAACAAGTAAATGAAAAAGGTTATGCACCATCTGTAAGAGAAATTGGAAAAGCAGTTGGGCTAAAATCAACAGCAACAGTTCATACTTATTTATCAAAACTTTCTGAAAAAGGCTATATAAAGAAAGAAGATCAAAAGGGAAGAACATTACGTTTATTGAAAGGTGGAAATGGAGAACCTATTGGAGCAAAAAAGGAAGATAAGAGTTTTTATACAGGAAAAGAAATGGTAGAAGTTCCAGTTATAGGAAAAATTACAGCAGGAGAGCCTATTTTAGCTGTAGAAAATGTAACTGACACATTTCCAATTCCAATTGATTTTGTTGGAAATAGTGAAAGCTTTATGCTTACTGTTCGTGGAGAAAGTATGATTGAAGCTGGTATATTAAATGGAGACTATATTTTAGTAAAAAAACAAAACACAGCTGACAATGGAGAAATCGTTGTTGCTTTAATTGAAGATGAAGCAACAGTAAAAACATTTTATAAAGAAAAAGATCACATAAGATTACAACCTCAAAATAGTACTATGGATCCAATAATTGTTCCAAATTGTGAAATTTTAGGAAAAGTAGCAGGGGTATTTAGAAAGATGTAATATGCAAAAGTACAAAGGAGTACTTTTGTAAGAGTGGAGGAATTTATATGCCATACATGGATATATGGATGTATAATAGTAGACCTAGAATGAGAGTATTTCTATGTTATTTCTTAATTTTTATTACATTTTTTATATTTTCTGATGTTATGATATATCTTTATACACAATCAGCATATAAACCTATAGAAAATGAAATAATATCAATAAATCCAGAGATAACAATAGAAACTGCAAAAGCATCAAATGCAAGTGGTACAGTAAAGGGAACTATAAAAAATAATACAAATGAAGCAATGACAAATCAATATTTAAAGTTTGATTTTTATACTCCAAGAAATGTTAATGCAGGAACTAAATATCTTAAGATTAGCCAATTAAATTCACAAGAAGAGAAAAAATATGAGTTAGAATTTCGATATGATAATGTGAATTTTGTAAAAGTAAGTACAGTATCAGAAGATCAGGTAAAAGGTAGTACGGTAGAAGAACTTGAAGTAAATCCTGTTATTGGTACTACTGGTTTAATGATGGGAATATTATCTTTATATGTATTTTTCTAAAATATTGTATAAATAAAATAAAAATGATAAAAATAAAATAAGTATTACTAAAACATAAAGTAATACTTATTTTTATTGGAAAATATTAGTATACATAGTTGAATATAAAACGTGAAAACGGCATAAATATTGAACTTTATGCTCTTTTGTGAATTTTATGAAAAAAACAAGAAAAACATTGATATTTTAAATAAGATGTAATATAATTGTAACGAAACTGTAATAAAAACGAAACATTAAATCACTGAAAGGAAGATGAAGATGTTTAAGTATGGACAAGATATAGGCATTGATTTAGGAACTGCTACTGTTATTGCTTATGCAAAAGGTAAAGGAATTGTACTAAGAGAACCTTCTGTTGTTGCAGTAGACAATAATACTGGAGAGGTATTAGCTGTTGGAAAAGAAGCTAGGAGAATGCTTGGAAGAACTCCAGGAAATATTGTAGCAACAAGACCTTTAAGAGAAGGTGTAATTTCTAGCTATACAGTGACAGAAAAAATGCTTAAATACTTTATTAACCGTGTTTGTGGAAAATTTATATTTGCACCAAGAGTGATGATTTGTATTCCTTCACAAGTAACAGAAGTAGAAAAAAAGGCAGTAATAGATGCTACTTCACAAGCAGGGGCAAGAAAAGTCTATTTGATTGAAGAACCAATTGCAGCTGCAATTGGAGCAGGAATAGATATTTCAAGACCATGTGGCAATATGGTAGTTGACATTGGAGGAGGAACTACTGATATTGCAGTTATCTCTTTGGGAGGTTCTGTGGTTAGTTCGTCAATAAAAGTCGCAGGCGATAAATTTGATGAAGCAATTGTAAAATATATAAAGAAAAAATACAATATTGTTATAGGCGAAAGAACTGCTGAAGATCTAAAAATTAATATAGGCTGTGTTTATCCTAAAATTCAAGATATGGAAATGGATATTAGAGGTAGAGATTTAGTGACAGGGCTTCCAAAAACAATTACAGTGCATTCTAGTGAAATGCTAGAAGCTTTAACAGAACCAGCTATGATGGTAATAGATGCTGTACATGGTGTATTAGAGAAAACACCACCAGAACTTGCTGCAGATATTAGTGAAAGAGGAATCTACATGACTGGCGGAGGGTGTTTAATTGATGGTTTAGATAAACTTTTGCAAGAAAAAACCGGAATTAATGTAATGATTGCCCAAGACGCTATTTCATGTGTGGCCTTAGGAACAGGTAAGGCATTAGATAATTTAGATATTTTAGATGCCAAAAAAAGATAAATAAAAAAGTTCTGAACTAGTATCAGTATTATTTGCCTAAATACTATAATTTATATAGGAAAAACTTTTTTATAAAAGATATGTTTTTATCAAACATAGAAAAGTAATCCTATTTAAGAATCGGTTCAGAGGTATGAGCCGATTTTTCTTGCATAATTTAGAACTAAATTATATAATGTATATGTATATTTTAAGAAAATTAATATAGGTGGAGGCTTATGAATAAAACAAAAAGAAAAATATTTGAAACTTCTATGAAACTTTTTGCTGAAAAAGGCTATGATGCTACAAGTATTGAAGAAATAACAGCTACAGTAGGAGTAGCAAAAGGTACATTATATTATCATTTTTCTAGCAAAGAAGAAATTTTTAAATTTCTAATAGAAGAGGGGGTAAAACTTCTAAAAAATAGTATTGCAATAAAAACTTCTAAATTAGAAAATTCTATAGATAAACTTAGAGCAGTTGTTTTAATTCAAATTAAAGTTTTAGTAAAATATGAAAATTTCATGACAATAATTTTAAGTCAAATCTGGGGAACAGATCCTAGAAGCCAAATGTGTAGAAGTTATGTATTTGAGTATATACAAATGATTGAGGAACTTGTAAAAGAAGGTATAAAAAAAGGAGAAATTATAGAGGGAGATTCGAATGTAATTGCTTCTGGAATTTTTGGCTTTACTTGTTCTAGTTTAATTTATAAATTGAGGCATCATGAAGAACAAATTGATGTTGCTATTTTGGATAGAGAAATAGAAAAAATATTCATTAAAAAGTTAAAAAAATAAATTTAGCTAAATTTTTAATAATAAGTATGAAAGCTAAAGAAGATTAAAAGTTTGAAAAATAATTATAATTTTTTAATTAGCTGTTTGGCTAAGAAAGGAATGAAAGTAAAGATGAGAGGATTAAGAGATTTTAAAGTGCCGAATTTTAAATTCCCTAAGTTTAAGATGAAGGAACTGTCTGAAATAGATGAAGTGAAAGTTGATTATGAATCATTAAAAAAAGCACAGGAGAATGAACAAAAAAAGGAAAAGAAAAATTACATACCAACATCATATACAACAATACAAGAAATTTTTAAAAGATCTATAAAAGAATATTCTAAAAAAGAATTTATTCTAGAAAAATTTGATTCAAAAGGCAAATATTCTTCAATAACATATGGACAATATGGAGAAGATGTTATTAATTTCGGTACAGCATTAATGAGAAAGTTAGATTTAGGTGAAAATCCTAGAATACTAATAATAAGTGAAACAACATATCATTGGTATGTTGCATACATGACTCTACTTTGTGGAAATGGAATAGCTATTCCAACTGATAAGGAACTTCCTGATAATGAGTTAGAAAATGTTATTAATAGATCAAAAGCAGATGTTATAATTTATTCAGAAAAAAAAGCAGATTCAATAAAAAAAGTTTTACCTAATATCCCCAATGTAAAATATTTTATAAAAATGTATTCTGAAGAAGGATTTGATGGAAAAAATGTTGGAATGAAGTATTTAATAGAAGAGGGAAAAGCTTTAGTAACTAATGGAGATGATGCATATTCAAAGGTTGAAATTATACCTGATGAATTTAAAGTATTATTATTCACTTCTGGAACGACATCAAGTGCGAAAGGAGTTATGCTATCAAGTTTAAATTTAGCAGAAAATGTAAATGCAGTTTCAGCTTATGTAAAAGTTTATCCAGAAGATAGATTTTTTTCAGTATTGCCATTACACCATACATATGAATCAACCATTGGTTATTTAATACCTTTAGCTTTTGGAGCTTCAATAGCAGTATGTCAAGGATTAAAACATATTGTTCCAAATTTACAAGAAACAAATCCTACTATATTATTGGCAGTGCCTTTATTAGTTGAAAACTTATATAGAAAAATTAATGCCAATATAAAGAAAAGCAAAAAGGATGGATTAGTTAATTCAATGATTCATGTAACTAATGCTTTGAAAACAGTTGGGGTAGATATAAAGCGCAAGGTTTTTGCAGAAATTCATGAAAATTTGGGAGGAAAACTAAGAATTATTGTATCTGCAGCAGCTCCAATAGATGCAAAAGTTGGAAAATGGGTAGAAGATATTGGAATAGTATTTTTACAAGGCTATGGTTTAACTGAGACAGCACCAATATCTGCTTTAACTCCAGAATTCCAGGCCAAAGTAGGTTCAGCAGGTAAAGCTATTTTCTCAGCTGAATTAAAAATAGATTCACCAAATGAAAATGGCGAAGGCGAGGTTTTGATAAAAACACCTACTTTAATGTTAGGATACTATGAGGATGATGAAGCCACAAATGAAGTAATTGAGTATATTGATGGTGAGAGATGGTTTCGTTCAGGAGATATTGGATATCTAGATAAAGACGGATTCTTATATATAACTGGTAGATGCAAAAATGTAATAGTTACACAAAATGGAAAAAATATTTATCCAGAAGAAATAGAACTTTTATTATCTAAGGTAGCAGAAATTAAAGAATGTATGGTATATGGAAAAGAAGATACAGATGATCCTACAAATAAAGAGCTAATTATTTCTGTTAAAGTAATACCAAATCAAGAAGAAATAGAAACAAATTACGGAAAAGAGTTGACAGAAGAACAAATAAGAGATATTATATGGGGAAAAATAAAAGAAGTAAACAAAAAACTAACTTCATATAAGGCAATTAAGAACTTAGAAATTAAGCACGATGAATTTGAAAAAACAACTACTATGAAGATAAAGAGATATGCTGAAATGAATAAAGATGAAGGACGGTAAGTAATGAATTATTATATACTAAAATATGCTAAAATGCTGAAAAAATAGGCATATTCAAATAAAAAAATATTATATAAAAAAAAGACAAATTATTACAAAATGTCCTTGACTTCATAAAAATGTTGTAATAAAATAAGTATAGATGTAAAATAAAAATTGCAAAATCCTATTGTGGTTTTCAAATGCTTACGTAATATTGTAACACTGTAGGAAATGGTAGCACATAGGAAAAAGGAGGGAAGGTTTACAATGTCTAAATCTGGCATAGTAAACGTGAGAATGGTAATCACGGAAGAAAAAATCTTATCAAATATAGATAAGGTACAAAAATTAATTAATCCTAATAGTAAGAAGCAAATTATACAATTAGAAGAAGATGCGTATTTTAAAGATTTGATAGAATCAATAAAAACTTATTTAATTGAATATCCTAAGAAAAAGAATTTCCCTAAAAGCGTATACAAAGCAGCATATGGTTTAGTAGAATACGCAACAAATCAATTTGAAGAAAATACAAAAAGAATAGAGGAATTAATTCGTCAAAGAGAAAAAAATATTTCTCTTGCAGGAGAATTAAGAGAAACTTTAGACATCGTAGAAAATAGAGAAGATAATTGGAAACAAACAGTAAAGGGTATAGCAAACGATTTTTCTGATGACATTATAGATACATTAAATTTAATAGGAAGAACAAAATCAGATACATCACAAAATTATCAAGATGCGGTTAAATTAATTAATGCTAGAATTGTTAATTTGGAGTCTAACTTACATATTGAAATAGATATGGAAAGAATAGAGGACAGATCAAAAGCATTAAGTTACATTGGAATAGAAGTAGCAGATGCCTTAAAATTAATACCAGCACCACAAGAAGATGAAACTACAGAAGTTGAGCCAGTTGTTGAAGGCGTTCCTAATACAGTTGCAGAAGAACAAAAATATTTTGAACAAACTAGAGTTGATGTTAAACCATCATTATGGCAAAGAATAAAGAATAGCAAAGTTGTTAGAGCATTAACTTATGTGTTTAAAGTAAAAGTCGTTCTTCAAGCACCAGCACTTCCAGAAGGAAGAGGAGAACAAGGACAAAACTAATGTAAATAATATAACCGTCGGCATAGATATGACGGCGGTTATATCTTTGTTAAATACTAAATAGAGTATACTAGGACTATAATTTCAACAATATTTATTATAAATATAAAAAAATATAATAATTATTTAAACAAGTATTGACTTTTTTCATAAAATGTTTTATACTTAAACCTGCATGAGAGATGCGCCATTAGCTCAGTTGGTCAGAGCAACCGGCTCATAACCGGTGGGTCCAAGGTTCGAATCCTTGATGGCGCACCATAAATTTATAATTTAATATATGGGTAGGTGGCCGAGTGGCTAAAGGCGGCAGACTGTAAATCTGTTCTCATACGAGTACGATGGTTCGAATCCATCCCTGCCCACCAAAAATGCTGAAATTTAACCAAATTCAGCATTTTTTATTAGAAAGGACAAGTTATGCTTTTAGAAACAGGATATGTATATCATATAAAAGATCAATATTTTGAATTTGCAAAATAAATAAAAGAAATTAGTCAATTTTCGTTGAAATAACGAGTAAAAATATAGTAATTAATATACTAATAATATAAATAAATTTATTATGGAGGTAATAAATATGTCTACGGAAAAGCAAAGATTATATAACGCCATTGAAACATTACCAGAAGAACTTACAGAACAAGTTATTAGCTACATTGAATATTTAAAATTATATTTTTTAGAACCCGGTGCTCCAGAAAGTGTAACAATTAAAAGTAAAGAAGACTTAATAAAGAAACTAGAAAAAGGATTAAAGGATGTTGAAGAAGGTAGAGTACATTCCTTAGATGAGACTTTAGCTAAAATAAATAGTATATAGAGACAGGAGCAATTGCTATGAAAAAATATATAGTTGAAACGACAGAAGCGTCTGAACAAGACTTAATAAATATTATTTCATACCTTAGATATAATCTAGTTGGAAATATTGTAGCAGACAGATATGTAGATTTATTTAGTCAAGCCTTAAAGAAATTAGAAGATATAGCAGGCAGTATGCCTATTTTAGATAAAAAATTAATTGGATATGATAACATTAGAAAAATTAATGTCAAGAACTATATAATATTCTATAAAATAAACGAAGAAAATTCAAAAGTATTAGTATTGAGAATAGGACATACTTTTATGGACTGGAAAGAATATTTAAAAGAAGAGTAATTATAATAATTAAATATAGTTAAAACATTTCTTATAATTTTTTAACAATATCTAAAATTATTTATTGATAACTTATTTGCACGAAAAATGCACGAATAAAATTTTAAAAGTATTGAAAAATGGGCATTAGCAGATTCAAACGACTTTCCTGCCCACCAAGACGAGTTTTTGTCGAACTCTTTATAAGTCTTGATATAACCTAGGTTACAAGACTATAAAAATTTGATAAACACAAAAACTTCAAACCGTTTCAAAAAGAAACGGTCTTTTTTGACCAAAAATATTGAAAAAAGGAGGTTTTTGTGGTATTATGTTACAAATAATTAAAAAACAAATCAATATG
>CANQHC010000028.1 GCA_947623595.1 uncultured Clostridia bacterium | reverse complement strand
GTATCTAATACGTCAGGTTCTTCCTCTGGTGGATATTCTTTTATTATATCTGTTTCTAGTTTAGCAGCCCATCTTCTAATCCATGTAGCATCTGTTGATGATATTTTTCCATTAGCTTTTGAGCTTGCTACGTCACCAGCTATTTTTTGTTCTTCATTTAATTCTTTTATTTTAGCTACATCTCTTTCTACTAATGTAGCATCTGCTGCTGTTATAGTTCCACTTCCGTTAACATCTCCATATAATACAACTGTGAATGTTTCTCCACCTGCTACGAAAGTATCTCCTGTACCTACATTTTCTGTATCAGCTGGTACAGTAGTACTTCCATTAACAGCTGTAACATCTCCTAAATTTGCATCCTTTAAATCTTTTACTGTTAATGTATCATCGCTACTAGCTAATTCAAATAGAACAGCTTTTCTATCATCTTTTAATAATGTTGTTCTATATACACCTGCTACTGGTGTTGCTATTGTTGGGTCTGCAGCAGCTTTAGCAACTCCTGTTAATCCTGATGTTGCTAATATTCCTGCTACTGCTAATGTTGACATTATTTTTAAATTTTTCTTCACTTTTCATTCCTCCCGAAAGTATAAATTTAAATTTAAATATTTATCATAACTTACTTATTTTTATATTATTATTTTCTTACTTTTTTTACTACTAAAGCAAATGTTGCTACAACTACAGCTGCTATAGCTACTACAAATACAGGTGAACCTGTTTGTGGTATTGTATCTCCAGTTTCATTGTTAGCTGGTGCTTCACTTTCGTCACTTGGATCACTTGTTGATGGATCACTTGTTGATGGATCACTTGTTGATGGATCACTTGTTGCTGGATCATCTTTTGATGGATCATCTTTTGATGGATCATCTTTTGATGGATCATCTGTTGTTGGGTCGTCTGTTGTTGGGTCGTCTGTTGTTGGGTCGTCTGTTGTTGGATCATCTTCATCTGGTGGAGTTTGTGCTGGTACTGTTACAGTTACTGATGTATTGTCTAATGTTGCTTCTGCTTCAGTTACGGCATTCATTAATTCTGATTCAGTCACTTCAAATTTTGCTTCTCCTGCTGGGATATCTTCTTTTGCTACAAATGTAATTGTTAATTCTTGTGTTGTTTTTGTTGCACTTGATGCTGCAATATTAATTACTCCAGCTCTTTCTGTATTAACTGTAGGTTCTGCTGTTAATGAAGTTTGAACTCCTTCTGTTCCTACATCTTTCTTTAAATCAAATTTTGAACTTTCATATTTTAATTCTAATGTAATTGAGTCTACGTCAACTCCTGCTGTAGATATTGTTAATACTACTGTATCACCTTTTTTAATTGTTGTTGGTTCAACAGTCATTGTTGCTGCACTAACTGTGCTTGCAATAGCTACTAATAATAAAACTGTTGCTATAGCAATTCCTATTAATTGTTTTTTCATTTTAAATTCCTTCTTTCTTAATTTTTTTCTTTTTAGTGTGGTATATTTAAAAGAATATACCTTTTTTAAGTCTCGCGCGCTTTGCAAACTACTCTTTTTGCACCACCTGGGGTACATGTAATAATAGTAACCTCTCGCGTGCCTTTCTGGTAAGATTCGACACAGGAAAGATCCCTCGGTCCGCAAGTATACACTTTGTAAACTTTATAATTAACCTTAGTTTTATTTCTTCGGCTAATCATATAAAAGGTATCTCCTACTTGCATTTCAGACAATTTCTTTAGCATACTGCCCCAATTATGACCGCAAATACATAAGTTTCCTGGCTCATTCACACTAGGACCTACCCATCTAGCAAGCGATAAATTAAGTGATTTATTATCACAGGATATTAATATATTTTTATTAACACCAATTTTATCCATTACTAGCTGACCTAATACTTCATAATTTCCCATTTTCTTAGGGATATTTGAAATATCTGAAACAATCTCATCTTGTTTCTTTTCTTCTATCTTATTTTGATCTTCTCCTATAGGTCTTACGGTTCCGAGTAATTCGCTTTCTTGTGCAAACAATTCATTACTAAAAACTAAATAGAATATTCCCAAAATAATTATTAGTAAAAGTATAATTGTTACAAATCTGCCTTTTTTCGATTGTTTTCTATCCTTAGAATAAACGGCCATTTTTTACTCCTATTCACCTCCTTTAATGTTATTTCATTTAATTTTTTTACTTGTTATCGAACATATTCTAACCTATTTTAAATTAGATGTCAATAACCTAAAACATATATTTTCAAATATTTTTTACAAAAAAAATTTTTTTACATTTTTAATTTTTCCAGTTGGTAAAATTTTAATTCAGGATTTTTTTTACATAGATTTTTCGACATTTTTTTCCATTTTTTTAATTTTAAATATAAATAAAATTTTACAAAAAAATCTAAAATACAATTTTATTTTTTTCTATTTATTTTTTAGAAAAGAATGAACAAATTCCATTCCATATTCCAACAATAATTCTTCCTATTATATTGATAATATTTGCAATTATTGGATTTGAATTGTAAAAGTCCATAATAATTTTATGCGTAGGTGGGAAAAACCATAATATTATGCATACAACAATTATTACTCCAATTATAATTAGTAAATCCCTATAGTTTTTCCAAGTCCACTTATATTTAATTTTATAACCTAAGCTTCTTAAATAGTCTTCATATGCTTGTTGATACCTTCTTTCATATTGTTCTCGTACGTTTCTTTCTTGTTCTTGTTGCATTTTAATTTCTTCCTGTCTTTTTCTCATTCTTTCTTGCATATTTTTGTAGTATTGTTCATTTATATTTTCATTCTTATTATTTGAATATTCATTTTTTTGATAATTATTAGTTGTATCATAATTATTTTGAGCATTATTCCTATTAGACATATTGTGATAATTAGTATCTTGATAATTATTGTTCTGCATCCTACTTTGTGCATTTTTTTGCTCTTCTATTTTCTGTCTTTCTAGTTTTAACTGTTCATCATATTTTTCTCTTTTATTATCATCACTTAAAATATCATATGCTTCATTAATTTGCTTCATACTTTGTTCTGCTTTTTCTTTTTCTCCTTCTGGTTGCAAATCAGGATGATATTTTTTTGCCAATACTTTATATGCTTTTTCAATTATTTCTTTAGAAGCATTTTCACTTACCTCTAATATTTCATATAATGTTTTCATCTTTTCCCCCATTTTTTCTTTTTAAAAGTATATCACTCTTCATTTTAAAATAATAGCATTTTTACAAATCTTTTTTTTAGCATAGTTTTTTTTCTATATTTGTGTTATAATTTGCAAAGTTAGTATCTGTTTTATTCAGAGAGAATTTTATAAGGGAGTTGAATATCTTGAAACTAACACAGGATGGAGAAGTTTTAGCAGAAAATAAAATTTTAATTTTATACATTTTAAATAAAATGGAAGAACCTATAACTAATGATAACTTGTTAAGGCTAATTTTATCTGTAATAGATATGAATTATTTTTATTTTCAACAGTTTTTATTAGATTTATTAGAAAATAAATATATAGTCTGTTTTGAAAAAGAAGGAAAAAATGTTTATCAAATTACTGATACTGGAAAAAGTGCATTGGAACTAACTAATAATATTATTCCTGGAATTTTAAAGCTTAAAGTTGATACTTCATTTGAAACAGAACTAAAGGAAACAGAAGAAGCTGAATCTATTACTGCAGAATATACACCTAGAAGTGAAAATGATTATATTGTTACTTGTAAAATTAATGAAAATCATAATTGTATTTTTGAAGTAAGTGTATTTGCTGGTTCTCGTGAAGAAGCAAAAAAAATTGTAGATAATTGGAAAGAAAATGCTTATCGCATTTATCCTGAAATTTTACATTCTTTAATGTCAAATTCGTAATAAAAATATCCAATAGATTGATAAATTCATTTTTATCTCATTCTATTGGATATTTTTTCTATTTTATTAATATTTTTATAATATTTTTATTAATATTGTCTTCCCCATATTACCATTTTATCTGCTTTTTTTCCACAACATACGCATGTATCTGAAATATGTTCTTGTTCAAATGGAATGCATCTTGATTTTGCTCCAGTAAGTTCTCTTATTTTGTCTTCACATGCTTCATCGCCACACCACATTGCTTTTATAAAGCCTTGTTCTTTTTCCATATTCTTGCAAAATTCTTCTAAATTTGTTGCTGTTGTAGTTCTTTCTTTTAACCTTTTTTTACATTCTTTAAACATATTTGATTGGATATCTTCTAATAATAAGCCAAGTTCATGTGGTAAATCTTCTAATTTAACTTCTTTCTTTTCTAAAGTATCCCTTCTAACTAAAACGCATACTCCATTTTCTATGTCTCTTGGACCCATTTCAATACGAACTGGTACTCCTCTCATTTCCCAATCATTAAATTTATAACCTGTTGAATATCCATCTCTTAAATCCAATTTTACTCTATAATCTTCTAACAATTTTTTATATATTTCTTGTGCTTTTTCGATTACTCCTTCTTTATGTGTTGCAATTGGTATAATTACAGCTTGAATTGGTGCTACTCTTGGTGGTAATTTTAAACCTCTGTTATCACCATGTGCCATAATAACTCCACCTATTAACCTTGTGCTTATTCCCCATGATGTTTGATATGCGTATTCTTCTTTTCCTTCTTTATTTTGAAATTTAACATCAAATGGTTTGGTAAAGTTTTGTCCAAAATAATGTGATGTTCCTGATTGAAGAGCTCTACCGTCATGCATCATTGTTTCTACTGTGTATGTAGCATCTGCACCTGCAAATTTTTCACTTGGTGTTTTTTGACCTTTTACTACTGGAATTGCAAGTAAGTCTTCTATAACTCTTGCATAAATTTCAAGCATTTGTAATGTTCTTTCTTCTGCTTCTTGGGCAGTTGCATGTATTGTATGCCCCTCTTGCCATAGGAACTCTCTAGAACGTAAAAATGGTCTTGTTTCCTTTTCCCAACGAAGTACACTACACCATTGGTTATATACCATTGGTAAATCTCTCCAAGATTTTAACCATTTTGAATATAAATTTGAAAACATGGTTTCAGAAGTTGGCCTAATGCATAATTTTTCTTCTAGATCTTCTCCCCCTCCTTGAGTTACCCAAGCTACTTCTGGTGCAAAACCTTCTACATGGTCTTTTTCTTTTTGTAACAAACTTTCTGGAATAAGAAGTGGAAAATAAACATTTTCTACTCCTGATTTTTTGAATAAATCATCTGCATAATTTTGAATATTCTCCCAAATTGCATATCCATATGGTTTAATTGCTACACATCCTTTTGTATCTGTATAGTCTGCTAAATCTGCTTTTTTTACTATATCTGTATACCATTTAGCAAAATCGTCTTCTATATTTGTAATTTCTTTTACGAATTCTTTATTATCACTCATTTTCAATTTCATTCCTTTCTCAAATTCAAGTTCAGTTTAAAAATCTTCTCCTTCCCTTTCGGGCATTGGAGCCTCAAGATTTTCGTCTTGCCTTTTTTCTTCTTTAGTTGTTCTCATTTTTTCATCTGATTTTTCTTCTCTTGAATTCTCGTCTGCTTGATTTTTAGAGCTTTCAGCCTCTTTTGAGGAATTTTCGCTTGATTGCTCCTCTGATTTTTCTTTATTGCTATTTTCTTCTATTATTTCATCTATTACAATTTGCTTATTTTCATCTACTTTATATCTAGGTAACTCTGGTAATTCATCTAAATTGCTAAAGCCAAAAATTCTAAAAAATTCTGTACTTACGCCATATGTTCCAGGCCTTCCAGGCGCATCTAATTTGCCTGTTTCTTTAATTAGATTATAGTCTAGTAATTTATATATGATTGCATCTGACCCCACACCACGAATTGTTTCTATTTCTGCCCTGGTAATGCGTGGATTGTATGCAATTATTGCAAGTGTCTCCAATGCTGCCTGTGATAAATTAGGTTTGTTTCTTTTATCTAAAACGGCATAAAGATATTCATAGTATTCTTGTTTTGTGCATAATTGATAGGCCTCCCCTACATTTATTATTTGAAGGCCTCTATTTTGCTCTTGATAATCTGCTTTCATACTTTCTATTATAGTTATTATTTCAGATGAATTTATTTCTAATGCAGACATCAATTCGCCTATTTTTACTTCTCTTCCTGCTGAAAAGAGAATTGCTTCAATAACACCTTTTGCCTGATTTATTTCCATCTTTCAATTAAGGAATTCTAAGAATGTACTTTAGAATTACCTATTACTCCTTTTTTAATTATTGGATTTTTTGTGCGAGTATACCTTTGACCTATATATTATCCCATGTATTCCGCTCAAAGTCAAGAAATATTGACATTGTTTTTTTCGTATGGTAATATACAACTAGATTTAAGATGATATTCAAATGTTTTAAAATCTTTAATTTTACTTATACTTTGATTTCTATGAAAAGCACTTAAAAAATGGAGTAAATCCATAAAGTTATATATTTTATGAAATTTTAACAGAAAGGAAAATTAATCCAATCTTTTTATAAATAGTTAATTGGATTATGGGTATTTTGTATGGAAGAAAATGAAAATGATCGCTCAAAAAAAATTGAAGTGGTTACTGGTGACGGTGATTTAACTATCTCTCCTGTTTATGAGCATTTGGAAGTTGAAAAGCCAAGGCCTAAAGATAATAGAACTATCATTGTTCCTGAAGTTAAAGATTCATTTGAACCTGCCAAAAACTCTGAAGAAAATTCGTCAAATGATAATGAGCCTGTTGTAGATTCTAATGAGGACTTCACTTCTAATGAAGAACCTACTTCATATAATTCTGACAATGAAGAAATCCTGGTGGATGAAGTTATAAATTCTAACACGGAAATTGACAAGGAAAAAAATGTTTCTAAAAACACTTTAGAAAATAGTGATGAAAAATCTGCAAATGAATCTAATAATTCTAATGATGATGATAACTCTCAGGATGATGATATTTTCTAAACATTTATTCATACCTTAGATTCTGTTTGATTGATTTGTTTATAAATGTTATTTCTTATTATATATATCTTTTCATTTTTTATCACCAAATACCATAGATATGCTAATATTATAACAAAGCATATATTATGTACATAAAGAATTATAATACTAGTAATTATAGTTAATACAATTATTGTTATTTGTGATACTTTATTAGTTATTTCATAAGATTTTTTTCTTCCTACTAAAATATGTAATATTTCCTGAAGAATTCTTCCTCCATCTAATGGATAAATTGGAAGCAAATTAAAAAATGCTAATAGTAAGTTTGAATATATAATTTCTGACAATTTAGATTGGAATTCATTTGCTAGACATATACATATAATTGCTATTAAAAAATTAGTAAGTGGTCCTACTAATGTTACAAATATCTTTTTCAAATGACTTTTCTTATTTGGTTTAGATATATTAAATTGAATTTGAAATCCAAAGGGATTTATCACAACACTTTCAGGTTTTAGTTTTAATGCTAGTCCACAGACAAGATGGGACATTTCATGAATTAAAGCAAATAGCATAAGAACTGCATAAATTTGAATTTGATTTGTAAATAAAAATAAAACTATAAATAAAAATATACTTAAATCAATTTTTATATTCATTTTGTAATAATGTTAGCTAAATTTCTAACATTTCCTCCTTTTGAATGTTTGTTTCTGGCGTGCATTTTGTTTTTTTAATATATAATTTTATATTATGTCCATTTTAATATTAATTCTGGATCAATAGTTCTATTATTTCTCCTTATTTCAAAATGTAAGTGCGGGCCAGTTGTGTTTCCAGTATTTCCAGATAAAGCAATTTTTTGCCCCTTCTTCACTGATTCTCCTTCTTTTACCAATATTTTGCTACAGTGAGCATAGATGGTTATAACATCTTTGTTTTCTATTTTTACATGTGTTCCATAATCCCCTTGCTTTGAAACTAATGTTACTTTTCCATCCATTGCAGATACTATCTTTGTTCCTACCACTACTCCTATATCAATTCCTTGGTGATTTTCTGATACAATTTCTGTTGGCTCTCTTTTACCATATTTAGATGTTATTTTGGCTTTTGCTGGAAGTACCATACTAAAATTTTTTTTTATATATTCTGCATCTATTTGCATTTGTGTTTTTTTACTTGATTCTTCTGCCACTGTTTCAACTGTAGCTTCATTGTTGCTTGCTCCACCTATTCCTGTAGTTTCATTAGTTTGATTATTTTCTTCTGATTGTTTATTATCTTGTGTTTCTATATTTTCTTGTTCTTGACTATCATTTGTTTCTGTTTGATTATTATTAATTTCTTCCTTATTTTCATTTACATTTTGCTTATCTTCTGTTTCTTGGTTTTCGCTATTATTTGCTTCATCACTCCACCAATTTCCCAAAAAACCAAACTTGTCTTGATTTTGCTTGAAAAAATTTTCTACTTGCTGAGAAATACTCGCAAAATTCATATCTGTACTTAATATTTCTTTTGTTTTGTTTAATAAATCTTCTGAAAAAAGATAATTAGCTTCTTTTATCATAGAAAAAATAAGATAGATTAAAATACATATTAAAATTTGTAAAATCATTTTCTTATATAAAGAGAACTGCCTATTTTCTCTTCTTTCTGTAACATGCGAACTGGACATTCGTATATCGTTATTTCTTAATTTTCTACGATAATAAATTTCTTCTGCCCTTCTAATTCTTTCTTCTGGAGAAATTGTTTTTTCCACAAAAATACACCTCTTCCTTTGTAGCTTCTCTGCTTCATGTATATTCTTGAAAGAGATGTTTTATTCTTTATTTTTTACTATATTTTTAATTAAGAATTTGAACTAACATGCTTAGTGCCAATCCTGCGGTTAAAATATAGTTTAAACTTTTTTGCTTTTGATATTTCTTTTGTAAAGTATTTTGACTTTCTTTTTTATTTTTGTTTTCGACTTTCGAAATGTAATCTGCTATTAGCATTTGCGCTTCTTTTACAATATAATCCTTAGCTTTTTGCTTATTGGGTTCTGCAGAATTTTGAGTAGCTTTATTTTGCTTTCCATCTATATCAACCAATTGCATTTTGGTAGCTTTCTGGTTTTCCTTTAAAACTACTATTGCTTCTTCTACTAAGTTAGAAGGCAAATTTTTAAGAACTACTATATTTTTTAAATTACTTGTATCCATATTTACTTTCATTCCTTTCTTTCTTATGCACAAACTTGGTCGGCAAATCAACCTTGCCTGAAATTTTCTTATTTATAATAATTTTTTCCATTTTTTCTTTTTCTATACAAGTATTTTAAAAATTAATTCTCTTTATTACATTATTGCTTGGCAAACCACTTCTTTTACTTGCTTTGCAATACTTTCTGCTAATAAATCTATTTGCTTTATATTCCAATTATAAAATTTTCTCTTATTTCCTATTACTGTTTTTATGTTCATAAATGCTGGAAAGTAGAACCCCTTCCCATATGCTTTTCCTATTTCTACACCACCAGAACTTATATAAGTATTTCCTATTTCTTCATTTTCAGCTAAAGCTGAATCTATTAAGATGATTTGCTTCTGCTCTTTTTTACTAAGTTTTGTAAGTAAAAATGGCGCATTTTTATAATGAATTGGAGATTTCATTGTTCCAAATACTTTTACTTTTTGGTAATTTTTAAAATATTTTTCTAACTTTTCTCCTATTCTTGGTCCTAAAGAATCTGCAATAAGCCTATTTGTTCCTATACATACAAAAATATACTGTTCCATACCAACCCCCATTTCTTCTACTACATGTTATTAGTTATTATCTAAAGAAATGACAATTTTAATATTTTTATCTTTTTGATATTTTTTTATAAGATTTTCTGAAAAGCCTGCCACTTCATTGGATATGATGATAGTATCGTATTTTTGATTTATCAAATTTTGCATTGTTTCATCTGTTTTTTCCAAATCATGCAAAGAAAAAACATCAAACCCCAAAGCTTGTGGCAAACGAAAACTCTTTTCATCTTTCTCATACTTGAGCCAAGATATTTTCATTTTTATCACCACTACTTATTGTTTGATGTTCTTATTTTTTTATACCTATTTTTTCTAATTTATTTTCTTTTCATTTTTCTTAAAGTTTCTTTTTCATCTTTTTCAATTCTAAAAGATTCTAACATTTTTTGTATGGATTTATTGTATGTGAAATCATCCAAATGGTTATTTTTTAACAATTTCATTGTTTTGTCAGGGAATTTTATGTATGCATTTGAAATTGCCCATGCTATTGCCATTTTTACATAATATCCTGTATGATGGATTTCATCATATATTTTGAATACTCTGTCTATATATTCATCTGTTAAATAATAATCCATAAGCATTATAATTGCAAAACGTAATTCAAATTCTTGTTTTGATTGTAAATATTTTTGCAAATAGCTCCAAACTTCTTCTAAATTATTTTTTACAAATTTAAAAGTGGATGTACAGCAATCGCAAATTGCCCAATTATCTATCATTGGTACAAATTTATCTAGATATATCAGTCTTTGAGACAATTCCATTTTTTTATAACCTATTACAAAACCATATAGCATTTTTTCCTCGTAAAATTCTACCTGTTCATTTTCTAAAAACTCTATGGTATTTTCACTTGCAATCTTTTTAGCAATTTTTCTTAAGTCTGGAATTCGAACTCCTATAATATTATTGACATCTGGACATAGTCCACTCTGAAATTTTTGATATTCTTTATCCTGTAATTCAAATAAACTTTTTCTAATATCTTCCATTATTTTTCTATTTTCCTTCTTCTTTTGGCGGATTTAATATTGCTTGTACATCTGCATCCTGTTTCAATTCTTCTGATGAAATGTATTCTTTAGCTCTTTTGTCTTGGCTAATTGCAGATAGAACAATTTGCTTGTTTCTTCTTAAACGATTACTTGCATATTTTAATATTAACCCTTTATTGGTAACTGCTTGTAATACAACATCTTCATCATCTCTTAATTCTTTGGATGCATAGTATAAAATCTGCCCATCTACTTTAGTGCCTGCTAAAAATAGTTCTTTATCAGCTCTTAGCACATCACTTGCATAACATGCTGTCCAGCCTACTTTTTCAACAGAGGCAGTTACTACTTCTTTGTCATTTTTTAATCTTTTGCTTGCAAATTCTAGGCTAACAGGATTTTGCTTAATAGCTTCCATTACTATTTTTTTATCATCCTTTAATCTTTCTGATACTAAATCTAAATTTTTTCCGTCTTTTTTTACCATTTCTAAAACATATTCATCATCATCTGCTTTACTGATATCAAATTGTTCCAAATTTACTTACCTCCTAAAATTTTACACCACTTCTTATCGCTCCATAACCAATTCCTGCTTGTTTCATTATTCGAACCATATTCATAACATCCTTTTGATCAGCATCATTTGGTAAATATACATATGTAATATGTCCACCATTTGTTAGGCTGTGATATGGTGCTTCCAATTTTACTTTATTTTCTGCTTTCATTTTATTTGAAATTGGTATTTGAAAAGAATTTGTATATTGTTCTTTGTCTGTTATTCCCTTCAATTTACCATAAATTGCTTGATCTAATTTTATTAGCCTGCTACTTACTTTACCTGTTGGAGTTGCCATCAGATTAAAGTTAAGATTATATTTTACACTATATTCGTCACATTTATTTCTCATAAATTTGACTATTTTTATTCCTAGCTTTTGTGCTTCTTCACTTTCCCCGTGATGTTTTCCTATTAATGATTTTAAACATTCTGCTAAACCCACAAATCCAATAGTTAAAGTTCCATGTTTCAACACTTTTCTTATACTATCTGTCTCTTTTAGCTTTTCACTATCCATCCATAAACCTTGACCTAATAAAAATGGGAAATGATATGCTTTCTTTTTACATTGTACCTCATATCTTTCTAATAACTGGTCTTTTACTAAATCCAACTTTTCTTCTAATTCTTCGAAAAATCCATTCATATCAGCTTTTTCATTTGAAATTATTCCATGCTTAATTCCTAACCTTGGTAAATTTATTGTAGTAATTGACAGATTTCCCCTTCCTGTACTTACTGCTTTATTTGGATCAACTATATTTTCTAATACTCTTACTCTATATCCTAAATATGCTACTTCTGTGTCATAGTTACCTTTTTTATAACTTTTTGCATTAAATGGTGCATCTAAAAAAGAAAAGTTTGGAAATAACCTTTTGGCTGAAACTTTACAAGCTAGTTCAAATAAATCATAATTTGGATCTTTTGGATTATAGTTTACTCCTTCTTTTACTTTAAATATTGAAACTGGAAAAATTGGAGTTTGGTTGTTTCCAACACCAGCTTGGGCCACTTCTAAAAATTTTTTTATAACCATTCTTCCCTCTGGTGAAGTATCTGTTCCAAAATTGACTGTAGATGATGGTACTTGTGCCCCTGCTCTAGAATGCATTGCATTTAGGTTATGTATAAATGCTTCCATTGCCTGATATGTAGCATCATTTGTTTTTTCTATAGCTTTTTTGTAGCAAACACGGAATAACCTTTTTAGCTCTTCTGATTCTCTACAATATTTATCAAATACACTTATATCAAATTCTATTGTGCTAATTTTTTCTATTTCTCTTTCTATTCCATTAATTGCAATAAATTTGTCGAAATCAGTTAACTCTAAGCAATCAAATACTAATTGCTTGAATTGCTTTTTAAATGTTTTTAATACCCCTGGTGCCATATAGTAATCAAATGCTGGTATACTTTGCCCACCATGTTGTTCATTTTGATTTGACTGAATTGCAATTGTAGCAAGTGCAGTGTAGGACATAATGTTATTTGGCTGTCTTAAGAATACTCTTCCTGCCATAAAGCCATCTTCATATAGTTTGTTTATATCAATTTGACAACTGGTTGTAGTTCCCATTGGCAAGAAATTCATATCATGTATATATATTTCTCCATTTTCATGAGCTTCTGAAAATTTCTTTTTCATTAAATACGTTACTGCAAATTGCCTTGATATAGTACTACCATATTGTAACATTGTGCCCATTGCAGTATCTTTTTCGCTACTGGTACTTTCTTTTTTTCCGTCATCTTCTAAAGTTGCTTTCAAGCCCAAATTTTCTAGTGCTTTTAAAAATTTGTGTTGCTTTTTTTCGTCAAAGAATAATAGCCTTGATTGTGCTCTTTTTTCACGATAACTTGAAAAAGCTTCGAAAACATCTTGATATCCACTACTTTTCAGCTCTTCTTCTATTAAGTCTTGTATTTCTTCAATCTTAATTCTTTCGCCATCTATTTTTTCAATTCTTGAAAGTACTCTGCTATATACTTTATTTACATCTGTTTCATTATATTTTGCTGTTGCTGGATCTTCATTTCCTATAATATCTCCGAAGCCTTTTTGAATGGCTAGTGCAATTTTTGATCCATCAAATTCTACCTTTTTCCCATCTCTTTTAACAACAACTTTTTTTGTTACTTTCTCTGGTACCTCTATTAACATTTATCCTACCTCCTTTTCTACTATTATGCCTATTTTGGTATTATTATATAGTAATACCCCTAAATAATCAATAGACTATTTAGGGGCATTTTATAATTGGATATAGGTTATTTAATTATTGCTAAAATTAGATTTAATTACAAGTGCTATTATCGAAGTAAGAGCTATGATAGTTGCATTTTAAATAAACTTTCATATTTTTATGCACTTTTTAATTCTAGCCTTAGCTTATCAGCAATCATTGCTATAAATTCTGAATTTGTTGGTTTTCCTTTACTTGCTGACACTGTATATCCAAAGATATTTTCTACAGTGTTTTGTTCTCCTCTACCCCATGCTACTTCAATTGCATGACGTATTGCACGTTCAACTCTGCTTGGTGTAGTATGATATTTTCCTGCTATTTGAGGATATAGTTGTTTTGTTATTTGATTAATTACATCAGTGTCTTTAATTACCATCATAATAGCTTCTCTTAAATATTGATAACCTTTTATATGTGCTGGAACACCTACTTCATGTATTACATTAGTTACTAATGCTTCTAGGTTTTCTTGATTTTTCTTTTTATCTGGAGCAATGTCTATGTATTGTGCTTTTATTTCTCTTCCAATATAACCACCCTTAAATTGTGTTGGTTGATAATTTTTTAGCTCTTTCATTCTTTTTACTAAAACATTGATGTCGAATGGTTTTACTATATAATATTGAGCTCCAAGATTTATGGCTCTTTGTGTAATTTTGTCTTGCCCAACAGCAGACAAAATTATGCTTAACGGTTTCTTGTCCATTTCTGTTTCATATAACTTTTCTAATACACCTAAGCCGTCTAAATGTGGCATTATGATATCTAATAATAAGATATCTGGCTTTAAATCTACTGCCATATCATAAGCTTCATTTCCATCTTTTGCCACTCCAACAATTTGTATTTGATCCTCCTTTTCTAAATAATTTGACAGTGTCATGGTAAAGTCATTGTTGTCATCTGCTACTAATACGGTAATTTTATCATCCAATTTTCTTTCCCCCTACTTCTAAAATTTGTAAAATTTTTACATTTTTATGTTTGGAATTATATTCTTTTTGCAAAATTATTTCAAGGGATTTTTTGGTATTTTTTTCCATTTTTCTTTGTTTTGGTTTATTTTTCAATACTTTTCCGTGATATTTTTTTAATTTTTCCTTATATTCTTTTCTTTTAGAACTTCCATTTTTTGTATATTAAATTGTTTTTTCTCAATTTCATAATCTATTTTTGCTTTTTCATCAAATAATACTTCAATTAAACATTTTACTACTTCTTGATAATTTACTTCTATTATATTTATTTGATTTTTTTGGCAGTAATGCTCAAATACTGAAAAATCCTGATATGATAATTGGACTTCTACTTCTAAACCGTGGTTTTTCATTTACTAAATTTGCTTTTTCTATAGCCTCTTTTGTTGCCTGTGAATATGCTCTTACCAAACCTCCTGTTCCAAGTAAAATCCCACCAAAATATCTGGTTACTACTACTAACACATTTGCTAATTCTGTTTTTGTAAGTAATGTTAGCATTGGTGCTCCTGCAGTTCCGCTTGGTTCTCCATCATCACTAGCTTTTTCTATTATTCCATCTTTTGTTTGAATACGGTATGCAAAACAATGATGCCTTGCATCATGATACTTTTTTCTAATTTGTGATAATTTGTTTTCAGCATCTTCTACTGAACTAACATAAAATAAATCACTGATAAATTTTGACTTTTTTTCTACTATTTGAGCTGTTACATCTTCTTTTATTGTTTTCAATTTTTCACCCACTAAATATTTATTTTCATTTTTTATTCACTTGTTTCTGTTTTATTCATTTGTTCCTATTTTATTTACTTGTTCCTGCTTTATTCACTTGTTCCTGTTTCATTCACATGTTTCTGTTTTATTCACTTGTTCCTGCAACATATCCTGTTGAATATGCAATTTGTAAATTAAAACCTCCAGTATATGCATCAACATCAATTACTTCTCCTGCAAAATATAGGCCTGGTACAATTTTAGATTCCATTGTTTTTGGATTAATTTCTTTTATACAGATTCCACCAGCTGTTATTATTGCTTCTTCTATTGGCCTGAAACCACTTATTATAATTTCAAAATGTTTTAATAAGGATAAAAGTTTCTGCCTTTCTTGTTTAGTTATTGAATTTACTTTTTTAGTTTTTTCTATTCCTGATAATTCAATAACTGGTTCTATCATTTTTTGTGGTAATAAATCGTTTAAGCTATTTTTAAATTCTTTATTCTTTTCTTTTGAAAAATCTCTTAAAATTCGCTCTTCTAGCTTTTCTTCTGAAAGTGCTGGCTTTAAGTCTATTGTAAGACAAATTTCTTCTTTTTGGAAAAGTTCTTCTATTTTTGGATATCTAAGTAACTGTGCTGAACCACTTAATATTGTTGGCCCTGATACTCCCCAATGTGTGAATAACATTTCTCCAAAATCTTCATAGATGGTTTTGTTTTTAGATTTGTGTATTATGGATATAGCTACATTTCTTAAGCTTAAGCCTTGTAAGCTCTTACATAAGTGCAATGAGCTTTTACTTGCCGTTAATGGAACTAATGATGGTTTTATTGGAGTTATCGTATGCCCTAATTTTTTTGCTAAATTATAACCATCCCCTGTTGAGCCTGTTCCTGGGTAACTTTTTCCTCCAGTTGCTATAATGATTTTGTCTGCTTTTATTTTTTGCTCTTTTCCAGAAAAAAGGCATTGCACACCTACTGCTCTGCCTTCTTCAACAATTATTTTTTCAACTTTTGTATCTGTTTGTATTTTTACATTTTCCTTTTTTAATATTTTTAGAAATACATTTAATACATCTTTTGCATTATCTGTTGTTGGGAATATACGATTTCCTCTTTCTTCTTTTACTTTTAGCCCTTCTGTTTCTAATAATTTTATGATGTCTTGATTTGTAAATTTTGAAAAACTACTATAAAGAAACATACCATTTCCTGGTACGTTTCTGATAAATTCTTCTATTGGTAGGGAACTTGTAATATTACATCTTCCTTTTCCTGTAATTAATAATTTTTTTCCCAATGAATTCATTTTTTCTAATAGGATAACTTGATTTCCACATCTGCTGGCCTGAATTGCTGATAACATTCCAGCAGGGCCTCCTCCTACAACAATTACTTTCATTTTCTTTTCCTTTATTACTAATTTATTATATTATTAGAACTTAATAATTTGCTGTAATTAATTTATTATTAATGCCTTTTTTATTGCTAAGCTCTAACAAACTATTTCTATGTTCATTTTAACTTTTTTTATAAAAACTAATTTTATTACATTATTGATATTAGTTTTATTTTTTCTAACTGTTTTGAATCATTGTATTGCTTTTTAATGCATTTGACTAATTCTGCATCATTTGTACTGCTTTTAGTACTCCTAATTTTCCATATTGATATGTAAGCCCTCCTTGTAAAAATGCCATATATGGTTCTCTGATTGGAGCATCACATGAAAGCTCTATAGAAGACCCTTGTGTAAAAGCTCCTGCTGCCATAATTACTTTATCTGTATAACCTGGCATATCCCATGGTTCTGGAACAGAATTACTGTCAATTGGAGAACCCATTTGAATTCCTTGACAGAATTTAATTAATTTTTCCTTATCATGAAATGTTATTGTTTGTACAATATCAGATCTTTTTTGATTATATTTAGGGTTTGGATCATATCCTAAATTTTCTAATAATTTGCTAGCAAAAATTGCTGTTTTTAAGCTACTTGCAACAACCTGTGGAGCAAAAAACAACCCTTGTAAAATTTGCTTATTTATTCCTAAAGTTGGGCCAACTTCTTTTCCCAATCCTGGAGCAGTTAACCTTTCAGCTGCTAATTCTACAAGCTCTTTTTTTCCTGCTATATATGCTCCATTTGGAGCAATTCCTCCTCCTAAATTCTTTATAAGGGAACCAACTATAACATCTGCTCCTATATTAGTTGGCTCTATTTTTTCTACCATTTCACCATAGCAATTGTCTACCATGATAATAACATTTTCATTTACTTCTCTAATTATTTTTATTACTTTTTCTATTTTGTCTAAAGTAATACTATCCCTCATGCTATAGCCCCTAGAACGTTGTATTTCTATTAGCTTTATATCTTTTTTGGAGGCTCTTTTCTGAATTTTATCATAGTCAAAATCATTATTTATCATATCTATTTGCTCATATTTGACATGATGAGCTATTAGAGAACTTGGATTTTCAACAATTCCAATTACTTCATCTAAAGTATCATATGGCTTTCCACTAATACTTAGAAAAATGTCGTCAGGTCTTAAGAATGCAAATAAAGCTACTGTAAGCGCATGGGTTCCAGAAATAAATTGGCTTCTTACTAGACTATCTTCTGCTTGCAACACTTCTGCAAATATTTTCTCAATGGTGTCTCTTCCAACATCTGAATAACCATAACCTGTAGTACTGTTAAAATGAATATCTGAAACACAGTATTTTTGAAAAGCATTTAATACCTTCAAACTATTATATTCACATAAACTATCTATTTTTTTGAATTCTTCTTGCACTTCTTGTTCTGCTTTATCTGCTATATCTAAAATTTCTTTGCTTATGCCAAATTGCTTATACATGTTTTTTTCCTCTTTTCTAGCTATTACTCATTTGATGGTTCATTTTCATTTTGCTCATTTAATATATCATTTTCATTTTGTTCATTTAATATATCATTTTCATCAAATTCATCTTCTTGATTTTGTTCATTTGTTTCATCTTCTTTATAAGTAGTATCACTACTATACCTTTCATCTCCATACCAAGTATTAACATGATAGTATTTTCCTAAAAAGCTTGGTAATGTCCAATCTAATTCATATACAGGATTTTGTATAATGGTTCCTTCTTGATTTATAACTCCCCATTTACCGTTCTCTTTAATTCCTGCAAAACCATACTGATTAAAATCTGTTGCCATTTCATATTTATTTTCTACTTTTATATTTCCTTGTTTATCAACAAATCCCCATTTGCCATCAATCTTTTTTGCATAAAGTGACATATTAGGAAATACATCCTTTGCTTCTATTTGATTGCCATTTACATCATAATAAGCAAAGTCATTTTCAGATGATAATAGTATATATCTATTTGGATTAATATCCGATGGTTCATACTCTTTAATAATAGCATTATCCATACTAGCTACTTTTTCCATTTTTGTATTATATAATTCAATAGTTTGAGTATCTGTAATTTCTGCTTCAATTAAGTGAGTATCGTTAAATGAGAATATACTAGTATATTTTAAGTCTACAATAAATTTTCCTGTACTATCTATAATACCATTTTTTCCTTCACGAGCTACAATAAAATAATCATTTGGTAAGTATTCTATATATGTATAATTATCATCAACTAATACATTACCATCTGCATCTACAATTGTATAAATATCATTTTTATCTATTGCAATATAATATTTCTCATTTTCAGTTTTGGACATACTAATATTAGTTGTTTCTACTTGTTGACCTTTCAAATCGAATATAAGGTTTTCATCACCTTTTACAGCATTTAGATAAATTCCACCAAATAGGACATCATCATATTCTGCATGTAAAATAATTTGCCCATCTCTTGCAACAGCTCCTTGTTTTCCATTACGTTGTACAATAAAAATATCATTTACAGAGTGATATATTATTTCTTCATATTCATAATTCAAAATTACCTCTTTGTTTTTCAAAAGACCGGCTTGTCCATCTTTAAATGCAATAAAATATAATTCTTTATCATTTGCTATTTGAGTAACTCTTTCAAGTTCTGTATATTCTGGTTTTAAGATCATTTTTCCAAGATAGTTTATATAACCATAACGATATCCTTCTTCTGTTCTTTTGCTTACAATAAAGCCTGTAGTTTCATTTTTAGTAATTTCATTATAGTAATTATCTGAATTTATAGTTTCATAGCCACATGGAATAACTACTTTTCCATTCATATTGATAACTCCATATAGACCATCTTGTTTTACCAAAAAGCAACCTTCTTTGTAATTTACACTACTAATTTCTTGGTAAATAGGCTTTGTTACTTCTTTTCCTTGAAGATTTATTAAACCATATTGAGAATCTTTTTTGTACATCAATACACTTTTTTCATATGGTACAGTTTCTACATTTGTTTGTATTGAAATTGCTTGAACATTTTGATAATCCGTAAAAAGTTCTTCTTTTTTATCATTATAGACTACTGTTTCATATTCTTTTGTTTCTTGATTATAACTTTTTATACAAATAAAAACCGGCTTAGATGGGTTTGGAATTTGAACTGCTATATAAATAGGTTCAACAACTACATTTCCATTTTTATCAATTACACCATATTTTTCATTTTCTATTAATGAGAAATAATTATAATCTTTTATCTCCTCTATAGTATAAGTTAGATCTGATTTATTCATTATAATAATTACTACTGCACTAATTATTGCTATAATAACTATAATTCCAATAATCCACTTTAATTTTCCTTTCATAACCCATCTTTTCCTTTCTTTGCTATTTCATTTGTTTATTTGAAGTTTTTACTCTTCTTCTTCCATTTCTGGTAATTTTTGTTGATTGTTTCTGCAAACTTTTACCCATTGAATTCTTTTATCTTCATATTTTTCAATACGATATGTCAAATTTTCGTCTTCAAGTACTGGATTTTCATCTTCTTCTGGCAATCTGCCTAATTTTTCAATTAAATATCCTGATAATGTTTCATAATCGCCTTCAGGAAGTTCTACATCTAGAATTCTCTTTAATTCATATAAGCTGACACTTCCTTCTACTAAATAAGTATTATCATCAATTTTTTTATATTCTATTTCTACTTCATCATATTCATCAAAAATATTTCCAACTAATTCTTCTAGAATATCTTCCATCGTTAATACTCCTGCCGTTCCTCCATATTCATCAACTACAATTGCCATTTGCATTTTATTTCTTTGCAATTCTTTGAATATTTCATCAATTGGCTTAGATTCTGGCACAAAATATGCCTCTTTCATAATATCTTTAATTACTATTTCTTTTCTTTCATTAATTAGTTTTAATAGGTCTTTTAAAAATAAAATTCCTTTTATGTTATCAATTGTTTCCTCATATACTGGTATTCTACTATATTTATAGTCATCTAATTCTTCTAATACTTCATATATGTTTTGATTAATTTCAATTGCATACATATCTGTTCTGTGTGTCATTATTTCAGATGCTATAATATCATTTAGCTCAAAAACATTGTTAATTAATTCTTTTTCCCTTTCTTCTATTGAACCCTTTTCTTCGCCTTGGTCAACCATCATTTTTATTTCTTCTTCTGTTACGATTTCTTCGTCTTGCTCACTAACTCCGGAAAATTTTAGAAACAATATTTGTAGCACCAGTTAATAATTTTACAAATGGCGCTGTTAATATGGAAATAGCTCTAATCACATTAATTGTAGCATATGAAATTTTTTCATAGTATTTCATTGCTAACCTTTTTGGAACAAGTTCTCCAAATACTAATGTAAAGAATGAAAGTATTAATGTAATAAGAATAATTGAAATATTTTGCCAAGTTTCAATTCCAAAGAATGGCATCCAACTATTCAAAACAGGAGCTAATTTGTCTGCAAAAGCATCTGATGCAAATGCACTTGATAGAAAACCGGCAAGAGTAATTCCAATTTGAATTGTTGCCAAAAACTTACTTGGATTTTTGAGCATTTTTTGAATTTTCTTTGCTTTTTTCACTCCATCTTTTGCCTGCTTTTCAATTTTGGCATCATTGAGTGAAATAAATGCAATTTCTGTAGCAGCAAAATAAGCATTTAATAGAATTAATATTAGCAAAAAAATAATCTGTGGAATCATATTTCTTCCTTTCCTTTTGTATCTTACATATTATTTTTCAGTCTTTATTATATATTCTATCATCTATGATGTCAATAAATGCTCGGCATAAAAAATTAAAATCCGGTTCTAGGTAATTTTTTAGCTTTTACTTTTTTATTTGCTGTTTTCTTTTGGTTTGCACTATTATTTTTTGATTTGTTAGAAGTTTTTGTTTTATTATTTGTGGTAGAATTATTATTTTTCTTTTCAGTTTTTATATTTGTTGTACTTTCCTTATTTTTTGAATTAGTTGTAGAAGTTTTATCTTTTTCTTTTACTGTTTGGGAATTTGTTGATGTTTTGTCTGTTTTTTTAGAACTTTCTGGTGTTTTTGTATTCTCTTCATTTGTTTTTGGAGGTGTGCTTGAATTTTTATTTTCTTCTGTTTTAGGAGGATTTGTTGGTAGATTAGGATTATTCTTATCTGGTTTTGTTGGTGAATTAGTATCGTTTTCATCCGATTTTGATGGCGTGCTTG
>CANQHC010000027.1 GCA_947623595.1 uncultured Clostridia bacterium | reverse complement strand
CTTTTCAATGTACTTTTTCCAAGTATTGGATAATATTTTCATAACCTACTTTTTTCATAGATTACTTTACACTACCCTTTAGTACAAATTTTTCGAAAAAAGTTATACTATTTTTAGCTCTTATTTTCTTACTTTTTTCTCATTTTATTATAAAGTATACTAACATATCATTTTAATTTTTGCAACTAAAAAAACTCCTTCTTTACTTTTATTTATACAATGCATTTAACTTTTTTCTTGACGTTTATTTATATAATATAATTATTTACATTTTTTTCAAAATTTGTTATTATATAAAATGAAGTGAGGTCTTTATTTAATATGCAAAACCATGAAAAATCAAAAAAAGTAAAATTAAATAGAAAACAAATCTTAATTTTATACTTTTTTATATTCGCATTTATTGGATGGATAATGGAAACTTTATATGCTATATATAACTTAGGTTGCTTTACTAAAAGAGGTTTTTTATATGGCCCTATTTGTCCTATTTATGGATTTGGAGCTTTAATTTTAATTTTATTTTTAGCAAAATATAGAAAAGATAATTTTAAGTTATTTGTTTATGCTGTCATTCTATTTTCTACTTTTGAATATTTCGTAAGCTATGGCTTAGATGCTTTGTTTGCAATGCATTGGTGGGATTATACAAATGATTTTTTTAATTTAAACGGGCGAATTAGTATTTTCTATTCTTTTTCATGGGGAATTATTGCTATTATATTTATTAATCATATATATCCTTTTTTTAAAAAGAAAATTAATTTATGCCTATCTAAAATTCCATATTCTATTCAAATAACAGCTATTTATCTTTTATGTTTTTTATGGGCTATCGATACAATTGTTTCCTTTATTCGTTATATATAATTACTCTTTAGTTAATAAAAAATGTTTTAAACTGCATGTGTAAAGTAATTAAAAATTTCTTTAACATAATTAAAATGCATTTTAAAACATTTTTTATTGCAAAAACCATTTATTTTTTCTTTGAGATGGCAATTCCATCTCCTACTTCTAAAATTTGTGTGTCCAAATCAGGGTTTTGAGTTACTTCTGCTATATATTCTCTTAAATTTCTAACAGCTGTACGTTGTTTATGTTTGTTATAATCACTCATTACATAACCTTTATATAAAATGTTATCTGCTATTATAACTCCGTTTTTATTTAAGCATCTAATAGCTTCTTTTAAGAAAAACGGATATTTACCTTTTGATGCATCTATAAACACTACGTCATATTTTTCTGTTAGGGTTGGCAAAATTTCTACTGCATCACCCTCATAAATATTAATTTTTTCTTCCACTTCTGCCTTTTTTATATTTATTCTTGCTTCTGCAACTCTATCCTTATCTCTCTCAATTGTGTCTATCCAACCATTTTGAGATAAATACTCTGAAAAGCAAATTGCAGAGTATCCTACTGCTGTTCCTATTTCTAATATTTTAATAGGATGTTCTTGCTTTAAGATTTTAGTAACTACTTCCAAAGTATCATCCATAATTATTGGTATCTTATCTTCCAATGCTTTTTGTTTTATTTTTTCAAGCTCTACTTTATTCATATCTTAATCTTCTTTCCAAGTAATTTTTAAAATCTTAATCATCTCTTTCCTCTTGCTGTATAGCTTTTTTCATTACATTATCTGTCCACCTTTCAAAATACTTACGATAACTTAAATATTTTGATGCTCCAAATGTAAAGTTTAATCTTTTTAATATTTCTTCTTTAGATTTTCCTTCCTTAACTTTTTGAGAGATATATGCTTGAATTTCTTTTCTAATTTTTGTGTCCTCATTTAACTGTTTTTTAGCTTTATTAATTTTTTTTACCTCTGTTTCTATACCTCCTCCTACCATATTTCTTGCTAAAAATATATTTCTTTTTTCTTTATACCCCATAATTATTTCTCCTATTCTGATACTGTTCTTCTTGCCATTCTTTCCCTTGTTTTGTTATCCAATATTTTCTTTCTTAGACGAATATTTTTAGGAGTTATTTCTACTAATTCATCTTCTGCAATAAATTCAATTGCTTTTTCTAAAGACATTTGCGTTGGTGGTACCAAACGAAGTGCATCATCTGAACCAGATGCTCTTGTATTTGTTAAATGCTTTTCTTTACATACATTTATAGAAATATCTTCATTTCTAGAGTTAATACCAACAATCATTCCTTCATACACTTCTACACCAGGACCTATTAATAACTCTCCTCTTTCTTGTGCATTGTACAAACCATATGTAATTGATGTTCCTTGCTCAAATGCAACTAATACTCCTCTTGTTCTTGCTTGAATTTCTCCTTTATATGGCTCATATGAATCAAAGATGCTATTCATAACTCCTTCACCTTTAGTGTCTGTTAAAAATTCAGTACGATATCCTATTAAGCCTCTTGCAGGGATTTTGAATTCTACTTTTGTATGTCCTATTTCTGCAGGTTCCATATTAATCATTTCTGCTTTTCTTCTTCCTAGCTTTTCAATAACATTTCCAATGCAATCATCAGGAACATTTACAACTAATCTTTCTATTGGTTCACATTTTACTCCATCTATTTCTTTTATAATAACTTTTGGACGAGATACTAAAAGTTCAAAACCTTCTCTTCTCATAGTTTCAATTAAAACAGATAGATGTAATTCACCACGTCCACATACTTCAAAACTGTCTGGAGTATCAGTTTCCTTTACTCGTAAGCTTACATTTCTTTCAAGCTCTTTAAATAATCTATCTCTAATGTGTCTAGAAGTAACAAATTGTCCTTCTTTTCCTGCAAAAGGTCCATTGTTAACACTAAATGTCATAGAAACCGTTGGCTCATCTATATCTACGAAGTCAATTTTTTCTGGATTGCTGATATCACAAATAGTTTCTCCAATATTAATATCTGCAATACCAGAAACACAAACTATATCTCCTGCTCCAACTTTTTCTGCTTCAACCCTTTTTAAACCTTCATATGTAAATAATTTTGCAATTTTTCCTTGAACAACCTTATCATCTTTTTTGCATACTGCAACTGACATACCTGCATCTATTGAACCACGTTCTACTCTTCCTACTGCAATTCTTCCTAGATAATCATCATAGTCAATGTTTGATACTAATAATTGCATAGTTCCTTCTTTATCACATTTTGGAGCCTGAATGGTATTTATAATTGTATCAAAAATACAAGTTACATTATCACTATTATCTTCTAAATGCATTTTTGCAATTCCATTTTTAGCAGAAGCATAAATTACAGGAAAGTCTAATTGTTCATCATTAGCATCAAGTTCTATAAATAACTCTAATACTTGATCCACTACTTTTAATGGATTTGCCCCCGGTCTATCTATTTTATTTATTACTACAATTGGCTTTAAATTAAGTGCTAATGATTTTTTTAACACTTCTCTTGTTTGTGGCATTGGTCCTTCAAATGCATCAACTAATAAAAGAACTCCATCTACCATTTTTAAAACACGTTCAACTTCTCCACCAAAATCAGCATGTCCTGGGGTATCTACAATATTAATTTTTATTCCATTGTACATAACTGATGTATTTTTAGCAAGAATTGTTATTCCTCTTTCTTTTTCAATATCTCCTGAATCCATAACTCTTTCAGATACTTGCTCATTTTCTCTAAACACATGGCTTTGTTTTAAAAGGCTATCTACTAATGTAGTTTTTCCATGATCTACGTGTGCTATAATTGCAATATTTCTAATATTTTGATTGTTCATTTTTATTACCCCTTTGTATTTTTATATTATTTTAAATTTTATCTTTAATAAATGCTTATTTTTACTTTTCATGATAATTGGACAAATAGGATTAATTCCTAATTGTCCAAATTAGCACTTATTATTATACTCTAAATCTCCTGTTTTGTCAACATAATGATATTATCCATAATTTCTTTACTTACCTTTTCTAAAACTTCTTTTTCTGGCTTATTACTTTTATATTGACTAAAATCTAATGGTTTACCATAATTTAATTTTACTTTATGAAATGGCTTCATTTTTCCTTGTATTCCTACAGGAATAACTGGCACTCCTGCCCTCAAAGCCATAAATGCTGCACCATTTTGAGCTTTTCCATTTTTTTCTAGTCCATTCCTAGTTCCTTCTGGAAAAAGCATTAATAAATTTCCTTCCTTTAAAATTTTTAATGAAAATTTTAAAGATTCTATATCCATCTTTCCTCTTTTTACAGGAAATACCCAACATTTTTTTGCCATAAATTTTATAAAACGATTTTTAAATAATTCCTGTTTAGCCATTATATACATTTTTCTCTTTGTACAAGATACTAATATAGGAGGATCCCAATTTGACATATGGTTTGCACACATTATATATGCTCCTTCTTTTGGTACATTTTCTTCCCCTACTTTTTTTACTCTAAATACAATCATAGAAAATGTTTTAAGTAAAATTACAACTATTCTCCTAATCATGCAATTTTTTCCTTCCCATTGTATTACTTTTTTCATATATCTTTGCTAATTAATTTATATGGAAAGTACATTCACACTTTCCATATAAATTAAACTTGATTTTTCTAATATACAAACAAGTTATTTATCCATTACCTCTTTTATTTGCTTTTTAGCTTGCTCTACAGATGTTTCATTTGGAATCATAACATATAATTTTACATTTCCCATTGAATAAGTTGTTTTATATGCTCCAGTTCCTGATAAACTATTAGTTTTTACTTTCCAAGATGGCATATCTTTTAATTGCATTTTTACTAAACTACTAATTTCACTTTGATTTACATTAGTTTGGAAGCATCCCTCTAAAGTTTTCAATATACTTGTATATTTAGTTAATATTGCACTACTTTGTGCTTTCTTTATAATTGCTTGTATTACATATTGTTGATTTTTAACTCTTTGATTATCTCCTCCTGCAAATAATTTTCTTTCTCTACTAAATACTAAAGCTGCATCACCATTTAAGTGATTTGTTCCTTTTTTGAAACTATATCCGCCTCTTGAAAATGCATAATCAGAATGAACATCAATTCCACCTAATGTATCTACTAATTTGATAACAGTTGTAAAGTTAACTCTTACATAATAATTAATATCAATATCCATAAGATCTTCTACTGTAGTTACAGTTTCACTAATACCATAATTTCCAGAGTGAGTTAATTTATCTTTTGCCTTTTTACTATGCAATGTAACATAATAATCTCTAGGAATTGAAGTTAATAAAACTTCATGTGTTTTCATATTTATAGTAGCAATAATATTAGCATCACTTCTTGATACATTGCTAATTTTACCAGAAGTATCAATTCCACTAATATATACATTAAATACTCCATTTTTTAGAGTGTATTCACTATTATCTGATTTTACTTCTTCTGTTTTAGCAATTTTATGATTTGCTGTATAAATAATTTTACTATCATCTTTAAATTTCTCTATTTCCTCTGACAACATATCATATTGTACAGAACTTACTAGAATCGCGTCTATTTTTTTATTTAATAAATTATTTCCTATTTCATTTAAACTTTTAGATACTCTTAATGTAATATTTACTTTGCTTCCTATTTGTGTTTTGATATCTTCTTCTACTTGGAATAAATATATATCTTTATTTTTCAAATCTTCAATTTTACTATATTCACCATTTTTTCGTACAACTATATAATAATCTTCTGTTTCTTCCATTTCTGTAAATATAGTGTCTATAAACTTTGTAGTTGCATTAGTATAATTCATAACCCATATATAAACACCTGATATAAGAAGTGCTATTATTAAACAAAATACATTTAATTTATAGGTTTTATGTCTTTTAGCTAGTCCAACTGCAATTGCTAAAGTAAATATTAATTCAGCAACTGAAAAAATAGTTATATATAGATCTGGAAGTAATCCCATTCTTACTACTGAAATATAAAATAAGATAGTTGCTAATATATATATTACTGCAAATAATATAAAAATTAAATCTGATTGTCCTGATTTTTTCCTTTCACCATTTTTTCTTTTACTACTTTTATTATATGATTTATTATTTATTCTATAATCTTCATCATGAGCCTTTGAATGTCTACCAGCCATTTTTTTTCCTCCTATTTTATATTTTACTTTTTCTATAGTCTATCAATTTTATAAATAGCTCCCTATAATTTATTAATATTGCAACTAAACATAATGAATTAATAATAGTAATACTTACTATATTTCTTATAATACAATTTGCTAGTGAAACTACTAATAAAATAGCAGTTGTATAAATAAATTTTTTTATTGTAAATGAGTACCATAGTTTCCTTGATATGATAGTCCTAGCCCAGAAAAATACTAAATATGATATTCCTGTTGCTATTGCTGCCCCTATAGCTCCATATATTGGTATTAATATAGTGTTTAGTATTAGATTAACTACCATTGAAACAACAGAAATTATTATATTATAAGATGTTTTTTTCGAAAAAGTAATACCTAATGTTGTTGTTTCACTCATAGTATAGAAAATTGGATGGAATAGTAAAAATGGAATAATATATATAATTGAGCCATATCCCTCTCCAAAAATTAAAGGAATAATTCCTTTAAAAGTTAGTATTAAAATAAGTATTGTTCCCATTACACATGCCACGCCATCACTTACTAGTTCAAACTTTTCATTTTTTTCTTTTTGTACCTTCCACCTAAGTGCCATTGGTGCCCAAAATGAAGTAAAACTTGTTTGAAATAAAGTTAATACATTTGCTACCTTTAAAGCTACTCCATAATAGCCTAATTCTGTATAATTTGTCATTACTCTTAAAAAAATGCTATCCATAGAATTTAGCCCCCAGCCAATTACCGTAGCTGGCACTAATGGTAAACCATACCTAATTAAAACCTTTATTTGCTTTTTATCTATGTATTTTCTTGAAATTCCAATATCTTTTCTGCATACATATAATAATATTAAACTTACTATTAGCTGTGAAAATATGCTAGCATATACAATAGATTCAAAATTTCTTTTATATGTTAACAATAGTACAATTACTAATACTAGATTCAATGCTTTTGATATAATGTTCCATACAGAATATTGTAATGCTTTTTCTTTCATCCTCAAGGTAAGCAACATGAATTTTTCTATTATAAATAATGGTGTACATAATGCTAATAAAATTATTGGTTGTGTCATTTGTGCATTATCGAATAATATTTGAGCAAATTGAGTTCTAAATACAACTAATATTAATCCTATTACAATTGTTGCCAAAAATGGAATAAATAAACTATTAAACAATAATTTTTTTCTATCTTCTGTTTCATTATATTCTCTTACAAATGCTTGGTCAATTCCAACAACTACTATTAATGTAATTATATTATTAGCCAAAGTAAACATATTTGACAAACCAAATTGATCTGCTGAAACTAAATATGAAGTAACTGGTACTGTAATAAAACTAATGAAAGCACCTATAATTGGACCTAATGAAAACCCTATAAACTTTTTAAAAAATTCTTTCATTTTTCTCCTACTTTTTCTATTTTTTCACTTTTCAAAAGTCTACTATCCATTCCTATATGTATCCATAAGAATAATACAAATAGTGAATTTGAAAATATAATGTGATTTTCAAATAAATTTATTACAATATAATATAAATATAAGTATATAATATATTGATTATATTTTTGTTTCATGTCAGTTTTCAACAATTTTTGTGAAAATATTATAAAAAATGCTATTAACACTCCAAAACCAAATATTCCATTTCTTACTAATACTTGAACATAGCCATTATGTAAGTTATTTGCTTTTAAAATTCCTTTTTGTGAAGTTGATAAAAATTCCAATAATTTATCATCTTGTATATTATTAAAGCAATCTTCTCCAAAATCAGCTTTTAAACCAAATATTGGATTTGTTTCAATTAACTCTTCTATTGAATATTTCCATAACCAATATCTTAAAGTTGTAACACTTGCCATTTTTTGTTCTATTCCATATATTGTATTATCAAATTTGTTATTAAAATCATATTTATATTTTAATAGTGGAATAGAAAAAAGTATAATTACAATGGCTAATATACTAACAGATGATATTTTTAATACTTTTTTTATTCTTTCACTTAATTTTTTCTGTATAAATTGTTGATAAAGTGCATAACAACCTAGTACTAATAATGCTAAAAATGTAGTTCTAGCTTGAGAAATAGCAATAAAAATTAAATAATACAAACACAGAAAAATTGTAACTGGCAAACTCATCTTCTTAATTTTATATAAATAGCTTGCCATAATTATATTCATAGAGGCTAAGAGTGCGCCTCCGTTTATATTAGCAAAAACTATATGTGCAATCATTGTTTTTGTTGGAATTCCATTTTTTACACATATTATTAAATAATTTATGAAAAAAATATATACCAAGATAAAAGTAATTACCATAAGTATTTTTATCAATTTTAAATAATTTTCTTGTGTTAAATATTCTTTTGCTATATTATAAATTATTAAAACATAAAAAATTTCAAATAATGCTGTTTTTATTGTAGACATATCAAAGTGAAATGCACAATTAATTATTACTGCTAGTATAAATATAATTAATAATTTTGAATAATTTAATTTTCCTTTATTTTTTATAAAAATCAACATAAAAATTGCACAACCAGTTATAAACATTGTTACATTCAATGGCATTGTTTCAAAAGGTTGTGTTAGTGTAACTAATTTAAGTATACAAAATAATATTAAATATGTTATTGAAATAGCTTTCATGCATTCATTTAATTTTAATTTTTCTATCATTTCTTCTCCTCAAATTGTTCTATTAGCTTTTTGTATTCATTTGCATTGTTTTCCCAAGTTAATTTTTTTGCATCTTCACAAGCCCTATTTCTAATAGTTTCTATATTATATTTATTTGAATATATTTCATCTATTAAATTTACAATTTCTTCTATATTAGAGTTTACTAAAAAACCATTTTCTTTATTTTTAATAAATCCATCAATTCCTTCATTTTTTGTTCCTATAGCAATACATCCTGCATTCATTGCTTCTACATATGTAATTCCAAAACCTTCATTAATACTTGGTAATAGGAAAATATAAGATTGATTCATTAAATTACTTACTTGTTCATTACTCATTCTATTTCTAAATGTTACTTTTTTATCTAGATTTAATCTTTTTACTAATTGTTCTAAATTTTCTTTTTGTTTTCCCTCTCCAATAATATCTAATTGAATATCAGGATATTTTTCTACTAATTTTCCAACAACTTTAATAGTAACATCATGTTTTTTTCCATAATTTAAAGACCCAACACTAATAATATGATACTTATATTTTTCCTTATCTACTTTTTCATTATCATATTGATTGATTCCATTAAAGATTACTTTTGCATTGTTAACATTTAATTTTTCTAGCATATGTTTGATTTTAGGGCTTACACATATTGCATAATCTACCTTACTAAATACTTTTTTAATAGACTTTACTCCATTTTTTGTCTTAGTATTTCTGTCAAAACTTGTTCCATGTAATGTAACTGTTGTAAGTATGTTTGGATACTTTTTCTTTAAACGATATGCCACATATCCTTCTATTTTAAAAGTGTGTGCATCTATCAATTCAATTTCTTCTTTTTGGTATAATTTTTTAAACATTTTCTTGATACTTTTATAATAAAATATTCCATTTAAGTTAATTGGCGAATTATATAAAAAGTTTGAAAAAGAAATTGCTTTTTTATAAATAACTTCAACGCCATCTATCATTTGAAATTTTTCTTTTTTATTTCTTTGTATAAATTCTTTTTTGTATTTTTGAAAATGTGATAAGATTGGAAACCAATGCACAATAGCAAATACAACTACATGATAACCTTGTTTAGCCAATTCTTTTGCATGCCAATGTACATAATTGCAATAAGGTGAATTATCAAATCCAACATGGCTAAGTATAACAATTGTTTTCATACATTTCTCCATTTCCTTTTTATCTGTTATGTACTGTTCCATATATTTTTTTATATTTTAGAGCTATATCATTCCAGTTAAATGAAAGAGATTTTTCTAAACAGTTATTACTTATTTCTTGATAATTTTGTATAATCTTTTCTATTTTTTCTGCCATTTCATTATAATCATTATATTTTACTGAATAACCAACCTCTCCTTCACAAAAGAAATTATCAAACCCTTCATTTCTAGTATATATTACTGGTATTCCTTGCGACATTGCTTCTACATATGATAAACCAAAAGTTTCATGTTTTGATGGCATTACAAATATATCCATATTTTTATAAATTTCTACTATTTCTTCCTTGCTCTTTTGTCCTAAATAATTAATAAATTTATATTTATTAATTATTCTTTTATAACTCTTTTTAGTAATTGCTCCAATAACATTTAAGCTTAAGTCATACCTATTTCTTAGAATTTTTTCACAACATTTTATAGTGGTTATTAAATTTTTGTTTTTGTCTATTTTTCCTGTATAAACTAAATTCAATTTTCCTGATTGCATTTTCTTTACTTGCTTATCTAAGTTGTGAAAATAATCATCTATACCATTTGGAATTACTATACATTTTTTTTCAATTTCACTTGCATACTTTTTAGGAATATATTTTTCAAATAATTTATTTTTGTATGAATTAGATATAAAAATTATTTTTTCAGCATTTTTTAAAATTTCTATTCCCAATTTTCTTAAATGTATAAAATACTTAAAAAATACATTAATATCTGTATTTCTAATGGCTACTATATATGGAATATTATAGTTTTTATAAACTTTATATGCTATATACCCATTTGAAAATAAAGAATGTGCATGCAATAAATCATAATCTTTAATTTGTACAACTTCCATTAACTTTTCATAAACTTTTTTATATTTGTAATGAAATATCATTCTATCTATTGTATTAAAGCACTTCGCTTGTATTAAATACTCTTCATTTACTTCATTTTTTGAAGAATAACTACAAGGAGCATATACTTTTGTATCTACTCCATTGTTTATCAAGTTTTCTATTAAGTTTTTATATAATTTTGTTCCATAATAATAAGAACAAATCTGTAATACTCTTATATTACTCTTCCACCTTTCAATGCTTATAATAATTCAATATTTTCTCTATTTTTTATATTTTTCAATGCATTTCTTGTATCAAAGATTGCTTTTGCATTTTTTGAAATCATTTCGTAATCAAAATTGCTATGAGCAGCTGTGAAAACTACTACATCTTGTTCTTTAACAATTTTTTCATCTATTTTTTCTAATCCTTCATATGTAATTCCTTTATATTTGTATTTTTCAATCCAAGGATCATAAAATTCTACTTGTGCTCCTTCTCTTTTTAGTATTTCAATTACCCTTAAAGCAGGGCTTTCTCTATAATCATCAATGTCGTTTTTATATGCAACTCCTAAAACTAATACTTTAGAGCCATTTAAAGCTTTTTTTGATCTTAGACTCAAAATTCTGCTAACTCTTTCTACACAATATTCTGGCATTTTATCATTAATAATTCCAGAGGCTTGTATTAATGATGTATGAAATCCATATTCCCTAGCCTTCCAATCTAAATAATATGGATCAAGAGGAATACAATGACCTCCTAAACCTGGTCCTGGGTAAAATGCTTGGAAACCATATGGCTTAGTTTTTGCAGCATCTACAACCTCCCATAAGCTTATTTTCATTTTGTCACATAAAATTGCAAGTTCATTTACTAAACCTATATTAATATTTCTATAAGTATTTTCTAATATTTTTTCCATCTCTGCAACTGCTGGAGAAGAAACTTCATAAACTTCTGCTCCTAATACTGCTCTATACATTTTAGCAATAACTTCTGTTGCATCTTTTCCAATTCCACCTACTACTTTTGGAGTATTTTTTGTTTTATATTGCTTATTTCCTGGATCTACTCTTTCTGGTGAAAATCCTAAATAAAAGTCGTCACCACATTTTAACCCAGATCCATTTTCTAAAATTGGTTTTATTAATTCTTCTGTTGTACCAGGATAAGTAGTAGATTCTAATACTACCATAGTATTTTTGCTTAAATGTGGAGCTATTGATTTAGCACTACTTTCTACATAACTAATATCCGGCTGTTGATGGTTGTCCAATGGTGTAGGTACACAAATAGCTATAAAGTCTACATCTTTTATTTTAGAAAAATCTGTAGTTGCCTTAAACATTCCTTTCTCTACTAATTCTTTCAATTCTTCATCAACAACATCTGCAATATAATTTTTTCCTTCATTAACTAGCTTAACTTTTTCTTCTTGAACATCAAATCCAATAGTTTTAAAACCTGCTTTTGCTTTTTCAACTGCCAGTGGTAACCCTACATATCCTAGTCCCACAACTCCAACTACAATTTCCTTTTGTTCAATTTTTTGAATTAATTCTTCTTTCATTTTATCTACTCCTTTTTTGTTGCTAAACTTATTTATATTTTTACTTCTAAGTTTATTGACATTATTTATATGTAGCTATTACAAAACCTAGGCTACTCTTTTTAAATTCTTCTTTTAATTGCATTAAATGCATACCAGCAGAAATTATAAAAACTATAAAAAATATTCAAGTGTTCTACATTTCTATATAAATTCCAAGTTCTTTTTAATGCTGTAATTTTATTTGCTGAAAGAGATTCCTTTGTTCTTCTATAATAAGCTAATACTTCATTAATTCCATATGCAGTTTCTCCTTGTTTTAGAATTTTCCACCATGTTGCAGCATCTTGTCCTCTTTTAACGTTTGGCATTTGAATTAAATCTTTTCCTAATTTTTCTACATCTAACATTACTGTCGAGGTATTAATAGTTGTATTTTTTAAAGCTTGCTTATAGTTTAATTTTTCTGGTATTTTAACTATTTTTCCATTTCCTTTTCCATCCTCTTTAGCAAATTCATAACCTGCAAAAGAAAAAGCATAATCGTTTTCTTTCATAAAGTTAACTTGTTTTTCTAATTTTTCTTCAACCCATAAATCATCAGCATCCAGAAAGCATATATATTTTCCTTTTGCTATGTTAATCCCTGTATTTCTAGCTATAGCTGCACCAGAATTTTCTTCCAAATTTATTAACTTCATTTTATCATTGTTTTTTATGTTTTGTTCAATTATATATTTACTATTATCTTTTGAACAATCATTTATAAATATAAGTTCCCAATCTTTATAAGTTTGATTTTCAACTGTTTTTATTGTATCTTCTAAAAACCTTTCTGCATTATAGACTGGTACTACAATACTTACTAGCTCTTTATTCATTTTTCTCTTTCCTTTATCTAAAATAATAAATAACCTTTTCTATTATAATGTATTTTTTTCTTTTTATCAACATTTTTTGACACTTTGATTATAAACTTATTTTTTATTTAAAATTATTTGTTTTATTTTCTCTTTTACTTCTTCAATAGTCATATGTGTAGTATCAACTATAGTTGCTCCATCAGCTATTTTTAAAGCTCCTACTGGTTTATGTATATCATTGTAATCCCTCTTTTTTATTGCTTCTAAGGTTTCCTCATATGTCATTTCAATACCTTTTTCTTTGTTTTCTTTATATCGTCTATTTGCTCTTTCTTCTACTTCTGCATCCAAATAAATTTTGACATCTGCATTTGGAAATACCACTGTGGTAATATCTCTTCCCTCCATAATTACATCTTTTCCTTCTGCAATCTTCCTTTGTAATTCAACCATAATTTCACGCACTTCAGGGATTGAAGATACATAAGACACAAATGCACTTACTTCTTTGCTCCTAATTTCTTTACTTACATTTTTTCCATCTAAAAAAATTTCTTGATTTCCGTCTATATGTTCTATTTTTATTTCAACTGACCTTGCAATTTGTATAATTTTTTCTTTTTGCTCTATATTGTAAATTCCTCTGTTTATACATTCTAAAGTAATACAACGATACATGGCTCCAGTATCTATATTTACTAACCCCATTTCTTCTGCAATTAACTTTGTGACTGTTCCTTTTCCTGTACCTGCTAACCCATCTATTGCTACAACAAATGACATTTTTGCTCCTCCTTTTGAAATAATTTATTATACTTTTATTTTTGCTCTTCTTTTTCTTCTTCTTGTATCATTTTATCTTCTATAATTTTTCTTTCTTCCTCATTTTCTGGCATATGTATTGCTTTTGCTACAATAGTTATTTCTTGAACATTCATTGTTGTTAAAATTTCAATTTCCTTTTTCAGTTTTTGTTTGAACTCTCTTAATGAATTAATTATGTTGTATCCATAATTAATAGAAACCTCCATATAAATGTTAGGTCCTTCTGGTGTACTTTCCACTCTTGTTCTCATTACTTTATAAATAGCCTCTGCACGTTTAGCTAAATATTCTGAGATTTGCCTAAATACTATGTCTGATATTGTAAAATTTCCTAAATAACTAAAAGTTGGCCTTATAATAGACTTTTCAGCTAAATATGGATTACTTCCTTTTCCTTTAAATTTAAAAATTTGTAAAGGATCCAATATGTACCCAGAGAAATCTTTTTTTATTTCAAAAGTCGGAACAGGAATAACATGTTTTCCTTGTGTAGTACGTATTCTTCTAGCTGTTTCCATTTCTGTTTCTGTAGCTACATCTTGAATATAAATTCTTTTTTGAGGTAATGGTAACCCTAAGTTCGTAGTAATTTTATCTACCATGCCATCAGATGTTCCCAATATTAAAATTGATTTTGGTTTATATTTTTTTATAGCTTTCTTCATTTCATTTCTTTCTTGTTCATTAACAAAAATTGCTTTTCTTACAGTTTCCACTTTTGTTGGTGCTTTTTTGGCAGAAGTTCCTGCTACAACATTATTTTCATTAATTAATAAACCATCATCTATAATATAATCAATACCATTTTCGTTTGCTACCATTTGTGCACGGTAACTTTTTCCAGTTCCAGATGGTCCTATAAAAGCATATATTTTTATTTCTTCACTCAAATTATTGAATAATTGCACTTTTTTCTCTCCTTTAAATAATTATTTATAATTTGACTTTAACTTTTACTTAACTTTTTTAATAATAGTAATTTTACATATTATATTTATTTTTCCACAGTAATAATTTGATAAGTAAAGCCTCTGTAATTAATTCTTATTCTTTTCCTTGCTATCTCCGTAAATTTATATTTTTCTTTAAGCATATTATAAAATTGTAATTCATCATGGTCTATTAATATAATTCTTCCATGATAATTATCTAAAAAATCTTCTTTGAAAATTATTTTAAGTGGTGGGCTAAAGTTCTCAAAAGGTTTTAAATCATGGTTTGAACTTATATTATATAAGTACCAACTATATTCTGGCATTTGAACTTGTATATTCGTCGCATGAAAAAAATCTTGATATAGAATTATTGCTTTTTCATTATACTGTTCTTTAATATATTGAATTTCTTCTCCATTTGTATTATCATAACTTTCTTCAATAACTATTTTATTATTATATATACTCAATACTAAAACAATCATTACAATTATTGATGAAATAATCTTTTGATGTTTCTTATCATTAAAATTTCCCAAACAATATGCAAATGGAAAAATTATAATTCCACTTGTTATGAGCATATATCTGTAATAAATTATTGGCTTTATAAAAATACTTACCATTAGCATAGAAAAATATAAAATGAAATGAACTAATAAACAATACCACAATATAGTTACGTTTTTTCCATCTCTTTTAGATCTAATTATTTGATAAAATAAATATATATACATACTGATAGTTAAAATAGCAGTACTTATTATTCCTAACCTACCATTAAATTGCACAGCCAGTGGTGCTATCACACTATCTCCTATATTAAAAGGTATCCAATATGATTGACTTACTGCCCTTGCCTGTTGTAAAAAGATAAATATCCATGGCAAATATCCTAAAAATTGTATTACTGCTGTTATTATAAAATAAATTAAATACTTCTTTTTAGAAATATTGTTTTCATTATATAATTTTTTTGAAAATAATATATATAATAAAAGTAACAAATTTATGATTGCTACAGAAACTAATCCATAATAGTGACAATGTGCTGAACATAAACTGAAAATAGAAAATAAAATCCAATTCTTTACTTTTGTATTTTTAATTGCTCTATATGCATAAATTCCTGTTAAGGTTACAAAAAGCATAGTCCAGCTGTACATACGAATTTCCATTCCATACATTGCCATAAATGGTAAAAATAATGTCAAAAATGAAAATGCCAGTCCTACTTTTGGACCAAAATCTTTTCTAATATGCGTATATCCTAAAAAGCCCATAAAAATTCCTGCCAATACAGAAAATAGCCTACATACTAAGATTGAATTTCCAAAAAATATTGTAAATGTTTTTAATAATAAATAATATAAAACCGGATGCACATCACTACTATCTATACTAATGATTTCTGAATAATTATGACGTATTAAAGATATTGTATATGATTCGTCAAACCATACTTCTGTATGAAACGCACCTAATAATATAAAAATACTACCAAGCAATATAATAGCAATATGAAACCATTTAGTTTCTATTATTGTTTTTAATTTCATTTTTTCTTGTTTATTTGCCATATCTTACCCTCTTTTGTTTTTACATGAAATACTTTATTTAGCTTGTTTTTCTATTAAACTAATTGAATATTTATAACTATGATATCCTGTTGTAAACTTTTCTTGTTTTATCAATTTTATTTTTTCTTTATATCTATCTACAAACTCATTGTAAATAGTATAAGAATCCGAATTTATTATCCAAATTCTTCCTTCATAATTATCCAATGGTTCTAAATTTTTTATTGTTAACATATCTTTTCCAAATGCTTTATATGCAGGTTCTACATTCCAATTTTCTTTATCGTAAAAACAATTTTGAATATCATTTAATTGCATACTTAAAACAAAACCACTACCTTCATTTGCAAAAAGTATCATATCATCGCTTTTTAAATCTTGTTTTACATAGGCTATTGGTTGCTTATTTGTTGGATCATAATTCATTTTTGCCACATTATAATTTACATAGCCAGCTACTATAATAGTAATAAAGCATATAAGAATTGTTAATGTTTTTCTTCCTCCTTTTGCCATAAAATATGCTAAGAAAAACATAAAAATTCCTGTTATATTTAAAAAGTACCTAGCATATAGTATTGGAACCTTTAATGAAATAATAAAAATTGAAATCATAACCAATATGTAAATTCCAAATGCTAATAGACCTGGTTTATTAGACTCTAATTCTATTTGTTGTACTCTTTCAGTTTCTCTTTCTAAATTTTCTACTTTTTTTTCTGCTTTCTTGGCTGAAATAAGTTTCCTTTTGTTAAGTTTCCTGTGTTGTATAATTAATCTAAACATGGCATAAAAGTTATATGCTAATAAAATTATTGCAAATACAATGGCAATTATTTGGCTTATAAAAATAACATCTAAATTTCCTGTAAATTGAAATGTTAAAATTTGAAGCCAAATTTTAACAGATGGCCTTTCTATCCAAAAACCTCTTGATACGCCTTGAAATTGTCTAAGAAAAAAGACTAACCATGGTAAATACAATAAAATTTGAGTTATTGCAGAAATTGTGAATCTTTTCAACTCTGCAGTATAAATTTTATTTTCTTTATTGTTTTTATGCTTTTTTATTGCTTCATATAAAAAATAAATAAATAGTATAAAATTAACAATTCCAGCTGTTGCAAGCCCATAATAATGAGTATATGCGGATGCTAAACTGAAAATAGCAAATAAAATCCAATTTTTGTTTGAAGATTTCTGATAAACACGATATGCATAAATTGACATCAAAGAAACAAATAGCATTGCCCAAGTGTACATTCTTATTTCTCCAGAGTATGTTGTACTAATTGGTAAGAATAAAACAAAGAAAGAAAACAATGCACCTACTTTTTCTCCAAAATCTCTTTTTATATGTGTATAACCTAAAATTGCTAAAATAGCAATAGGTACCATTGAAAAGAATCGATAAATATAAATATTGTGACCAAAAATCAAATAGATAATGTGCAAAATCCAATAATATAGCACAGGATGTACATCATTGCTTCCAATAGTCCATATATCAATAAAACTTTTACTAGCCATCCCAACAGAATAACTCTCATCAAACCATAATTGATTATGAAAAATAGGAATACTAATAAAAATAATTCCCAAAATAATAATTGCAAAATGCATATATTTTATTTTATTTGTTTTTTCCATTTTCTTGAACATATTAGATTCTAATTCTAATATTTTTCCTTTCTAGTATTTTTAGTTCATTTTTCTATTTTATAGGGCAAATTATATCATTATTGCCCATTTTTGTCCATACAATTATTACATCTATTCTTATACAATTATTACATCTATTCTTATATGATAATATTCTAAAATATTATAAGAAAACTTTACACAATTAATTTATAATCAATATTACTTATCGTTTGTTGTATCTCCATTTCCACTCACTGGAATTGTATCTCCTAAATAAGTAGGTTGTGGCTTATAAATGCATTGCACCCAATCTTTATCTCTAGCAATAACTTCTCTAATATCACGCATAACTTGTCCAGCATATTTTCGTGGATTAGAAGCAACGCCATAAGCTTCTACTCCTAAGCACTTTGCTATATATAAAGCTCTATATAAATGATATTTTTGTGTTACAATAACCATTTTTTTTGCTTGAAAAATATCTCTTGCTCTATACATGCTATCATAAGTAGAAAAACCTGCATGATCCATAAAGATGTTTTCTGAAGGAATTCCTTTTTCTATAGCAAAGTTTTTCATAATATTTACTTCATCATAATCTTTTTTTCCATGATCTCCACTCATAATAATTTTTGTAGATGTTCCATTTTGATATAATTCAATACTTTCTAATAGCCTATCTTCTAGCATTGGGCTTGGACTATCGCCCCAAATTCCAGCGCCTAATACAAGAATACAATCTATATTTTCTAATTTGCTTGCTTCTTCCCTTGAAACAATATTATTTTTTGTTGTATATATTACAAAAAAATTAATTCCTATTATCAAAGCAAAAACAAATACAAATATACTGCCTAATATTATCATAATTTTCTTACATCTTCCTTTCATAATCTTCACCTTTACTACTTATACCTCTCCATAAAAATCTAAAATCAATGATGTATTTAAAAATAGGGAAAGCATTTTCTTTGCTCCCCCCATTTTTTATCTTTCAATATTCTTTTAATTTTTCTCTATTTCAGCTCCTGCAACTTCATGAATTGTGATTTTTCTAATATGTTCAATTTTATCCCAACTAGTATCACGTTTAAATAGACATTTAAAATTTATCATTAACCATGACCCCAAAAATAGTGGGTAACATATTAAACCTTTAATCATTGGTCTAATTGGTCTTTTATCTAATAGCATAATCAATATAGCCGTTCCTATTGGTAATAGGAAAGTTGGTATTAAATATCTTAAAATGTTAATTATTAGTTCCGTGTCTGTCATTCCCTGACCGGCATACATTAAAAAATTTAGTATTAATAAAATAAGAGTTGCTATAAACATTGGTATACTGCCTATTATATATAAAAATCCATCAAAATTCATTATTTTTTTATGTTCTTTAATTGCTAAAGCTAATGGCTTTGTATACTCTTTCATACATTGAATGTGTCCAACAGTCCACCTTGTTCTTTGTTTCCAACTTTGTTTAAATCCTAATGGTTGCTCATCATATACGATAGCATCTGTAGCCCATCCTAACTTTTTACCTTTAATTATTGTTTTCAATGAAAACTCAATATCTTCAGTTAATGTTTTAGTATTCCAGCCTTCATCCTTTATTAAATCAAATTTAACCATAAAACCTGTACCATTAATTAATGGAGATAATCCAACATTATATCTTGCTAAATGATAAAAACGATTCATAGTCCAATAAAAGATTGTATATCCTGCTGTAATCCAATTGTCTGTAGGATTTTTTATATCTCTATATCCTTGAACAACTTCTTCTCCTTGGCAGAGTTTTTTATTCATATTTTTAATAAAATTAATATCTACAATATTGTCTGCATCAAAAACGCAAAAAGCATCGTAAGAAGCATTTTCTTCAATTTTTTGTTGTAAAAACCAATTTAATGCATAGCCTTTTGTTTTCTTTTCTGGGTCAAATCTTTCATAAACTATTGCACCACATTTTTTTGCAATTTCTGCAGTACGATCAGTGCAATTATCTGCGATAACATAAATATCTAACAATTCCTCAGGATAGTTTTGCTTTTTTAAACTTTCAATTAGTTCTGCTACTACATTTTCTTCATTATGTGCCGGAATAATTGCCATAAATTTGTGATTTTTATTTGTTATAAATGGTTTGTCTTTTAGTTTTACTAATGAACAAATACTAATCGCTAATTGGTAAAACCAGAATATTGTTATAATCCATACCAGTGCTTGTTGTATGATATATAAATATTCCATCTTTCCTCTCCTTTACCTTTTGTTTCCTTTTTTAGTATATATTGTAACTTTCTTTTTCACAATATTAATTATACTATTTCATTTTATTTTTTGCAACCATTGTTTACTAATTAATTATTTCTTAAGAAAATTCTATATTTTCAATTACTATTTTTATTTACATCAACACATTTGATTTTTTATATTAATTAATTTTCTTTAGATTCCAAATCTTTCATATTTAGATTTATTCTACCTTGACTATCTATTTCGGAAACTTTAATAGTAACTTCATCTCCTACATTTAGTACATCTTCAACTTTTTCTACTCTTTTACTTGAAATTTTTGAAATGTGTAATAATCCCTCATTTCCTCCACCTAAATCTATGAAAGCTCCGAATGGCATAATTTTAACTACTTTTCCATTGTATATTCCGCCTACTTCTATTTCTTTTGCTATATCTAAAATCATATCCATTGCTTTTTTACCACTTTCAGTGTCAGTAGAATATACACATACTTTTCCATCATCTGAAATGTCAATTTTAACTCCTGTTTCATCTATAATTTTATTAATCATTTTTCCACCAGGTCCAATTACATCTTTGATTTTTTCTGTGCTAATAGTTGCTGTCATAATTCTTGGTGCATAAACAGAAATATCTTCTCTTGGTTTATTAATAACAGGAAGCATTACTTCATCAAGTATATAATCTCTTGCAACTTTTGTTCTTTCAAAAGCTTCTTTTATAATATCATATGTTAAACCATCAATTTTAATGTCTACTTGAATAGCAGTAATTCCATCTTTTGTTCCGCCTACTTTAAAATCCATATCTCCAAAGAAATCTTCAATTCCTTGAATATCTGTAAGCATTATATATCTGTTAGGATCATTTTTATCTGTAACTAATCCTGTTGAAATACCAGCTACAGGTTTTTTAATTGGAACTCCTGCATCCATTAAAGCAAGTGTACTACCACAAATGCTTGCTTGAGAAGTAGATCCATTAGAAGATAGAACTTCAGATACAACACGAATAGAATATGGGAACTCATCTTCAGATGGAATTACTGGTACCAATGCTTTCTCTGCTAAAGCTCCATGTCCTATTTCTCTTCTTCCTGGTCCACGAGAAGGTCTAGCCTCTCCAACACTATAAGATGGGAAATTATATTGGTGCATATATCTCTTGGTTTCCTCTTCATCCAAACCATCTAGCATTTGTTCTTCGCTTTTCATTCCAAGTGTTACCACAGACATAACTTGTGTTTGTCCTCTTGTAAAAATAGCACTACCATGTACTCTTGGAAGTAATCCAACTTCACAAGAAAGTGGCCTAATTTCATCTATTCTTCTACCATCTGGACGTTTATGTTCTTCTAATATCATTTGTCTTACACACGCTTTTTCTAAGTCATGTATACTATTTGCAATATCAACTTTCTTTTCTTCTGCTACCTCTTCTCCATATTTTTCAATAAAATAATTATTAATATCTTCTGCTATTTTTTCAATATTGCTATCTCTTACTGTTTTATCAGTAGCTTGTACATCTTGATACATTCTTTCTTTGAAATTGTTTTCTATCTCACTATAAACTTCTGGATCTGTTGCAAAAGATGGATATTCAAATTTGGGTTTTCCAATTTCATCTTTTATATTTGAAATAAAATTACATATTTTCTTTATTTCTTCATGAGCTTGTTTTATTGCTTCTAACATAATATCATTTGGTATTTCATCAGCTCCAGCTTCAATCATAGTTATTTTTTCTAAAGTTCCTGCTACTGTTAAAGTTAATCTTGTTTTTTGTCTTTGTTCAAGTGTTGGATTTATTATAATCTTATCATCAACATATCCAACATTAACAGCTGCTGTTGGACCTCCAAATGGAATATCTGAAATTGATAATGCTGCTGATGCTCCAATCATTGCACATACTTCTGGGCTATTATCAGGTTCTACTGATAAAACTGTTGCAACAACACATGTATCATTTCTAAAATCTTTTGGAAATAATGGTCTTAAAGGTCTATCAATTGCTCTAGAAGTTAAAATTGCTTTATCTGCTGGTTTTCCTTCTCTTTTAGTATAACTTCCTGGAATTTTACCTACAGCATATAATTTTTCTTCATAATCTACTGATAGTGGAAAGAAATCCACACCTTCCTTTGGTTCTTTTGCTGCTGTTACATTTACCATAACGACGGTTTCTCCATAACGTACCATAACGCTTCCATTTGCAAGTTCTGCAATTTTTCCTGTTTCAATAACTAGTTTTCTTCCTGCTAATTCAGTTTCATAAGTTTTAAACATAAATTTTCTTCCTTTCTTATAATATATTTATATCAAAACAATACTAAATTAGAGTAACCTCTATTATGAATTAAAATTTTAATTCATAATACAAGCTACTAACTAATTTTAAGCATTGTTTTCATATTTAAAATTAGTATTTGACTTTTATAAAATTTTATCTTATCAAAAAATACCTTTTTATACAAAATTTGAATATTAAAAAACTAATCGAGTAGGAACTAAATGATTAATTCATTTAGTGTCCTCTCACACCACACGTACGTGCCGTTCGGCATACGGC
>CANQHC010000026.1 GCA_947623595.1 uncultured Clostridia bacterium | reverse complement strand
TATTGAACCGCCGTATGCCGAACGGCACGTACGTGTGGTGTGAGAGGACACTAAATGAATTAATCATTTAGTTCCTATTCGATTTGCACAAATTTTTATTAATTATCTAAAAGAATATGAAATTATAGGTAAAAATAATCCAATAATAGAAAATATAATTAAAATCATTCCTCCGTATTTTATTCTTATTTATATAAACTTCATAAATACCATAAGAAATGCTTTCAACACTTGCAATAATAGTGAACAAAATAATCAGAATAGTAATAATCATTTACGTTTCCTCCAACTATATAAATTATAATTTTAAGTACCAGTTAATAAAAAACTAGATCTTACTTTAACTTCTGCGTCAACGTCAAAAAAAGAATTTTCATAATTATCAAGCCAATTATATTTTGCTAATTCAGAACGTGTTTTAAATTTTTTAATAACATATTTACCTATACCAGAAATGTCTGACTTATATTCTTTTGAAGTTTTATATAAATAATTTAATAAATGAATTTTTAAATAATGAGAAACTGCTTCTTCAATTTTGTTAATTCGTTCTTCACTTATATGTTCTGAGATTTGGTTAATAGAAGAAATTCTTCCATTCATTTTTACCTGAAATTTTATATATGGTGTTCCATTTAAAATAGAAACATCTATTTTTCTGCCAGAATCAGCAGTTAAATAAAAATCTATTGCTTTACTTTGATCATCTGGGTCAGGAATAGAAAGTCTACAACTTTTTAATTTATCAGTTATAATTAAATTGCTTAATGTTTCTGTTTTTGATAGTTTACCAACTAATTTATCACCTTTAAAGACAGCTAATCCAATATTTTCAACTCCATTATCAGCAGGTAAAATACCAGAAGAACTTTCTTCTTTACTAGAACCTTCAGAAGAGCTAGAACTGCTAGAAGAATCACTAGAAACAGGATGACCGTAAAATAGCAATTGGTTGTTCAAAATTACTTTCTAATTTGTTAAAGAAGTCAATTAACTGAATATCTGATGTAAAGCCAGTATATTCACTAGAACGGGGTAAAATTTCATAATATTTTGCTACTAAATTTTCTAAACTTGGTTTTACACTTTCAATATATTCTTGAGCAGTGCCAGTACTAATAATAATATTACTGTCAGGTCGAACTTCAACTTTATTCATTAAACTATATATTTCTTTACTAATACCTTGTTTGGCCATTTCTTCTGAAAAAACAATTACTTTGCAATGGGATAAGTTTACCTCTTTACTAACAAAAGTGTTTACTAAATTAACGGCGGAATCTATGCATGCAGCTTCAACTGTATCAATTACTGAGGGTGCTGTTTCACCAGCATTGTTTTCGCCACTAGAGTTAGGCATAGTAAATTGAAAGGTAACCTTTATACGTTCGGTTTCTCCAACATCAAAACCGTATAGCAACAGCATAAGCTAAATCATCTACACTTTGAACACTATGAGCTCCAACAAAGGCTGAAGAAAACATTATTGCAATAATTAGCACAATAATATATTTATAAAGGTGTTTCCTTATCAATTAAAACAGCTCCTTTCTTTTTTTCTAGTAAATAATATTTTACATTTGCTAATAGCAACAAAATTAAACTTATTCCAAATATTAAAATTAAAACAATATATTGAAAAGTAGTATTTTCTAAAGAAATAATTTGATACATATTATTTGGTAATAATCCAATAGAAAATATAAATAATGTAAACAATGGAACATACCATTTTGTATATTGTAAATTTAACATTTTTTGAAAAACTCTAGTAGCAAATGAAATTAAAATGCTCAAATAAGCAGTAAGAGACATAATCCAAACTAGCAAAAATACTGCGTCCAATCTTTGAAAAAATCTGCCAAATTCGATATTACGAGAAGCTAGATATAGGGGAAAGATTTCTTCTGTTATAATGGAATTTGGAGATAAGAATAATAATGTTCCAACACCAAATAAAAGGCAGATACCGGATAATCCTATTGAAATAAATGAGATTTTCTTTTGACTCTTTGGATCTTTTAAGTAAGGTGGTATAAAATATAAATAGCCAATACCACTAAATGCAAATAAATTACTTAAACCAACAAAAAATGTAGAGTAAGCCCCTTCTCCAAGTAAAGGGAACATTCCTTGAACTGTAAAATTACTAATATTAGCAAAAAAAACAAAAAATAGTGTAAAAAGAATAAGTGGCATTATTAATAAATTAGAACGAACTATTGAGTGAAATCCAATTTTATTTGTAATGGCAATTGTAATAAGAAAAAGTAACATTATAACTGGAACAGCACTTCTAGGGAAGAATATGATTTTTAATCCTTCTGAAAAACTTCTAAGTACAATGCTAACGGTAAAGAAAAAATAGCCTAAGAACAAGATTCCAGTAATATTTTTTAGCCATTTGCCACCTAGAAAACTAGAAATATCTAAAATATCTAAACTGGGAAATTTTTCAAGTAACTTAGTTATAAAATAAACTACTATTAAAGCAACGATACTAATATATAATATATTAACAATAGTTCCAGAAGAACAAGAAGAAATAATATTTTTAGGTAAATTCAAAACAACGTGATTTGCCATAACTGTTAAAATAAGTGCAATTGCTTCCCAATTTCCTATTTTTTTATTTATCATAAGATATCTCCTTATTATCATATTTAGGTTTAAAAGGTTACCTATATACCTTAAATTATTTATATCTCCACTTCATACTAATATGTTTTTGAGCTCTTTGCTTTTTAGTATTCAAAAAATCTGCTCTTTTTTCCCTTCTCCAAATAGGCTTTAAAAAGTAACTATCTAAGTTCTCATGTGTAGCAGGAGCATATGGAGCCATGTAAGGAACTCCAAATGATTTTAAATTAGTTAGAATACATAGGTAAACGAAAATACCAAGACCAATTCCAAAGAAACCTGCTATATATCCTAAAAATATAAAAATAAAGCGCATAAGCCTTAAATGAAATCCAAATGAAAAATCTGGAATTGCAAATGATGCAACTGCTGTAATTGCGACTACAATTACTAAAATAGGGCTAACAATACTTGCACTTACTGCTGCCTGACCGGATAACTAAAGCACCTACAATCCCTATAGTTGGTCCAAGAGGAGTAGGAACTCTAACCCCTGCTTCACGAATTAACTCAAATGAAATTTCCATAATAAGAATTTCAAAAATAACTGGAAATGGTACATTTTCCTTAGAAGCAAGTAAGGAAAAAAGTAGTTCAGTCGGTAGCAGTTCTTGATGAAAATCTGTAATGGCAATATAAAATGCTGGTAAAAACAAAGTAACGAAAATAGATAGTAATCTTAAAAATTTTAAAAAATTAGAAAATTGGAATTTTAAATTAGTATCTTCTGGAGAAGCAATAAAATCAATATAAGTAGCGGGCATAATTAAACAATATGGATTTCCACTAATTAAAACTACAACTCTACCACCATATAAATATTTTGTTGCTTTATCAGGTCTTTCAGAAGATAATATTTGTGGAATACTATATTTACTATCTTCTTCAATTAATTGTTCTAATTCTCCAGATGACAGCAAAGAGTCAATTTCTAAATTACTTATTCTATATTTTACTTCTGCTACGAGGTCATTATTAGCAATATTTTGAATATAGCAGACAGCACATTTGGTTTTGCTAAGTTTTCCAACTTCCATGTTTTCAATAATTAGATTTTGGTTGTTAACTACTCTTCTTAATAAAGAGCTATTAGTTCTAATGTTTTCTACAAAAGCTTCTTGTGGACCTTTTATTATGATTTCGTTGTTTGGAGTGCTAATTTCTCTTTGTTTAAAGCCTTTTACGTCAATATCAAAAGCAGTAGAAATTGTATCAACAAAAAGTAAGCAATTTCCCATATTAACGCCATTGAAGGCTTCACTAAAGCTAGAAACTTTTTTAACATTGTTTTGGGGAAGTAAACAATCAAAAATGTAGTCTTCTAAATTAAATTTTTTAACTTTTCTTACTGTAATATTGTTTGTTTTAGCCTCAGAAACAATTTGTTCTTGATCTTTTTCGAATGCATTGGCTCTATTTCTCATCATTAAAGCTTCTAAAACATTATTATTTATTAAGGCGGAGTCAACCATACCATCAATAAAGAATAAAAGGGCTTTATATTGTCTATTTCTTGCAGTTAAAGTAAATTCACGAAGAACGATATCGCTATTAATAAGAGTGTTGTATTTTACTTTAATATATTCAAGATTTACAGAAAGACTTGGAAAAATATCTTTTGATTCAAAAAGAGATTCATTTTCTTGCTTAGTATTATTAGATTTTGAGTTTTCAGTTTCATAAGGACTTGAAAGAGTAAAGTCATAATCATATGATAAGTTGTTATTAAAAAAATGTTCTATTTTGTTAATGAAAGTATCTTTCAAATTTTGAATAGATTGTTTTTCATTCATTTATTAATCATTCCTTTATAAGAAAATCGCTTATTATATTGCTTTCCAAAAAATGAAAAAATATTCAAAATTTTATTGAAATGGGAGTTAATAAAATTAGATAAATCTTATTAAGATACAAATTGTTATGATTTTTTAAATAACTAATAGAATAAATTTATTTGAATAAAGAATATTGGTCTATTTCAAAATTATGCATTTTAAAATAGACCAGTTCTAGTTTTTTATTGATTTAAAGAATAATACAAATTAAACCACCACTGCCTTCATTAACAATTCTTTCCAAAGTTTCTTGTAATTTTCCTTGTGCTTCTTCTGGCATTCTAGATAGTTTATTTTGTAATCCTTCATTTACTAATTCATGCAAGTTTTTTCCAAATATATTTGATTCCCAAATTTTCTTAGGATCTGATTCAAACTCAGAAAGTAAATAATTTACTAAGTCTTCTGATTGCTTTTCACTTCCTACAATAGGAGAAACTTCTGTCTCAATATCTGCTCTTATCATGTGAATACTTGGAGCTTTAGCTTTTAATTTTACCCCAAAACGAGATCCTTGTTTTACCATTTCAGGTTCTTCTAGAATTAGTTCATCAATAGAAGGTGTAACAATTCCATAACCAGTAGCTTTTACTTCTTCTAGTGCATATGCAATTTTGTCATATTGCTTTTTTACAGCAGAAAATTCTGTCATTGTACTAAATAAAGCACTTTCATTATCGATGCTTACACCAGAAATCTCTGTAAGTACCTGATAGAATAAATTATCCAACAACTGAATTCTAACATGAACACTTCCGTCTCCAAGTCTAATTTCTTCTAATTGAGAATTTGTAATTACTTGAGTGTTTTGCAATAAATTTATACCAGTATCAACTTCTTTTAAAATGCGAATATTTGAAAAAGCATTTTGTATTTCTTGATAAAGTTCAGTTTTTAGCCAGTGATCATTAGGTAATCCATCAACCCATCTAGGAAAAGTCAAATTAATGGTTTCAATAGGAAATTCATATAAAATTTTTCCAAATATATCATCAATGTCGTCTAAATTAAGGTGAGAACAATCTGTTGGAATAACAGAAACTTTGTATTTATCTTCTAATTTTTTTGCTAGATTTTTAGTATACTCAGAAAAAGGATCATCACTATTTAAAACAATTACAAATGGTTTGTTAAGTTCTTTTAATTCTTTTACAACTCTTTCTTCAGCATCAATGTAATCTTCTCTAGGAATATCTGTAATAGAGCCATCTGTTGTAACTAAAATTCCTATAGTAGAATGTTCTGCAATTACTTTACGAGTACCAATTTCAGCAGCTTCTTCAAAAGGAATTTCTTCTTCATACCATGGAGTTTTTACCATCCTAGGCATATCATCTTCTAAATATCCAATTGCATTATTTACTAGATAGCCAACACAATCTACTAATCTAGTTTTAAATTTCAAGTTATCTCCGATTGTAATTTCTACAGCTTCATTTGGAATAAACTTGGGTTCAGTAGTCATTATTGTTCTGCCACCGGCACTTTGTGGAAGTTCATCACGAGCTCTTTCTTTTTTGTATTCATTATCGATATTTGGAATAACAAGTAAGTCCATAAAATTCTTTATAAATGTAGATTTACCGTGTACGAACAGGCCCAACAACACCTACATAGATATCACCTTCTGTTCGTTCTGCTATATCTTGATATAATTTTAAATTCTCTTCCATGAATTTATTAACCCCCTCTAAAGAAATGTTTGTACGAAACTTTATTTAATGTATATTAGACAATCTAAAACTTATGACAAAAATTTGAAAAAATATTTACAGAAGAGGCTTATTACTATATAATGAAATACGGAGGAAAAAGAGTATGATATCATTAATATTAGTTATTTCAATATTTTTGGGAATAATATTAATTATAGGTGGAATTGTTTTAATTGTAGTAGCATTAAAAGAAAATAAAAATCGTGAAGGCTCTAGCCAAGAAAAACAAAATAATACTCAAATTATTAAAGAAACAATAAATGAAAATAAGAACGAACCAATAAAAAATGAGAAAGACCAAAATCAATATGTTACAAACTCTGAGGAAAACAATGATGAAGAAATTTTAGATGCAGAAAAAATGAGAATGACAGAAGAAACAAGTGAAAACAATAAAGAAGAATTGGATGATGAAGAAAAAGATAAAAACTTAACTGAAGATATAATAGAAAACGAAGAAAACATAAATGCCAATGAAAATACTAAAGAGGAAACTAAAGTATAGTATAAAGAAAAATTGAAAAAATGTGACTTTAAAATTAGGCAAATGACATGGAAAGGAATGATAGTAATAATGGCAACAATTATTAATGGAAAAGAATTGGCAAAAAAAATAAGAATGCAATTAAAAGATGAAGTAGATATTCTAAAGCAAAAAGGAATACAACCTAAACTTGCAGTTATTATGATAGGAAATGATAAAGCTTCAGAAGTTTATGTGCGTAATAAGAGTAAGGCTTGTAATGAAATAGGTATAAATTTTGAAGAATTTTTATTACCAGAACAAACAAAGAGAGAAGAATTATTAAGTTTAATTACAAAATTAAATAATAGAGATGACATTCATGGAATTTTACTTCAAAGTCCAATACCAAAGCATTTAGATATAAGAGAGGCATTTAATACTATTGATTATAGGAAGGATGTGGATGGATTTCATCCAATTAATGTTGGAAAGTTAGCTATTGGAGAAGAATGCTTTGTTTCATGTACGCCAGCAGGAGTTATGAAAATGTTGGAAGAATATCAAATTGATACTCAAGGAAAACAGGCTGTGGTAATAGGCAGAAGCAATATTGTAGGTAAACCTCTAGCACAATGCTTATTAAATAAAAATGCGACAATAACTATATGCCATTCTAAAACGCAAGAAATTGAAGAAGTTACTAAAAAGGCCGATATTTTAATAGCAGCTTTAGGAAAACCTAAGTTTATAACAGCAGATATGGTAAAAGAAGGAGCTGTTGTAATTGATGTTGGAATCAATAGAAATGAAGAAGGAAAACTAGTAGGAGATGTAGATTTTGAAAGTGTAGAAAAAGTAGCATCATATATTACTCCCGTTCCTGGAGGAGTTGGGCCAATGACAGTTGCAATGCTAATGAGTAATGTAGTAACAGCTGCAAAAAATACGATGAATTCCTAAAAAAAGAAAGAGAAAAGATAAATTGGGGGCAAATAAATATAAAGAGACAATAAAGTTGAGAAACAATTATAAATTTCAACTAGTTTGTGCTTGAGAAAGGAATGAAAAAAATTTGAAAACAATTTATCAATCTCAGAAAAATTATCCAGAAAAATTAAAAAATATATATGCATCACCTGAAAAGTTTTATTTAATAGGTGATGAAACAATTTTAAATAAGCCATCAATTGCCATTATTGGATGCAGAGATGCCAGTAATTATGGAAAAAAGGTGGCTTTTCAGTTTGCTTATGAACTAGCCAAAAAAGAAATTGTAATTATAAGTGGTTTAGCTAGAGGAATAGATATATGTGGACATTTAGGAGCACTTGAAGCAAATGGAAAAACAATTGCTATATTAGGAAGTGGTTTTAATTATATTTATCCATCAGAGCATAAAAAGTATTGTGAAAAAATAATAGAAAGAGGAGGAGCAATTCTTACAGAATATGAACCTAAAACAAGACCTTTACCCATGAATTTCCCACATAGAAATAGAATTATAAGTGGATTGTCAGATGGTGTATTAGTAGTAGAAGCAAAACAAAAAAGTGGAACATTAATTACAGTAGACTATGCCTTGGAACAAGGAAAGGAAATATTTGCTATTCCAGGAAATATTACAAGCAATTATTCATATGGAACAAATGAACTTATTAAACAAGGAGCAAAATTAGTAACAAATGTAGAAGAAATTTTAGAAGAGATGTGAAAGAGGTTTTACTAGAAATCAAGCCACTTTTAACAATATTATGCTGATATTTTAAACTTGCAAAATCGGAAGAATATGGTATAATTGTAGTATTAAAAATATTAAATTTTACAAGGAGTTTAAATGCCAAAATTTTTTATCGAATCAAAGCAAATAAAAAATAATAAGATAGAAATTATAGGAGAAGACGTAAAACATATTATTCAAGTATTAAGAGCCAAAAAAGGAGAAGAAGTAACTATTTGCAATATCGATACACAATGCAATTATTTGGCTAAAATTGAACAAATTAAACCAGAGTCTATTTTATGTGACATTATAAACATAATAGAAAGTAGTTCGGAGCCTAGTATAGAAGTTTCTATTTTTCAAGGTTTACCTAAATCTGATAAAATGGAATATATTATTCAAAAAAACATTGAATTAGGAGTAAAAGAAATTCAACCTGTTATAATGCAAAGATGTGTTGCTAAATGGGAGAAAAAAGGTGAAAATAAAAAAATAGAAAGATGGCAAAAGATTGCACAGTCTGCTGCAAAACAAAGCGGAAGAGATATTATTCCATCAATATATGCACCAATTACTATTCAAGAGTTATGCAACAAAATTTCAGAGTTTGATCTTATGTTAGTGGCATATGAGGAAGAAACAAGTAATACTCTGAAAAACGAATTGAAAAATGCCAAAAGTTTTAAAGGTATGAAGATTGGTATTATAATCGGGCCAGAAGGTGGAATTGACAAAAAAGAAATAGAAAAATTAGTAGAAAATTCAGTAAAAGTAATAACATTGGGAAAAAGAATTTTAAGAACAGAAACAGCTTCAATAGCAATAATAAGTGATATTATGTATGAGTATGATATGTAAGGGGGAAATAAAAAAATGGCACCAAGAAAAAAAGCAGGAGATGATCAAACACTACCAACAGTTATACCAGAAAGAAAATCAACTACAAAAAGTAGGACTAATAACATTCAAGGAGAAACTATCAAAAGTATAGATAAAAAAACAACAAAAAAAACAACTTCTAAAAAAGCTAGTGCTTCAGCAAATACAAAAGCTCCTAAAAAGAAAGAAACTAATAAAACATCAAAAGAAGAAGTATTGGCTGACGAAGAAAATATAAAGAAAACAACTACACGAAGAAAGAAAGCTACAAATGCTAGTGAGTCTACAACAAAGAGTTCTAATATAGATAATGAAAAAGAAAAGGCAAACAAAGAAAAACAAACTAAAAAGGCAGTAAATGCAAGAATTGCAGACTTAAAACTTATTAGTCAAAAATTAGCTGATGCACAAGAAATTGAAAAAAAAGCAACTGAAAGAAAGAGAAAAACTTCCAAAACAGAGAAAAAAGAAGAAATAGCAGTAAGTGTGAAGGAAAAAAAGTCTGATAAAAAAGTAACTGAAAAAAAAGCAACTGATAAAAAGATTAGTGCAAATAAGAATGTTGAGAAAAAAGAAAATGTTAAACCTAAAAATCAAAAGGAAGTAAATATTCCTAAAAAAAATGAAAATAATATTCAAAAAACATCCCCAAAAGATATTCAAAAAGAAGATGATAATTTAGAAAATATAACTAAAAAAGAAGAGCTAAAATCTAAAACATTAGAAAAAGAAGATGAAATAAAAAAAGAAATACCAAAAACTAAAGAAAACAAAAAAGAAGAAGTAACAAGTCGAAAACAGGGAAAGCATGCAAAAGAAAAAAAAGTAAGACGTGATAAAGCAAAAATAAAAGAGGAAAAAGAAGCAAAAAATACTATAAAAGACACTATAAAGAGTACAATAAAAAATAATAAAAAAATAGGGAAGGATAAGTTAGAAAAAATAATAGTTCAAATATTTCATAATATTTTGTTAGCTATTACTGTTAGTTTATATTTTGATTTTATTATATTAGGGTTTGTCAATATTGAAAATGGGGTATTTTTGACAGATTTAAAGGTATTTAGTGTGGCTATGCTTGCTGTTACAATTATTCTTATAGAACATGCTTATAAAAATGATAGCGGAAAGTATGCTGTACACGGAATTGAGATTTTGGCAATATCTTTAATTACTATGGGGCTAATTTACTTGGATTTAATGCTACCTAATAAATTTATATCTATAACTGCATTTATTGTGTATATATTTGATATTTATTATGTTGCTAAATCAATTATTATTTATAAAAAAATGAAAAAACAATATTTTATTGATGAGATGAAAGAAATTATAAAAAAATCAGAATAATAAAATTGGCTAAGACCATACTTAAGAAAGGAATGAAAGCAATAATGAATAGTATGACAGGATTTGGAAGAGCAAAATTAGAAAAGGATTCTAGAGAATATTTAGTAGAAATTCGCTCTGTAAATCATAAATATGCAGATATTACAGTAAAAACGCCAAGAAGTTTATTATATTTAGAAGATAGAGTTAGAAAAATGGTTTTAAGCAGACTATCTAGAGGAAAAATAGAAGTATTTATTACATATGCTAATTATGGGCTTGAAGGTAAAAATGTTATTTTAAATAAAGAACTTGCTCAATTGTATATTAGTGAGTTATCAAAGTTAGCACAAGAAAATGAAATACCTAGTGGGCTTCGTGCTGTTGAAGTTTCAAAAATGCCAGATGTATTAAATATACAAATAGAAGAAGATAGTTTGGAAGTGATTTGGGAAGAATTGTCTGAATGTTTAGAAAAAGCATTGGATAATTTTATAGAAATGAGAAAAGTAGAGGGGCTAAAAATAAAACAAGATATTGAAGAACGTTTAAAAAATGTATCTGAAAATGTCGACGAAATTTCTAGACTTTCTACTGGACTTGTAGAGGAATATGTAGTAAAATTAGAGGAAAGAATAAAGGAAATTTTAAAAACTGATATAGTAGATCAAACAAGATTAGCACAAGAAATTGTTATATATTCTGATAGATATTCAATAGAGGAAGAAATAACAAGATTAAAAAGTCATATAGCACAATTTTATACTTTATTAAAAAATGAAAACATTCCTTGTGGTAAGAAAATGGATTTTTTAGTGCAAGAAATGAATAGAGAAACGAACACTATTGGTTCAAAATCAGGAAAACTGGAAATAACTAATTTAGTAATTGAATTAAAAACGAAGCTAGAAGATATAAGGGAACAAATACAAAACATAGAATAAAGATTACTTACAAGGAGGTATTTATGCAATTAATAAATATAGGGTTTGGAAATATTGTTTCAGCAGATAGAATTATTGCTATTATAAGCCCGGAATCTGCACCAATCAAAAGGTTAATACAGGATGCAAAAGATAGAGGTAGAGTTGTTGATGCAACTTGTGGAAGAAAAACTAGGGCAGTAATTATAATGGATTCAGATCAAATGATTTTATGTGCTGTACAACCAGAAACTATAGCAGGAAGATTTGAAGAAGATGCCAACAAAAAAGATAGTTTAGAATAATAAAAATAGAAAGAAGGGATAATATGTTAGTAAAACCAACTGTATTAGAATTATTAACAAAAGTTGATAATCGTTTTCAATTAGTTACAATAACTTCAAAAAGAGCTAGACAAATAGCAGCAGGTAGTACCCCACTTACTAAAAAAGAAGAGCCATCAGCTGTTTCTTTGGCAGCAGATGAAATAGCAGAAGGCAAGGTGACAAAATGTTAGTATTGTTATCTGGAGTATCTGGAGCAGGAAAGGATACAATAAAAAAAGAATTGATTGAAAGAATGGAAAATGTGGAGTCCCTTCCTTCATATACGGATAGAATGCCTAGAAATAATGATATACCAGGAGTAACTTATAACTTTGTTACAAAAGAAGAGTTTGAAGAAATGATTCAAAAAGGCGAGTTATATGAATATTCTCTTCACCATGAACATTATTATGGGACATCTAAAAAATTATTAAATGAAAAAATTCAAAATGGAAAGATAATTGTTAAAGATATTGAAGTAAATGGTGTAGAAAATTTAACAAAGCTATTAGGAAAAGAAGTTAAAATTATAACTATTTTTTTGAGAGTACCAAAAGAAGAACTTCAAAAAAGATTAGAACAGAGAATTGATAATCTATCTATTCAAGAAATACAATTAAGACTAGATCGTTTTGATTTTGAGGAATCAAAAATACCAATGTACGATTATGTTATAAAAAATAATAACTTAGAAAAAACAGTTAATATTATTATGGAAATTATAAAAAACGAATATAAAATAACAGAAGCAGAAGCGGAGTTTTAAAAGCTTCTGTTTTTATTGCAGAGCAAGTAAAGTTGGCACAAAATCGAAAACTTTGATAGAATAGGTATTTAATTTAGGAGATATATTATAGTGATTGCTGAAGTTATTTTAAATAGTAATGCGAAACAATTAAACAGAGTATTTGATTATCTAATACCAGAAAAATTTGCTTCCAATGTGAAAATAGGAAGCAGAGTTTTTGTGCCATTTGGCAATAGAAAAACTTTAGACGAAGGATTTGTAGTAAATATTAAAGATACATCAAAATACCAAGTAAAAGAAATTGCAGAGGTAGATGAAACTGAATATATAAAAACAGAAAATATAGAGCTTGCTAAATGGATGTCAAAACGTTATTTTTGCAATATTTCAGATTGTATAAAACTAATGCTACCACCAGGAACTACTACTAAGATTATAGAAAATAGAGTTAAAGAAAAGTCTGTATCATTTGTGTATTTAAAAAAAGAAACAGAAGAAATAGAAGAAGACATACAAAATAAAAAAATAAAATCAGAAAAACAAATAAGATTGCTTAGATTTTTAATGGAAAATGATGGAGCATTATTTTCTGATTTAGAAATATTTGCAGATGTTAGTAGAGCAGTAGTAAATACAATGGAAAAACATGGTTATGTAGAAATTATAGAAAAACAAGTAGAAAGAAATCCATTTATTCATAAAACAATAGAGAAGAGTAAAAATTTAGATTTAACAAAGGAACAAAAAAATGCTTTTGAAATAATTTATAATGCAATAGAAGATCATTTATATTCAGAATTTTTATTATTTGGAGTTACTGGTTCACGGAAAAACGGAAGTTTATATACAGCTTATTGAAAAGGTATTGCAAGAAGATAAAACAAGTTTAATGCTAGTTCCCGAAATTTCTTTAACACCACAAACAGTTGATAGATTTATTGCACGATTTGGAGAAGAAAAAATAGCTGTGCTTCATAGTAAACTATCTATTGGAGAAAGATATGATCAATGGAACAAAATAAGAAAGGGAATTGCAAAAATAGTAATTGGAGCACGTTCAGCAATTTTTGCACCAATACATGATTTAGGATTAATCATTATAGATGAGGAACATGATCAATCATATAAATCTGAAACAACGCCAAGATATCATACTAAGGAAATAGCAACATATTTAGCAAAGGAAAATAATATTTGTGTTGTTCTAGGAAGTGCTACTCCTGATTTAGGAACATATTTCAAAACAACAACAAATGAAATAACATTATTGGAATTAACCAAAAGAGCTAATAATGGAAGTTTACCAAGTGTAGAGATTGTAGATTTAAGGCAGGAGTTAGAAAAAGGAAATAAAACTATGTTTAGTACAAGCCTCTACAAGGAAATAAAGCGAAATTTAGAAGAAAAGAAACAAACTATTTTATTTCTAAATCATAGAGGGTATTCTAGCTTTGTTATGTGCCGTGATTGTGGAAATACGATAAAATGTAAAAACTGTAATATTACTTTAACATATCATGCTAAAGTTCAAAAACTAAAATGTCATTATTGTGGATATGAAGTACCTTTAGTCAGTCAATGTCCGGAATGTCACAGTAAAAATATTAAGCATTTTGGAGCAGGAACACAAAAGCTAGAACAACAGGTACAGATGTTATTTCCAGAGGCAACTACTATTAGAATGGATGTTGATACTGTTACCAAAAAAAACTCTCATGAGGAAATATTAAATCAATTTAAAAACAAACCAATAGATATTTTAATAGGAACACAAATGGTAGTAAAGGGGCATCATTTTCCAAATGTTACACTGGTAGGTGTAATAGCAGCAGACAGTAGTTTAAATATTGAAGATTTTAGAGCAAATGAAAGGACTTTCCAAATGTTAACACAGGTTGCAGGAAGAGCAGGAAGAGAAGAAAAACAAGGAAAGGTTATTATTCAAACATATAACCCTGATAATTTTAGTATAGAATGTGCAAAAAAGCAGGATTATAATTTGTTTTACAATACAGAAATCATGATAAGAAAACAATTGAAATATCCGCCTTTTTGCGATATAATAGTAATCGGAATAACTTCTAATAAAGAACAGGAAGCAATCCAAATTACAAAAAAAATACATCAATACTTAAAAAATAGAGTAGTGAAAGAAAATCTGGGGATTATATTATATCAAGGAATGCCAGCTCCTATAGATAAAATAAAAAATAAGTATAGATATCGTATTATTATTAAATGCAAATTTGGAGAAGAAATGATATTACTAATAGAAGATGTTATTAATCAATATAATCAAATGAAAGAAAGTAAAAATGAAAATGCAAGGCTTATGATAGACTTAAATCCAAACAACTGGTATTAAAGGAGGAAAATATATGGCAATTAGAATAGTAAGAGAAGATGGAGATGAAATTTTAAGAAAAAAAGCAAAAGAAGTACAAGAGGTAGACGATAAAATTAGAGAAATTTTAGATGATATGGTGGATACTCTACATAACTACAATGGTGTTGGATTAGCAGGGCCTCAAATAGGGCTTTTAAAAAGATTGGTTGTTATTGATTTATATGATGATAAAGGTCCAATGAAATTAGTTAATCCTGTTATTATAAAACAAAAAGGAGAACAAGAAGTAGAAGAAGGGTGCTTAAGTTTTCCAAATCAATTTGCCAAAATTATAAGACCAGCAGAAGTTGTTGTTGAAGCATTAAATGAAAATGGCAAAAAAATAAAAATAAAAGGTTCAGGTTTACTAGCACAAGCTTTGTCACATGAGTTAGACCATTTAGATGGAATATTATTTGTAGATAAAATTATTCCAGGAACATTAGAATATGTAACTCCTGAAAAGAATGATGAAGAAAAATAATGATTTTAAAAGAAAGGAAAAAGATATTTTTAAATATCTTTAAGGAAATTTAAGTTGAAAATTATTTTTATGGGAACTCCTGATTTCGCAAAAAAATCATTAGAAAGTATTGCAAAAGAAGGACATGAGATATTGGCTGTTGTAACAAATCCAGACAAACCAAAGGGCAGAGGAATGAAAATGATATTTTCACCAGTAAAAGAGTATGCATTAGAAAAGGGATTTACAATATATCAGCCAGAAAAAATTAAAAAAAATGAAGAATTTATTCGTCAAATGCAAAAACTAAAGCCAGATGTAATTTGTGTTGTAGCATATGGAAAAATTTTGCCACAAGAGATATTGGATATACCTAAATTAGGCTGTATTAATGTACATGCTTCATTACTTCCTAAATATAGAGGTGCGGCTCCAATTCAATGGGCTGTATTAAATGGAGAATCAATTACAGGAGTTACTACTATGTATATGGATTTAGGAATGGATACAGGAGATATTATTTTAAAGGAAAAAGTAGAAATTGGCCAGGATGAAACAACAGGAGAACTTTGGGATCGATTAAGTATTATAGGTGGAAATCTGTTAATAAAAACTTTGAAATTGGTAGAGCAAGGGAATGCACCAAGAGAAAAGCAAGGTAGTGATTATACTATGGCTCCTATGCTAGAAAAGAATATTGCAAAAATTAATTGGGAAGATAAAAATGCATTAGAAATTAAAAATTTAGTAAGAGGTTTAAATCCAATAATGGGGGCCTATACTTATTTAGATGATAAAAAAATAAAATTTTGGAAAGTAAAAAATTTAAGTAATGATCAATTCTTAGAAATACATGAGGAAATGAGGCAATATGATTATAAATTAGAACAAATAATGCCAGGAACTATTTTGCTAGCAGATGAAAAAGTCGGGCTTTATATAATGGCTAAAGATGGTATCATACAGGTACTAGAGGTACAAGCAGAAAATGCAAAAAGGATGAATGTAAATGATTTTTTAAGAGGAAATAGACTACAGGCTGGAAGCATTTTTGAATAAATAAACATAGAATAATTTAATTATCATCCAACTTTTATAAAGTATCCAACTTAGAAATATGTAGATATATTTTAAATATATTGTAAATATTAATTAAATATGCTATAATAAAGGATGGGCAAGGCAAATAGCCTAGCTAAAAAAATATAGAAAGAGGAACGAAACATGGATAACAAAAAGAATCGGCTTAAAGAACTAGTTAAAGAGGCAACAGAGAAACAATGGCACTTTCAGATTTACACAACCAACGGCTATCAGATGAAGGTGCAAATTATCGAAATCTATGATGAATATATGGAGGTTGTTGATCTGGGTGAGAAAAACAAGAAGAAAAACTGCAAATTAGTATTCTTTAGCGCAATTTCGACTATCCAGATACACAAATGGGAGTATCGTTCCGATACTGTGAGTCAGCAATAAAACAACTCACCCAAAAGTCCTGTCAGATAGCAATATCTAGCGGGACTTTTTTGTATGAAATTCATAAAAATAGTTGTAAAATTTTAATAAAATTGATATACTTATGCTAATCATAAAAAAAGGAGGAATCTTTATGGAAAAAGATAAAGAAGAAAATATAGAAGAGGTAGTTGAAAACAATGGAGAAGTTGCTTTAGAAAGCAATACAAATATAAAAATAGCTGATGACGTGATTGCAATTATTGCTGGTGTAGCAGTAGCAGAAGTTCCAGGAGTAGCAGAAATGTCAGGCGGTTTTGCAGGAGGAATTTCAGAAGTACTTAGTGGAAAGAAAAATTTATCAAAAGGAATAAAAGTAGAATCAGGCGAAAAGGAAACTAAGATAGACGTAAATATTATTGTTGAATATGGAACAAGAATTCCTGATGTTGCTTTTGAAATTCAAAACAGAGTAAAAAAGGCTGTTGAAAATATGACAGGTTTAAAAGTAGTAGAAGTTAATGTTCATGTTCAAGGTGTTAGTACAGAAAATATGGAAAACGCTCAAAATGAAGAAAAAAACAATTAATAAATTGCTTGGGCACGGAAAGCTTTAGATGCCGTGCCTATTTTCAATTAAAAAGGAGGAAAATTAGTTATTTAACATAGCTAATGTAAGGATATTATGAAAATTTTAGATAAAATAGGACTAGCTCTATTTTCAACTTTAATTTTAATTATTTCAATAATTATGTGTTTATTAATTTTTAATTGGCTAGATATTGATTTTGTACATGGAATAATAGTGAGTGTATTAGAAAACCAAGTATCATCTAATATATTGCTTGGAGTGAGTGTTGTATGTATTTTACTAGCTATAAAATGTATATTTTTTGATTCCACATCTAAACAAGAAGTTGAATACAAAAATGGTATATTATTAGAAAATGCAGATGGAAAATTATTAATTACTAAAGAAACTTTGGAGAATTTAGTAAGTAATATTGTTAAGGGATTTGAAGGAGCTGAGAATGTTACTTCAAGAGTTGAGCTAGATAAAGAAAATAACGTAAAAGTATACGTGAATTTGAATGTAAAGGAGAATGCAAGTATAAAAGAATTATCATCAAACTTGCAAACTAAAATAAAAACAACAATAAAAAATACATCAGACTTAGATGTAAAAGAAGTAAATATAAAAGTAAAAGATGTTGAAGCTACAAATAATATGGAAAGGGATGAGACGGTAAATGGATAATTTTAAATCATTTAGCGACAAATATGGAGGAGCAATTATTGGCTTTTTAATAGGACTTATTTTATCAATTATTCTATTATGTACAGAATTGTACAAAATTGTTATTGGAATAGCTTTAATCGTGGTTTGTATTTATTTTGGAAATTATGTTCAACGAAATAAAGAAAATGTAAAAGAAAAAATGAAAAAATTTATAGACAAATTATAAAGGAGTAATAAATAATGACTAGAACCCAAATGAGGCAATTTGCTTTTGAACTTCTGTACAGCTTAGAAATTCAAAAAATAAATAAAACAGAACAAGAAGAACAAATTAAATTATTCTTACAAGAGCAAGGAGTAGAGCAGGAAAAATTAGAAAATTATATTGTAGACATAGTAAAGGGAGTCGAAGAACATGAAGAAGAAATTTTACAATTAATTTCTAAAAACTTAAAAGAAAAATGGAATATTACTAGAATTTCTAAAATAAATCTTGCTTTATTAAAATTAGCTATTTATGAAATGATTTATAGCAAAATACCTTATAAAGTAGTAGTAAATGAAGTTGTAGAGCTTGGAAAAAAATATGGAGATGACAGTTCACCATCATTTGTAAATGGAATCCTAGCTAATATTATTAAGCAAACAGGAATAACAAGTGAGGAGTAAAAAATGACTTATAATCCAATTAGTGTAAGTGAGTTAAACGAATATATAAAAAATAAATTTGATGAAGATGAATATCTTGCAAATGTTTTAGTAGAAGGTGAAATTTCTAATTGCAAACACCATTATACAGGGCACATTTATTTTACTTTAAAAGATGAAAATTCTTTAATAAAGAGCATAATGTTTAAATCATATACTTCTCATTTAGATTTTGTACCAAAAGATGGAATGAAAGTAATGGTATTAGGAAGTGTTTCTGTTTTTGAAAGAGATGGTGCATACCAGTTATATGCAAAAGCAATGAAACAATTAGGAAAAGTTGGAGATCTAAGAGTAGCATATGAAGAATTAAAATCAAAACTAGAAAAAGAAGGTCTTTTCAAAGAAGAACATAAAAAGAAAATACCTATAATGCCACAAACAATAGGAGTTTTAACTTCAAATACAGGAGCTGTAATCAGAGATATTATAAATGTATCTACTAGGAGAAATCCGAATGTGCATATTAGGTTGTTTCCAGTGCCGGTCCAAGGTGAGGGAGCTGCTCAAAAAATAGCAAATGGAATTGAATTCATGAATGAAAAAGAACTAGCAGATGTTCTAATAGTTGCAAGAGGTGGAGGCTCATTAGAAGATTTATGGCCTTTTAATGAAGAAATTGTAGCAAGGGCAATCTATAATTCAAAAATTCCAGTAATTTCAGCAGTAGGGCATGAAACTGATTTTACGATTTCAGATTTTGTTGCAGACTTAAGAGCACCAACACCATCAGCAGCTGCAGAATTAGCAGTTCCAGATATTGCAATGATTAGAGAAAATCTATTAGGATATCAAAATCGTTTTAAACAGGCTTTACTAAGAAAAACTCAATTAATGAGGTTACAATATGAGAAATGTATGGCAAGTAGGGCTTTTACACAACCATTACAAAGAATACATGAACAATATATATCAATAGATAGAATAGTAAAAGAACTAGAACATATAATTACTAAAAAATTACAACAAGAAAAAGCTAATGCACAAACATTAATGTTAAAATTGGATGCTTTAAGCCCTTTAAAAACATTAACAAGAGGTTATAGCATTATTTCTATAGATGGTAAAGCTGTAAAAAGCATAAAGCAATTATCAAAAGATACAGAAATAGAAGTCAGAATGCATGATGGAAATATTAATGCTAAAGTTATCTAATGATAAATAAGAAAGAGGGAATTTTCATGAAAAAGAGAACCAAAAATACAATTATTATAGTTGCAATTATACTAATAATATTTGCTATAATATTTGTAGTGTATCAAAAATTTCAAGCAGAACCAATGAATGCAAATACAACAGGAGAAAATATTCTAGAAGATGCTAATACAGGTTTAGAAAATATGCTAAATGATATATTGAATGAAGTTGATGAAGAAGAAAATAGTGAAGATAATTCTATAGAAGAAACAGAAGAAAGTGAAAAGACTACTACTAATAATAGTGAAAATAAAAATCAAGCAAATGACAAAAAGCAAACAGAAGATGACAATCGTATGACCTCAAAAGAAAGTAAAGCAATAGAATTGGTAAAAAAACAATGGGAAGAAGAATGGGGAGATACGGATGATGTGTCATTTAATGTAAGTGTTCAAAGTGATGGAAAATATGGAGTAACTGTTTATGATACAACTACAACAAAATCTATTCAGTTTTATATAGTAGATGTAGATACAGGAATTATTAAAGAAAGGTAATTTCATAAATATTAAGGAAGGAAGAAAAAAGAATGTCACAAAAAGAAGAAAAGCTTAATTTTGAGGAAACTATAAAGCAATTAGAGGAAATTGCAAAGGAATTAGAAAAAGGAGACTTAGACTTAGATAGTTCTGTTAATAAATTTGAAGAAGGAATGAAACTATCAAAAAAATGTAACGATTTTTTAGAAAATGCCGAAAAAAGAATTACCGTTTTATTAAAAGATGGTAATGATATAAAAGAGGAAAATTTTACACAAGAAGAGGAATAAGGAAAATGATAGAGGGGATTATTAATTTTTTACAAACATATAAATATATAATTGTTCCATTTACAGTATGGTTTGGAATACAATTATTTAAGTTAATTTATGATTTAATTTCTACAAAGAAATTTAATTTTAAAAGAATTTTACAAGCGGGAGGTATGCCTAGTTCTCATTCTGCTGTTGTTGTTTCTTTAACAACAATGATTGCAAAAGATTTAGGAATACAATCACCAATATTTGGTGTATCTTTGATTTTTTCTTTTGTTGTTATGTATGATGCAGCAGGGGTTCGAAGAGCGGCAGGTAAACAAGCAAAATTATTAAATAAAATTATAGAAACTCCAGGGCTTACTGGAGTACAAGTACAAGAAAAGCTAGTAGAAGTATTAGGACATACACCAGTACAAGTATTTGTAGGGGCACTTATTGGATTAATTGTAGGACTTATTATTTAATATATTGTTTAACCATCTCAGAAAGGAAGAAAAATGGAAGATATAGAAATAGCAAGAAATACAAAATTAAAATCAATTAATGAAATTGCCAAATCAATAAATATACCAGAGGAAGATATTGAACAATATGGAAAATATAAGGCTAAAATTTCACCCAAATTATATGAAAAATTAAAGAACAAAAAAGATGGAAAATTAGTTTTAGTAACAGCAATTAACCCTACTCCATTAGGAGAAGGAAAAACAACTATGGCAATTGGATTAGCAGATGGATTAAGAAAAATAAATAAAAATGCAGTATTGGCATTGAGAGAACCTTCATTAGGTCCTGTTTTTGGAATTAAAGGTGGAGCAACGGGTGGAGGACATAGTCAAATTGCTCCGATGGAAGATATTAATTTACACTTTACAGGAGATATACATGCAATTACTTCTGCAAATAATTTGCTATCTAGTATGATAGACAACCATATTTATTTTGGAAATGAATTAGGATTTGACAAAGTAGTGTGGAAGAGATGTGTGGATCTAAATGATAGACAATTAAGAAAAGTAGATACAGGATTATCAAAAGAAAAAAATATTGTACCAAGAACAGATGGATTTGATATATCTGTTGCATCTGAAATAATGGCTATTTTCTGCTTAGCAACAGATATAAAAGACCTAAAAAGAAGATTAGGAAATATAATTGTAGGTTATACTAAAGAAAATAAGCCAATCACAGCAAGAGATTTAAAAGCTGATGGAGCAATGACTGTGTTACTAAAAGATGCAATAAATCCAAATTTAGTTCAGACACTAGAATATACTCCTGCCATAGTGCATGGAGGGCCATTTGCTAATATTGCACATGGATGTAACAGTATTATAGCAACTAAACTTGCTTTAAAATTAGGGGATTATGTTATTACAGAGGCTGGCTTTGGTGCAGATTTAGGTGCAGAAAAATTTTTAGATATTAAATGTAGAAAAGCAAATTTAAAACCAGATGCAGTGGTATGTGTAGCAACAATAAAAGCTTTAAAATATCATGGTGGAATGCCAAAAGAAGATATTAAACAAGAAAGTATAGAATTTTTACAAAGAGGTTTTTCAAACTTAGAAAGACATATAGATAATTTAAAAAATGTCTATGGGTTAAATGTTATAGTAGCAATTAATAAGTATACACATGACACAGATAAAGAAATTGAATTTTTAAAGAAGAAGCTACAGGAGAAAGATATAGAATTAAGCTTAGTAGAGAGTTGGGAAAAAGGAGGAGAAGGAGCAAAAGATTTAGCTGAAAAAATAGTAAAACTAACTGATAAACCATGTAAATTTAAATATGCTTATGAGCTAGAAAAAAGTATTGAAGAAAAAATAGAAGATATTGCTAAAAAAGTATATGGAGCACAAGGAGTAGAATTCTCAAAAGAAGCTCTTGAATCAATAAAGCAAATTGAAACGTTAGGATATTCTAAATTACCAATATGTATTGCCAAAACACAATATTCTTTCTCAGATGATGCAAAAAATTTAGAATGTAAAGAACCATTCAACATTCATGTGCAAAATGTAGTATTAAGAGCAGGAGCTGAATTTATTGTAACATTAACAGGAAAGATTGTTACAATGCCAGGTCTTCCTAAAATTCCATCAGCAGAACAAATTGATTTAGATGAAGATGGAAATGTAGTGGGAATTTTCTAATTTTTTCGTAGAAAAATTATAAGATAAAAGTTAAATGTATAAAAATATCACTTTGGGTTAAAATGTGTATAGAATAATCAGAAAGTGGTGTTTTTATGTCTATAAAAGCAAAAGATAATAAACGAAAAATAACTGTTATGATAATAGTTTCTGTTGTATTTAGCTTTTTTATTTCATATAATATTTTTTTTAGAAATAATGAAACAGAAGCATTATCAAAATATGGTTCAAGAGGAGAAGAAGTAAGGCAAATACAAACGAAGCTAAAAAGATGGGGATATTATAAAGGAAGCATTGATGGAATATATGGAAGCCAAACACAATCAGCTGTTAGATATTTTCAGTCAAAAAATGGTCTTACAGTAGATGGAATAGCAGGACAAAAAACTTTAAATGCAATGGGAATTTATAATTCTTCCAATTCATCAGGAAGCTCAGGAGCAACAAATACAAATGATGCTAATCTATTAGCTAGATTAGTTTATGGAGAATCAAGAGGAGAACCATATACTGGTCAGGTTGCGGTAGCTGCCGTTGTTTTAAATAGAGTAAAAAGTAGCTCTTTTCCGAATAGTGTGGCAGGAGTTATATATCAAAGTGGAGCATTTGATGCAGTATCAGATGGACAAATTAATATGACACCAAATAGTACTGCCAAAAAAGCTGCTCAAGATGCTTTAAATGGATGGGATCCAAGTTATGGAGCAATATATTATTTTAATCCAAATACAGCAACTAACAAATGGATTTGGTCAAGACCGATGACTGTAACTATTGGAAAACATAGATTTTGCAAATAAAAAATGTAAAAAACGTGAGGAAGCTTACGTTTTTTCATTTTTAGTTTTTTTTAAAATTTTTTTCATAACATTTTCTGGGACTATTTCAGTTTCTATTTCATAAAAGTGTCAAACTTCCGAAATGAACAAAACAAGAAAAAATAAGGAAAATAAAAAATGGTATAAAATATTGACAGACACACTATAAATATATATAATCTCATTTTTAACAGTTTGAGGAAATTAAAAGCTCACATTCCATTGATATATATGGAATATGGGCTTTTTGG
>CANQHC010000025.1 GCA_947623595.1 uncultured Clostridia bacterium | reverse complement strand
AATTTTAAATACAAAAATTCCAGCGATTTCTCACTGGAATTTTTGCTTTCGGGTTCCTATTCTAGGACACCCTCTTTGTGCTTACTAATTTAATAATGAATTTTTCAAATCTTTTTTTATAAAAGTGATTTTAATGATATCAATTTTATCTTTATAATATTAGTTTGGAAAATTAAAATCTAAATATACAAATTTATTCATATCATATGATAAATTATTTTCAATCATTTCTTTAGCACTTTCACAACAATTAGACATTCTTTGTTCATTAAATAATGGATCAATATATCTTATTTTAGTTCCATGATGCACATAATAGACATTTTTTGGTTCTTCAACTGATACTTTAACGCTTTTAGCTTTTTTCCATGTATTAAAGATTTCTTTATATTTAGAAGATTCAATAATATCAATTACAGCACTTTCTTTCATTTCATATAAATCTTTTTTGGATATTTTATTTTCTTCATTTAACTTTTTTAAAATATCAGCTATAAGTTGCATAGAATATCTAGTTCTATCTTGACGATATATAACTGATAATTTACTGGTAATTTCTACAAAATTTATTGCTATTTTTTTTGTTTTAAATCCTAATTCGATTTCTTGTTCTTCGTTTTTTTGCACTTCTATATCATTATAAATTTCTTTAATAGCTTCAAAGTTTAACAATTTATAAGTAAATAAAGCATTTGATAAAGAATATTCTAGTCTATCAGCAGATAATTTTGGAGTATCATTATCTGCTATTGGATAAAGATGATAGTTATCTACTTCTGATATATCAATGTTATCGCTTTTTAAAAGATTCATGATTTCTTTAGAATTTTTAATCATTTCCGTTGTTAAATCTTCTGTTGATTCTTGAGTCATGTAATCACCATTTAAAAAGTCTACACAATGTTTAAATGCAGGTGTTGATATATCATGAAATAAGCCAGATAAAGTTTGTTTTTTATCATGAGTAAAATGCCATACTATTAAAGCAACTGCTACCGAATGGTCCAAACTTGAAAAGAAAAAATTACTCTCAAATAAATCTGAATAAATTGTACCACAAGTAATACTAATATATTGTTGTGATAATAATTCCTTTGTATCTATATATTTGTTTAACCATTCTGGAAATTCTGGTTCTAAAATTTTAAAATATTCTTTTATTTCTTTATTAATGTTATCATAATATTTACTCATTTTTATTAATTACCTCCTAATATTTTTACAATAAACCATTAAAATAGGACAATATCAACATAATTATAGTATATTTTGGTAAAAAAATATATAGAAAACTGAAATTTTATGAAAGTTTATGTATAATATAACTAAGGTGAGAACACATTTTTGTACTTATCCCCTGACCATTATCAAGGAGCGTGAGACTTTCCTGAAGGAGTGGTACGCCAAGAACCAGGAGAAAAGGAAGTAGGAGCTTTTTTGCACTAAATAGTTGTATGGCCGATTAGATATAAAAATAAGAAATGATAAAATTATTCATTGACAATTTTTTAGATAAATTATAATATATATATAGTAAAATTTATAAAATAATATATATAAATAGGGGGAAAAAGCAAATGAAAAATAAGAAAATTATGATTATAATTGGAGTAGTAGTAATACTTGTTATAGTGGCAGTTATAATTACTGTAATTGTTGTAAACAAAAATAAATCTGGAAATCAAGAATTATACAAATTAATAAATAAAAATAGTGAACTACCTGTAGAATATATGAGTAAGAATTCTAATATAGATACCAGTGAATATGAAGTATTAAATAACTTTATGTCAGATGATTATTCTAATGAAGATATACAATTTAGTTATTATGGTTATCCAAATGACGAATCTGAATATTATTTAGGAAGAATAACACTTTTAACAAGTAAATATAATATTCTAGGAGTTAAAGTAGGAGATAAAAAAGAAGAGGCTATAAGTAAAATAAGTAAATATGGCTTTGAATTACAAGATGAAAACATTATATCTGCAACATTAAAATATAAAGATTTTGAAATTTTACTTTCATTTTTTGGGGAAGATGTAACACAAATTAAGTTAGAAGCTGATAGTAAATACCTAGGAAATAGAATATATTAATTTAAGGGTTTTGTCTAAAATGTGATGTATAAAATAGGGAAAGGAGGATGTTAGTAGGAATTACTAACATAATTTAGTATGAAAAAATTACTAAAAAATGCAACAGTATATATAAATAATAAATTCGAAAAATGTGATGTAGAAATAACAGATGATAAAATATCAAACATATCTCCAGAATTAAGCACTGGAGAGTTTGATATTATTTATGATTTTAATAATTTATATTTATTACCAGGTTTGATAGATGTTCATACGCATCTAAGAGAACCTGGTTTTGAGTATAAGGAGACAATTGAAACAGGTAGTATGGCTGGTGCAAAAGGAGGATATACTAGTATATGTGCAATGCCAAATTTAAAACCAACTCCAGATTGTTTAGAAAATTTAAAAGTAGAATTAGAGGCTATAAAAAATAAAGCAAAGATAAAAGTATATCCATATGGTACAATAACAAAGGGTGAAAATGGAGAAGAAGTAGCAAATTTAGAGGAAATGAAAGATTACGTAATAGCGTATTCAGATGATGGTAAAGGTGTACAAAGCAAAGAAATGATGAAAAAAGCAATGGAAAAGGCAAATGAATTAGGCAAAAAAATAGTTGCACATTGTGAAGATAATTCATTATTAAATGGCGGATACATTCATGATGGACAATATGCAAAAGAACATGGACATAAAGGAATTTGTTCAGAAAGCGAATGGAAACCAATTGCAAGAGATATAGAATTGTCTAGGCAAACAGGGTGCCAATATCATGTATGCCATATATCAACCAAAGAAAGTGTAGAAATTATAAAAAAGGCAAAAAGTGAAGGCGTAAAGGTAACTTGTGAAACAGGTCCACATTATCTAGTTCTAAATGATATGGATTTACAAGAACATGGAAGATTTAAGATGAATCCACCAATTAGGTCAAAAGAAGATCAAGAAGCATTAATAAAAGGTTTACAGGATGGAACAATAGACATGATTATAACAGACCATGCACCACATTCAGAAGAAGAAAAATCAAAAGGACTTGAGGGAAGCAGTATGGGAGTAGTAGGATTAGAAGTGGCTTTTCCTGTACTATATACAAACTTAGTAAAGAAAAATATTATAAGTTTAGAAAAATTAGTACAATTGATGAATACGAATCCAAGAAAAATATTTGGAATAGGTACAGAAATAAAAGTAGGTGAAAAGGCAGATTTGACAGTATATGATTTGAATGATGAGTATGATATAGATTCTAGTACATTTGTATCAAAGGGAAAAGCTACGCCATTTGATGGAATGCATGTTTATGGAAAATGTAAAATGACAATTTGTAATGGAGAAATTGTATATAAAGATGAAATATAAATTGATAATAAAGTAAAAGGAGAAAGTTAAATGTACAAGAGAAATAAATACGAAGTAAAATCAAATAAGCAAATAGCTCCTAATGTATATGAAATGATATTAGAAGGAGAAACAACATATATTACAAGACCAGGACAATTTATTAATATAGAATTAGAAGGTTTTTATTTAAGAAGACCAATATCAGTATGTGATTATGATGAAAATACAATAACGATTATATATAAAGTAGTTGGAAATGGAACTGAAAAAATGTCTACATTAGCTAAAGGAACTATATTAGATATATTGACTGGATTAGGAAATGGTTTCGAAAAGTTAATGAGCGGTGAAAGACCTTTACTAGTAGGTGGAGGAGTAGGAACTCCACCAATGTATAATTTATGTAAAGAATTAGTAAAGCAAAATAAAAAGCCAATTGTTGTTATAGGATTTGGAACAAAGTCTGAAGTATTTTATGAAGAAAAATTTAAAGATTTAGGAGCAGATGTGTATGTATCAACGATTGATGGAAGTTATGGAACAAAAGGATTTGTAACAGATGTTATAAAAAATCTAACTGATTATACTTATTACTATGCATGCGGACCAGAAAATATGTTAAAAGCAGTATATGATATAGCACAAGGTAAAGGAGAACTAAGCTTTGAAGAAAGAATGGGATGCGGGTTTGGAGCATGTATGGGATGCACTTGCAAAACCAAATATGGAAATAAAAGAATATGTAAAAATGGACCAGTACTAAAAAAGGAGGAAATAATATGGTAGAAGACAAGTTATCAGTAAACTTAAGTGGTGTGCAACTAAAAAATCCTGTAATACCAGCAAGTGGAACATTTGGTTTTGGATATGAATTTGCAGATTTTTATGACATAAATATTTTGGGTTCAATTTCATTGAAGGGAACAACCAAAGAAGAAAGATATGGAAACCCAACTCCAAGAATTGCTGAATGCAAAAATGGATTAATTAATTCAATTGGTTTACAAAATCCAGGAATAGATATGGTTATACAAAAAGAATTACCAAGATTAAAAGAAGTATGTCAGATACCATTGATAGCAAATATTAGTGGTTTTTCAGTAGAAGAATATGCATATTGTTGTGAAAAAATTGATAAAGAAGAACAAATTGAAATTATAGAAGTAAATATTAGTTGTCCGAATGTTCATAATGGCGGGAGTGCATTTGGAACGACTCCAGAATCAGCAAAACAAGTAACACAAGCAGTAAAAAAAGTTACTACTAAACCGGTATATGTTAAACTAACTCCAAATGTAACTAATATAGTAGAAATAGCAAAAGCTTGTGAAGATGGAGGAGCAGACGGAATTGTATTAATCAATACTTTACTAGGAATGAGAATAAATTTAAAAAATAAAAAGCCAGTAATAGCAAATAAAATGGGAGGTTTCTCAGGACCTGCAATTTTCCCAGTAGCTCTTAGAATGGTTTATCAGGTATATGAAGCTGTAAATATACCAATTATAGGAGTTGGTGGAGTAGAAACTGCAGAAGATGTAATAGAAATGATGCTTGCTGGGGCAACAGCAGTAGAAGTAGGAGCAGCAAATTTAAAAAATCCATATGCATGTAAAGAAATTATAGAAAATTTACCAAAAGTAATGGAAAAATATAAAATAGAAAAGTTATCAGATATTATAGGATTATCACATGATTAATAAATATAAATGAAAGGAGAAAAAATATGGGAAAAGATGTAATTATTGCTTGTGATTTTAAAAGTAAGGAGGACACAATTAAATTTTTAGATAGGTTTACAGAAGAAAAATTATTTTTAAAAATAGGAATGGAATTATTTTATGCAGAAGGACCTGATATTGTAAGAGAAATTAAAAGAAGAGGACATAAAATATTTTTAGATTTAAAATTACATGATATACCAAATACAGTTAATAAAGCAATGGCAGTATTGTCTAAATTAGATGTAGACATGTGCAATTTGCATGCAGCAGGAACCATAGAAATGATGAAAGCAGCATTAGAAGGATTAAAAAGGGAAGATGGAACACGCCCATTATTAATTGCTGTAACTCAGCTAACTTCTACAAGTCAAGAAAGAATGGAGAAAGAATTATTAATACAAAAACCAATAGATGAAGTAGTTATTAAATATGCTCAAAATGCGAAGATTGCAGGGCTAGACGGTGTAGTATGTTCACCATTAGAAGCAGGAAAGGTAAAAGAAAATTGCGGAAAAGAATTTTTAACAATTACACCTGGAGTAAGATTTGAAACAGATGATGTTGGAGATCAAGTAAGAGTAACAACTCCAAAAAGGGCAAAAGAATTAGGCTCTGATTACATTGTAGTAGGAAGACCAATTACAAAAGCAGAGAATCCAGTAGAAGCATATAGAAGATGTGTAGAAGACTTTTGTGATTAAAAAAATAAATATATAATAAAAGGAGTAATGAAGATGAAAGAATTAGAAAAAGAAATAGCTAAAGAATTATTATCAATAGGAGCTGTATTTTTAAGACCAGAAGAACCTTTTACATGGGCAAGCGGAATTAAAAGCCCTATTTATTGCGATAATAGATTGACACTTACAGCACCTGAAACAAGAACAAAAATTGAAGAAGGTTTTGCAAATACAGTAAAAGAAAATTATCCAGATGTAGAAGTATTAATGGGAACTAGTACAGCTGGAATTCCACATGCTGCTATAACAGCTGATATATTAAATTTACCAATGGGATATGTTAGAGGAAGTACAAAGGATCATGGAAGACAAAATCAAATCGAAGGTAAATTAGAAAAAGGACAAAAAGTGGTTGTAATAGAGGATTTAATTTCAACAGGTGGAAGTGTAATAGATGTTGTAAATGCTTTAAGAGAAGCGGGAGCTGAAGTATTAGGAATTGCAAGTATATTTACTTATAATATGCAAAAAAGCAAGGATAGATTAGAAGAAGCAAATGTAAAAAATGTTAGTTTATCTAATTTTGATACATTAGTAGAAGTTGCTGCAGAAGAAGGATACATAAACAAAGAGTCAATTGAAAAATTAATTGCATTTAGAAATAATCCAAGTGATGAAAGTTGGATGAAATAGGAATATAATAAATTATAATTATGGAAAGTCTTTAAAATTTTATTTAAAGACTTTTCTTTGATTTCATAAAGAAAAATTTTCTTCAATAATATGATTTTTTATCATTGTAAATTAAAAATATAAAAAAGAAATAAATTATTGATAAATTATAAAAAAAAGTATAGAATATTTTAAAAATATAAAATACTGAATAGGAGAACTATTATGCCAGGATTTCAAATTCATTTAGCTATTGCCAATAGATATATGCAAAAACATAAAATAGAAAATAAAGAAGAATTTCTAGAAGGTAACATAGTACCAGATTTTGAAGAAAAATCAAAAAGTCATTATACAATAAAGGCTGAAAATCATAATCTAATAGAATTTTTAAATAATAGAGTAAGCGTAGATAGTTTTCTTAAAGAAAATGAAGTAGAAAATGACCTTAAGAGGGGAATTTTATTACATCTAATAGCAGATAATTTATTTTTTACACAATTTTTCCCAAAAGATTATCTAGAAAATGTTGGATATGATCAGTTTGGAAAGGACTTATACGGAAGTTATGATCAAACTAATTCATATATAGAAAAAAAATACAATATAAAATTTCCAGAAAGATTAAAAGAAAGAATGATAAGAAATATTGAAGATGCCAGAAAACTAAAAAAATTAGATATAGAAAAGGGAAAAAATATTTTACCATTAGAAAAATTGGATGAGTTTATAGAAAGAGTGTCTGATATTGATTTAGAAGAATACATAGAAAAGCACAAGTTAAATTTAACCCAGACCAATAAAATGTAAAACAAGAGAAAAGGAGAATATAAGATGGAAAGTAAAGGCTGGTTTCAGCAAACAGAAGAAGAGGTTATGCAATATTTTGAAGTTGATAAGCAACAAGGATTATCAAAGGAACAAATTGAGAATAATTTACAAAAGTATGGACGTAATGAATTAGAAACAAAGAAAAAGAAAAGTTTAGTTGTAAAATTCTTAGAACAATTTAAAGATTTTATGATTATTATATTAATTATTGCTGCAATTATTTCAGGAGTAGTAGGATATTATGAAGGTGAGGGCTTTACAGATTCAATTATTATTTTAATAGTTGTTATAGTAAATGCAATAATAGGTGTAGCACAGGAAAATAAGGCTGAAAAATCACTTGAAGCATTACAAAAGTTAAGCTCACATGTAGCAAAAGTAATAAGAGATGGAAATGTGGATGTAGTTCAATCAAAAGACTTAGTGCCAGGCGATATTGTTGTATTAGACACAGGAGACTATGTACCTGCAGATTTAAGAATAATAGAAGCAGTTAACTTAAAAGCACAAGAGTCTTCTTTAACAGGAGAATCAGTCCCTGTAGAAAAAAATGTTCAAACTATTGAAAAAGAAAAAGTTGATTTAGGTGACAGAACTAATATGTTATTTTCTTCAAGTTTAATTACTTATGGACGTGGAAAAGGTATTGTTGTAGAAACAGGAATGAAAACTGAAGTAGGTAAAATTGCTGGAATGATAAATAACACAGTAGATACACAAACTCCATTACAAGAAAAATTGAATAAATTAGGAAAAACTTTAGGAATTGCTGCAATTGTAATTTGTATTGTTATTTTTGGTATTGGTTTGTTATATGGAAAAAATCCAATGGATATGTTTATGACAGCTGTAAGCTTAGCTGTTGCAGCAATTCCAGAAGGATTAGCAGCAGTGTCAACAATTGTTTTAGCAATTGGTGTACAAAGAATGGTAAAAAAGCATGCTATTGTTAAAAAATTGCCAGCAGTAGAAACTTTAGGAAGTACTACAGTTATTTGTTCGGATAAAACAGGAACTTTAACACAAAATAAAATGACAGTTAAGAAAATTTTTTATAATGGAAAATTGATGGATTTAGAACAAGCAGAAAATACTGATATATCAGATGAGTTGCAAAAATTAATTTATATTAGTATGTTTTGTAATGATACAAAAGTTGGGGCTGATAAAGTACTAACAGGAGATCCTACAGAAACTGCTCTAATAGATATGGGCTTTAATCTTGGATTTGACCCAACTATATTTGAAAGATTTCCAAGAGTAAAAGAGTTACCATTTGATTCTGAAAGAAAATTAATGACTACTGTGCATAAAGCAGGAGACAAATATCTAGTTTATACTAAAGGTGGAATTGATGAGTTACTTCAAAGATGTAGTAGTTATATTGTAAATGGAAGTATAAAAAAAGATATAGAAAATTATAAAAAAGATATATCACAGCAAAATACGCAGATGGCAAATGATGCACTTCGAGTATTAGCAATGGCTTATAAAGAATTAGACAAAGAACCAACAGATGAAGAAATGAAAGAAATTGAAAAAGATTTAATATATGTCGGAATGGTAGGAATGATAGATCCACCAAGGGAAGAAGTAAAAGATGCTGTAGAAAAATGTAAAAGAGCAGGAATAAAAACTGTTATGATTACAGGTGACCATAAAATGACAGCAATAGCAATTGCAAAAGCGCTAGGAATTCTTGAAAAAGAGGATGAAGCTATTACAGGAGCAGAATTAGAAAATATATCTGATGAAGAATTAAAGAAAAATGTAAGAAAATATAGTGTATATGCAAGAGTATCCCCAGAACATAAAGTAAGAATTGTAAAAGCATGGCAAGCAAATGGAGAAATTGTAGCAATGACCGGTGATGGTGTAAATGATGCTCCAGCATTAAAAACAGCTGATATTGGATGTGCAATGGGAATTGTTGGAACTGATGTGTCAAAAGAAGCAGCAGATGTTATATTAACAGATGATAATTTTGCAACTATTGTATCTTCTGTAGAAGAAGGTAGAAGAATTTATGATAATATATTGAAAGCAATTCAATTTTTACTTTCTAGTAACGTAGGAGAAATTATTGTATTATTTGTAGCAATATTAATAACTCCATTATTGAGTAGTTGGTTTGGAATAGATGTAAACTTAATAGTACCACTTTTGCCAATTCACATTTTATGGATTAATTTAGTAACAGATTCACTTCCTGCTTTAGCATTGGCAGTTGATCCTGCTGAAAAAGATGTTATGGATAGAAAACCAATAAAACCAAAACAAGGAGTATTTACCAAAGGAATGACTTGGAGAATTGCTTATCAAGGTGTTATGATTGGCTTATTAGCCTTAATTGCTTTTTGCATTGGTTTAGGAACTACAGGTGAAAATTTACCGATAATAGAAGTAACGCAAAATGATGGCACAATTAGAACACTAAGCGAAGAAGAAGTCAGAGTAGAAATTGGTCAAACTATGGCATTTACTGTTTTAGCACTTTCTCAACTAGTACATGTATTTAATATTAGAAATAATAAAAAATCAATTTTTAAAACTGGAATTTTCAATAATAGCAAATTAATTTTAGCAACTGTTGTATCAGCAGCATTAATGCTTATTATTTTAGTAATAGAGCCATTAAGAGAAATCTTTAGTATTCCAGTCTTACCACTTATGAATATAGTCGAAGTAGTAATATTAGTATTTATGCCAATTGTTATTGTAGAATTATTTAAGTTATTTAAAATTAATACAACAAAAGATGAATGATTTTTAAGCTAGCTAAAAGTGTGCAAATATAGTGAAAAGTATGTTTAAAATTAAATAGAAAAATAATAAAAAATCCTGAAATAGACTTTTAAAATTTAGAATAATGGTATATACTATTATTTGAATATGTCGATTTAAGGATTTTTTTATGGTAATGTATAAAATTGAAACAATATCAACTAAAAAGGATAAAAGAATAAAAGTAATAATAGGAATTATTACTTTTATATTGCTTGTTTTAGCTTTTTTCGGAGGAATAAATTTGGCAAAATATGTTAATGACCAAAATCAAAAAAAGAATCTAGAACTTGCTTTATATAAACAAGAAAATTTAACAGCCAATCAGGAAGGTCAAGAACAAATACAGCAAGAAAATTCAAAAGGTGAACAGGATAACCAAGGAACAAATCCAAACCAAGCAGAACAGAATATAAGTCAATCACCAAATGAACAACAAGATAATCAATCACAAAGTGAAAATCAAAGTAATATAAATAATAGTGAACAAGAAAATCAAGATCAAATGCAAAACAATGGTCAAGACCAGGTACAAAATAACAGTAGTGTTAGTAATCAAAATGGCTTAACTCAAGAACAACAAAATGCAATTTCAAATATTTATAGTTCAGAAACCAAAAGAGCATTTTTAACATTCGATGACGGACCATCTAGTACAGTAACACCTCAAATTTTAGATACACTAAAAAAAGAAAATATAAAAGCTACATTTTTTGTATTAGGTACAATGGTAAAGTCAAACCCTCAAATAATAAAAAGGGAAAGGCAAGAAGGACATTATATAGCAAATCATGGTTATTCACATGTTTATAGTAAGGTTTATGCAAATGAGAAAAGCGCTTATGAAGAATATCAAAAAACAAATAAATTGATTCAATCAGCATTAGAAGATAATACTTATCAATCAAATATCTTTCGTTTTCCTGGTGGATCTAATGGAGGAAAATATGAAAAAATAAAAACAAAAACAAAGAAAATATTAAAAGAAAATGGAGTTGCATATTTAGATTGGAATTGTTTAACGAGTGATTCTGCAGGTGCTAAAACCAAAAGTGCTATTATGAAAAATTTAAAATCAACTTGTGCTGGAAAAAATAGTATTGTTATATTGATGCATGATGCACCAAACAAAAAATTAACCGCGGAAACTTTGCCAGATGTTATCAGTTATTTAAGGCAACAAGGTTATCAATTTTATAGTATTGAAGATATTCTTTAAGACATAAGCAAATAAAATATTTCTCAGAGGTAAACGATATGTATGATGTAATTGTAATTGGTGATGGGCCTGCTGGAATAACAGCAGCTTTATATGCCAAAAGAAGAAATTTGAATGTGTGTATCATTTCTAAAAGAGAAAGTGGTTTAAAGAAAGCTGAAAAGATAGAAAATTTTTATGGATTTCCAGATGGAATTTCAGGAGAAGAGCTTTATAATAATGGGATAAAACAAGCACAAAAATTAAAAATAGAAAATATAATAGATGAAGTAGTAGAATTAAAATTTTCAGGTAATTTTGAAATTGAAACTGTTAATTCAAAATATGAAGCAAAAGCAGTTATTTTAGCAACTGGTGTAAATAGAAATGTTCCACAAATTAAAGGAATACAGCAATTTGAGGGAAAAGGAATTAGCTATTGTGCTATTTGTGATGCATTTTTTTATAAAGGAAAAGATGTGGCAGTATTGGGTAGTGGAAATTATGCTATTCATGAAGCAGAACAATTGAAACCAATTGTAAAGTCTGTTACCATTCTAACAAATGGAGAACAAATAATAGAAAATAGAAACATAGATGTATCTGTTATGAAAAAGCCAATACGTGAGTTTAGAGGAGACTCTAAAATTAAAGAAATTGAATTTGAAGATAGTTCTGTTAAACAAATAAATGGAGTTTTTATAGCTTTATCAATAGCATCTAGCAATGATCTGGCAAGAACATTGGGAGCAAGAATTGAAAATAATCATATTGTAGTAAATAGTAATATGGAAACTACAGTGCCACGGGTTATTTGCATGTGGAGATTGTACAGGAGGACTATTACAAATTAGTAAAGCAGTATATGAAGGAGCGTTAGCTGGTTTATCAGTTTTAAAATAAAAGCATAAAATTAAAAAAATAGGAAAAGCTAATAAAAATAATTAGGAAAGGATGAAAAATATGTCAGTAATTACTTTAGATAATAAGAATTTTGATCAAGAGGTATTACAATCAAGAACTCCAGTTCTAATTGATTTCTGGGCAAGCTGGTGTGGTCCATGTAAAATGATGGCTCCAGTTATAGATGATATTGCAGAAAGCATGGGAAGTTCAATAAAAGTAGGCAAAATAAATGTTGATGAAAACCAAGAATTAGCAGAAAAATATGAAGTTATGAGTATTCCAACATTTGTTGTTATAAAAGAAGGAAAAGAGGTTGCAAGAACAATAGGAGTGCAACCAAAAGAAGAGATAACAAAATTATTGTAGAAAACTAATCTTGCTGTTCAGAAAAGATGAAATTTTTTCTGCAATAAAAAATCTTGACTTTTATTAAAGAGCCGAGTATAATTGTGGTAGTAAAATATAAAAAAACAAAAATGAGACAGAGTAAAATCAAGGTTATGGAAAGAGAAAATTAGTTACCAGCTGAAAGCTAATTACAAAAACGGGTTTGAAAAACTACCTCATTGTTTCTAAATAAAATTAATAATTAATTATTTTATTAATTGAAATTAGACGTATATCTGCGTTAAAGAATAATAAAGTTAAAATTAGGATGGAACCGTGTAATATAGCACTCCTTTAGTTTGTAAAAACTAGAAGAGTGTTTTTTGTTGCACAAGAAAATATACAAGCTTAGATAGTTAAAGGTTATAATTTTGACTTCTATAACTTAAGAATATTATAGCTGTTTTAGACAGTTAAGCCATTATAGAAAATTTAAAGGAGGAATAAAAATGGTAAAAGTAGAATTAAAAGATGGTTCTAAAATTGAAGTAAAAGAAGGAAGTTCTATTTTAGAAGTAGCAAAACAAATTAGTGAAGGTCTAGCTAGAAATGCTATGGCAGGAAAAGTAAATGGAGAAGTAAAAGATTTACGTACAGAGATTAACGCAGATTGCAAATTGGAAATATTAACTTTTGATGATGAAGACGGAAAAAAAGCATATTGGCACACAACTTCACATATTATGGCACAAGCAATAAAAAGAATATATGGAGATAATGTAAAATTAACAATAGGTCCATCTATTAGTAATGGTTTTTATTATGATTTTGATGTAGAAAAACCATTTTCAGAGGATGATTTATCTAAAATTGAAGATGAAATGAAGAAAATCATTAAAGAAAATTTGGAAATTACAAGATATACTCTTCCAAAAAAAGAAGCAATTAAATTAATGGAAGAAAGAAAAGAACCATATAAAATAGAGTTAATTGAAGAATTACCAGAAGGAGAAGAAATTAGTTTTTATGCTCAAGGAGAGTTTAAAGAGCTTTGTGCAGGACCTCATATTTTAAATACAGGTTCAATAAAAGCATTAAAATTGTTAAGTTCATCATCTTCTTACTGGAGGGGTGATGAAACAAAACAAACATTACAAAGAATTTATGGAATTTCATTCCCTAAAGCAAGCATGTTGGAAGAATACTTAAATATGTTAGAAGAAGCAAAGAAGAGAGATCATAAAAAATTAGGCAAAGAACTAGAACTATTCATGATTGCACCTGAAGGTCCTGGTTTCCCATTCTTTTTACCAAAAGGAATGGCTCTTAGAAATGTCTTAGAAGATTTCTGGAGAAAAAAACATGTATTAAATGGATATCAAGAGGTAAAAACACCAATAATGTTAAATGAGGAATTATGGCATCGTTCAGGACATTGGGATCATTACAAAGATAATATGTATACTACTAAAATAGATGAGCAGAACTTTGCAGTTAAGCCAATGAACTGCCCTGGAGGAATGTTAGTTTATAAAAACAAAATGCATTCATATAGGGAACTTCCAATTCGTATGGGAGAACTTGGGTTAGTACATCGTCACGAAAAATCAGGAGAGTTAAATGGATTATTTAGAGTAAGATGTTTCACACAAGATGATGCACATATTTTCTGTTTACCAACTCAAATAGAATCTGAAATTATTAATTTAATGCAATTAATTAATGAAGTATATAGTATTTTTGGTTTTACTTATACAATAGAACTTTCAACAAGACCAGAAAATTCTATGGGATCTGATGAAGACTGGGAAAGAGCTGAAAATGCATTGAAAAAAGCATTGGAAGATCAAAAAATGGAATATCAAATAAACGAAGGAGATGGAGCTTTTTATGGTCCAAAAATTGATTTCCACATTAAAGATTGTTTAGGAAGAGAATGGCAATGTGGTACTATCCAATTAGATTTCCAAATGCCAGAAAGATTTGATCTAACATATATTGGTGAAGATGGAGAAAAGCATAGACCAGTTATGCTTCATAGAGTAATTTTTGGAAGTATTGAAAGATTTATAGGTATTTTAATTGAACACTTTGCAGGAGCATTCCCAACATGGCTTGCACCAGTACAAGTAAAATTATTGCCTATTGCCGATAGTCATAAAGAATATGCACAAAAATTAAAAGATGAACTAGAAAAACGAGAAATTAGAGTAGAAATAGATGATAGACAAGAAAAAATCGGATATAAAATTAGAGAAGCACAACTTCAAAAAGTTCCATATATGCTAGTTCTAGGAGATAAAGAAGTAGAAGCAAATGCCGTAGGAGTTCGTTCAAGAAAAGATGGTGACATAGGACAAATGTCATTGGATAAATTCATAGAAAAAATCACAGAAGAAATTAAAAAACTTGAAAAATAAGGTATGTCATTTTATAAATGAAACAATAATAAAAATTTTGTAAAAGAATACTTGTATGTCACGAAATATTTACAAACCCCAGATGTTTTTTTCATGGGGTTTGTATTATTTACATAAAATCAAACAATAAACTTTTTTTTAGTAAATGATTTTTCTAAAAAATTTCATTAGTTTAATGTAACTATTGAAAATGGAAATATCCATGTGATATACTTATATAAACAAATTTTAGGAGGACAACAATGCCCAAAAATATTACAGAGGATAAAGAAAATTTAAAAGATAAGTTAGACTATATTGGATTAAATTTAGAAAGAATCCCTAAATTTTTAAAGGAATTTATTCCTTTTTCTTTTCGACCATTAAAATCATATGATGAGACAACTTATAAAGTATACAAGTATATAAATGTAGCAGATATTCAGATTTTATTAACGCCAACAGATCGTTTAGCTGATTTAACTACAAAGTATAAGTTGGCTAATCCGATAATGAATTATTTAGATTCAGAAAAAGAAGAAAACATAGAACGTTATACAACTTTTCTTACAATGTTAAGCCATACCGAATTAGAAGAAATTAAAGCACTTGAAATAGAACAAGAAAAATTAAAAATGCAAATTCCTTACGAAGTAAAGTATGCTAATAATTATATTTGGCAAATTTATTATTCAGATGTTTCAGATAAATATTTCATGTTAATGCCAACAAATGAGTATAATAATGCAGCTTTATTCTATGTATTGAAAAAACAAATTGAGGCACAAAAAGCAAGAAGAAAAGAACTTATATATGTACCAATTAGTCATCAAGAATATTCAGGAAGTTATTTAGTAAAAAGTCAAATTTCGGATTTAGAAAATTATTTATGGTATTTTACTAAAGAATGGCCTGAAATTTATGAACTGTATGCTGAAAAAGGAAAAATGCAATTAAAAATTGTAGGTAAAACTAAAGTTTATGAAAATATAGAAAGCAATTATGTTATAACTTTAGCATCAAAAGAAGAAGCACTAGAAGAGTACAAATTAGTTAAGGCATTATTTATTTTAGCAACAGGATTACCGGAAGATTATCAGTTTAAAACGAGAATAGATGAGCAAGGTAAAATTGCATTTGCTTATTTGAGGAATAATAAAGAAACTACAATACAATATATTAATTTACTAGAATTTATTCAAGAAGAAACAAATCAAAAAAAGATGTTAGTAACATTAGAAGATAAAAAAATAATAGAAGAACAAAAAAAATTGCAAGAACAAAAAGAAGAAGTAGATAGGCAAACAGAAGAATATTTAGCAAAACAGCGTCAAATTGCTACTTTTTTAGAATGTAAAAAAACTTTTTTTGGGAAAGTAAAATATTATTTTTCTAACCGCAAAAAGGAATTTCAAAATGCAAATAAATATAGAGCAAAAAAACAAGCTAAACAAGAGGAAAAAGAACAAAGCAAAAATGAAGAAACTACGCCAATAGTACAAAATAATGGAACATATACAATTGAAGATTTAATTGAAGTTTGTACAAAGTTAGATAGCAGAAGAAAAATGGTAAAAAATTTGAAATTAGACAATAAAGCAGCTGAATTAAAAGTAATTAATTTAGAAAGAAAAATAAAAAATGCTAATATTTACTTAAATGAAATAGAGCTTCATAAAAAAAGTATCTTTGAATTTTGGAAATTTACTAATAAAGATGAGCTTCCTAGTCTAAATGAAGGGGATGAAGATGAAGGTCAAAATAAGGATAAAATAGGAAAAAGTTTTGAATATGAAAATGATATAGAAGATATGGGAAAACAGGTGGATGAATTACAAAGAAGAAAACTTTCTAAAAATGAAGCAGATAGTATTTTTGCAATTAAACAAGTTCCTAATTCTATTGAAATACTAAATCATATTTCAAATGATGAGTTAACACAAGAACAAAAAGCAATATTACAAGAAGAGTTAGACAACCTAAAGAAAGAGTATGAAAAAGATATAGATACTATTAAAACGAAAGATTTTGATATCTTTGGTGGAATGTCAGAGGATATTACTAAAATAAAGATGTTAAATAATCAAAAACATAGAGAAGTCGAAAAAGATAAATATAATATCTTAAATATTAATCCACAAACAGAATTAAGCCTTTATATAGACAATCTAAGAAATTATTTAAAATTAGTGAAAGAAGCTTTCTGTAAAATTTCTTCTTCATATGCAATGCCAATTTATTTAGGTTCTACTAAAGAAATAAAGTTGGAAAATTTAAAGATATTTCACTTAAATCAAATGGATGCAATAAAGCAAAATAAGGGTACTCCTATATATTTATATAAACTTAATTGGAAAGAAGAAATACCAATTTTATATTATTCTAATATTGTTTTTTATGATAATTTTAATCAAACATTGCCAGTAGGTATGAATGTATCTGATGAAGTGTTAGTAAACTTAGATAATGTAACATTAAAAGAAATTGCTAAAGAAAGTTTTAGATTAAATAATTTAGTAGATGACTATTATCATCAAATAGTAAATGTAAATGTAGTAGAATATGATGTAAAAATAAAAAGCAACAAAGAAAATAATAAAAGTCAAAATTTGGGGGCAGAAATTAAATAAGAAAGGATCTGCCATATGGAAAGAAAAAAATTAGAAATTGACATAAATAAAGAAGACACAAGCTGGATACAAGATTTTATACAAGAATTATCGGAAAGGTTAAAAAAGATGGAAGAATTGCTAGTAGTAGATAGGATAGAAGGAAAAATTGCAGTATGTCAAAACAGAAAAAATGGAGAAATGAAAGATATTCCTATTTCAGAATTGCCAGAAAATATTGAAGAGGGTAGTATTTTAAAATGGAAAAATAATAAATACATTATAGATGATTCAAAAGAAATAGAACAAAGAATAGAAAATAAAATGAAAGATGTATGGAAGTAAATATGGGAAGAAGAAAAAAAAGAGAAAATAAAAATCAAACTATATTATATTTAATTGTGGTATTTGTATTTGCAGTTTTATCTGCCTTAGGATTAAATGTTTCAGGATTATCAGAAAGTTCTGAAGGAGTTTTAAGTACATCAAATATAAATATAGTTTCAATGGAAGATTTAGAAGATATTACAATAAAAACAGGAGAGAGAATAACACAGGATTTTATATCAGAAAATGCTGAAAATTTGAAAGTATATTTTTTTGATGTTGGACAAGCAGATAGCATTTTAATAACAAATCAAGATAAAACTATGTTAATTGATGCAGGAAATAATGAAGATGGTAAATTGTTAGTTCAAAATCTAAAAGATTTGCAGATACAAAAAATTGATTATTTAATTGGTACTCATCCTCACGAAGATCATATTGGAGGAATGGATGATATCATTAAAAACTTTGACATAGGTACTATTTATATGCCAAAAGTACAAACAAATACAAAAACTTTTGAAGATGTAATAGATGCAGTAAAAGAAAAAGAATTAAAAATAGAAACTCCAAAGATTGGAGACAGTTTTTCTATAGGAAAAGCTGAATGCAAAGTTTTATCAGTAGGAACAAACAAAGAAAATCTAAATTTATCTTCTATTGTTATCAAATTAGATTTTGAAGAACTTTCTTACTTATTTACAGGTGATATGGAAGAAGAAATAGAAAACAAGCTTAATGTTGATAAAATAAATATTTTAAAAGTTGCTCATCATGGTTCAGATACAAGTAGCAGTGAGAATTTTATTAATAAAATAGCTCCTGAACTTGCTATTATTTCAGTAGGTAAGGACAATTCATATGGGCATCCAAGTGAACAAACAATAGATAGACTAAAAAATATTGGTACTACAATTTATAGAACTGATGAAGTCGGAAATATTATGATAGAACAGAAATGTAAAAATAGTGAAAATTAATTTTATTAATATATAAAACCCCAATTTCTGCAATTGCATTAATTGGGGTTTTAATAGTTTACTACATTTTTAATTAGGTAGTATTATTTTCAAGTTATCCAAGAAAAACATAATCCATACCATAAGTAGAAACTTCCAGGATTGCATGAGCGAAGAAAAACTGATATAACTCTTTTACGTTATTATCATCTTGAAGAATACTAACATCTCTACCATTAAGAAATTGTTTCATGGGGCGATAATTAAACACATAAGCTGGATCGAATGACAAAAGAGCCAAGACAATTCCAAAATCCATTTTAGAGGATTTTCTTTTCACTTCATTTATGAAGTCATATACAGTTGTTGTTTCAGATTTTGGAAAAGCGAGACCACGCTTTTCTACTCCGTCATAAACTAGTACACTGTAATCGTACCGTTTAATTTCTAACATTTTGCAAACCTCCTTCAAAAATACCATATGGGTAGCCTACTAAATAAGGACTTAGCAAAATAAATTATAATATTTTATTAACATTATGTCAAATTATATGATGAATAAAATATTTGGAAACTAAAATTCAAATATTGAGAAATCAGGCAAGTATTTACATAAAGGCAAAATGCATGATAAGAAACTATTATAAATTTTAAAAAAACAATTGCTATTTTTTTTATTTTTTGATATTATTATAAGGTATTAATCACGTTAGAAGACCGCAGGTCTGAGTTACAATGTCAGTATGTGTAGCAATAATATATATTAAAATTGAAATAAGCCGATGTGGCGGAACTTGCTGAGATTGTTAGAAGACCGCAGGTCTGAGTTACAATGTCAGTATGTGTAGCGATAATATATATTAAAATCAATATAAGCCGATGTGGCGGAACTGGCAGACGCACCAGACTCAAAATCTGGCGGGAAACCATGTGGGTTCGAGTCCCACCATCGGTACCATACTATAAAATGGAGGAAGAAATGGAAAGAGAAGTAAATGAAGAAAAAAGAAAAAAATTTGTTGAGTATGCAGGAAAAAGAGTAAATAATGTATTACATGATATTCAAATCTTAGAACCAATGGCAAGAAGTAATTCATATGATTTTACAAGAAAAGATGTAGAAGATATGTTTAATGCTATACAAGAATCAATTAATGATGCTAGAGAAGAATTTAACAAAAAATTTGATGAGAAAGCAAGAGCAGAGAAAAAGACATTTTCTTTTGCAACAAATGTTGCAGAAGAAGATAAAGGAATATCTACAGATATTAGCATAAAAGAAAATAATTTAAGTGAAACTACTGTAAATGAAACTACAACAACCACTACTACTATAAGTGAAAGTGACGTAAGTGGAACAACTAGTGAGATAGAATTATAGAAAAAATATAAGAAATGTATTTTTTCAAGAATTTTTAAAGAAATAAAAAAGTTCACCATAAAAAAGGTGAATTTTTTTGTGCAATTTTTTAACCCAAAATAATAAATTACTATTGACAATTGAATATATGTTCAACTATAATAAAATCAAAGTTGAATAACTACTCAATTGTTTTTGACATATAATAATTATAAAACGAAATAGAAAGAGAGGAGATTATAATGTCAAAAAATGAATTTATATGTGATTGTAATGTAATTCATCAGGAAATAGTAAATGATACCGTCTCTAAAATGCCTAACAATGACTTGTTTTATAAATTAGCAGAGTTTTTTAAAATATTAGGAGATACTACAAGAGCTAAAATTTTATATGCACTTGATCAGAATGAAATGTGTGTATGTGATATAGCAAATGTATTAGGAATGAGTAAGTCATCCATATCACATCAATTAGGAACTTTAAGAAGAATGTCAATTGTAAAATGCAGAAAGCAAGGGAAAGAAGTATATTATATGATTGATGATGATCATGTAAAAGGTTTATTTGAATTAGGAATAGAACATATTGAACATGGTTCAAGGGGGTAACAAATGAAAGAAGAAATAACAAAAATAATTATAGCACTTATTATATTTATTATAGCTATATGCATTCCTTTTCAACTAGAATGGATAAATATAGTTTTATATATTATTAGTTATATAATTGTTGGAGGAGAAATAGTACTAAATGCAATAAAGAATGTTTTTAAAGGAAAAATTTTTGATGAAAATTTTTTAATGTCAGTTGCAACAATTGGAGCAATTTCTATTGGAGAATATCCTGAAGCAGTTGCTGTAATGTTATTTTATCAAATAGGAGAAATATTCCAAGATTACGCAGTAGATAAGTCAAGAAGATCTATTACTAGCTTAATGGATATAAGGCCTGATTATGCAAACATAAAAGTAGATGGAAATATAAAAAAGGTAAATCCAAATGAAGTTGCAATTGGAGATTTAATAGTTATAAAACCTGGTGAAAAAATTCCTTTAGATGGTATCATAAAAGATGGAAAATCTTTTGTGAATACTTCTGCTCTAACTGGTGAATCAGTTCCAAGAGAAGTAAGAATTGGAGATGCGGTATTAAGTGGCTATATTAACCAAAATGGTTTACTTACAGTGGAAGTTACAAAAAAATTTGAAGAATCAACAGCTAGTAAAGTTCTTAAATTAGTTGAAAATGCAACTAATCGTAAAGCTAAATCTGAAAATTTTATAACAAAATTTGCTAAAATATACACACCGATTGTTGTTGTAATGGCCATTTTATTAGCTATTTTACCACCTTTTATATTAAAAATTGGAGATTTTAATGAGTGGTTATATAGAGCATTATCTTTTTTAGTTGTATCTTGCCCTTGTGCTTTAGTTATATCAATTCCATTAGGCTTTTTTGGAGGGATTGGTGGAGCTTCTAAAATGGGCATATTAGTTAAAGGAAGCAATTATTTAGAGGCATTAGCTAAAACAAAAACAATGGTATTTGATAAAACAGGAACTTTAACTCAAGGAATTTTTGAAGTACAAAAAGTAAATGCAATTGGGGTAAATGAAGAAGAGTTATTAAAATTAGTAACTTATGCAGAAAATTATTCTAATCATCCAATATCAGTTTCGCTAAAAAAAGCATATGGAAAAGAAATTGATGAAAAACAAATTTCTAAAGTACAGGAATTAACAGGATTAGGAATAGAAGCTGTAGTAGATAATAAACAGGTTTTAGTTGGAAACAGCAAATTAATGAAAGAAAGAAAAATTGAATTTGAAGAATGTACCCAAGTTGGAACTGTATTATATGTAGCTATTAATGAAAAATTTTCAGGAACAATTCTAATTTCAGATAAAATAAAAGAAGATGCTAAAAAAGCAATAGAAAATTTGAAAAAACAGCATATTACAAAAACTGTAATGCTTACAGGAGATAAAGCAGAAGTAGCAAAGGATATAGCAAAGAAATTAAATATAGATGAAGTTCATAGTGAATTGCTTCCAGATGGAAAAGTTAAAGAATTAGAAAAATTATTAAAAGAAAAGAGCAAGAATAGTAAACTTAGTTTCGTAGGAGATGGTATTAACGACAGCCCTGTATTAGCACTTTCAGATATTGGAATTGCAATGGGAGGATTGGGATCAGATTCAGCAATAGAAGCAGCAGATGTTGTTATAATGAATGATGAGCCATCTAAAATAAGTTCAGCTATTCAAATAGCTAAAAAAACTGTAAAAATAGTAAAAGAAAATATTATATTCGCAATTGGAATAAAAGTTGTAATTTTAGTGTTAACAGCTATTGGAATTTCAAATATGTGGCAAGCAGTATTTGCTGATGTCGGAGTTTCAATAATAGCAATTCTAAACTCACTTAGAGCATTAAATACAAAAAGTTAGTTAAAATTGTTTTATAAAAGGCAGAGAAAAATAATATGTGTTATAATATGTTTAAAAGTAAATTATAAAAGGTGATAAGATGTCAGAAATGGAAAATAAAATGCCGAATTTTTTATATGAAATGCTGTATAACCAATATGGTAAAGAAATTACAGAAAGAATAATACAAGGATATTCACAAAAAAGATTTACTACTTTAAGAATAAATACTTTGAAAACTAATGCTAACAATATAAAAGAAGAATTAAGTAAGTTTGGAATTAATTTTAAAGAAGTGAAATGGAGTGAAGATGCTCTTATTATTGAAAATGTATTAGAACATGAAATAAAAAAGTTAAAAATATATGAAGATGGAGAAATATATTTACAAAGCTTATCTTCAATGCTTCCTGTATTGGCTTTAAATCCAAAACCAAAAGAAAACATTTTAGACATGGCATCAGCTCCAGGAGGGAAAACTACACAAATGTCGGCAATTACTCAGAATCAAGCATTTATTACTGCTTGTGAAAAAAATAAAATACGAGCAGAAAGGTTAAAATATAATATTGAAAAACAAGGTGCAAAGGGTATAAACATTTTAATACAGGATGCGAGAAATTTAAGTGATTATTTTTCTTTCGATAAAATTTTGCTAGATGCCCCATGCAGTGGAAGTGGAACTATATATTTAGAAGATCAAAAATTAGAAAAAACGTTTACAGAAGAGCTTGTTGAGAGATCTAAAAAAATACAAATTACATTATTGAATAAAGCAATTAATATACTAAAACAAGGACAGGAAATGCTCTATTCTACTTGTTCAATTTTAGAAGATGAAAATGAGAATAATTTAAAAACTATATTAAAAAGTAAAAAAGTAGAAATTGTACCAATTGATAAGCAAATGTTTTTAGAAGTTCCATTTTTACCTACTAAAATAGAAGGAACTATTACTGTTTGTCCAACAAGATTATATGAAGGATTTTTTATGGCAAAAATCAGGAAAAAATAAAACATATCACTCTATTTACAAATTCAATTATCTGCGATTGAAAAGTCAACCAAAAGTTTAGCTTCTCATATACTAGAAAATCATTTATATAATTGTGTCACAGATAGCTTAGACCAAGGAAATACAGAAATAATAGATGAAGTAATTAGTTTGTTCAACAAATTTAATTAAAATATATGGAGGGAAAATTAATGGGAATTACATTTGAAAGAAAAATTAATTATTATGAAACAGATAGAATGGGAGTAGTACATCATTCTAATTATATTCGTTATTTAGAAGAAGCAAGATGTTATTGGCTTGAACAATTAGAAATGCCTTTTTCTATATTAGAAGAGCATGGGATTACAATTCCTGTATTAGCTGTAAATTGCAATTACAAACATCACGTTACTTTCTCAGATACAATTCAAATTTATACATATATGAAAGAGTATACAGGAGTTAGAATGACTGTAGGATATGAAGTTAAAGATAAGAAAACAGGAAATATTGTTTTGGTAGGTGAAACAAAACATTGTTTTACAAGTAAGGAAATAAAACCAATTAATTTAAAAAAATATGCTCCACAATTTAGTGAAAAATTTGCCAGTATAGTTGAGCCAAAAGCTTAAAATATTAGTGATAAAAAAGTTTAATTTTAGAAATAATAAAAATATGTTATAAAATATACAAAAAGTATATTTGGAAAGGATGAGTAAAATGAAAGAAATTATATTAAAAGTAGAAGGTATAGAATGTCAAGGATGTGAAAACAGAATTCAAAATGCAGTAAAAACAATAGAAGGAGTAGAAAAAGTAGTTGCAAGTCATGAAAATGGAACAGTTGTAGTTAATGCTGATGAAGTTGATGTAGAAGAAATAAAAGAAAAAATAGAAGATCTTGGTTTTACAGTAGTAGAATAAATTATCTAAAATAAAGAAGTATGAGGATATAAAAATGAAAAGAATCATTTTGTCGATTGATGGAATGACATGTAGTGCATGTTCAAATGGTTTGGAAAAATATTTGAATAAACAGAAAGGCATTGCACAAGCTTCTGTCAATTTAGTTATGGCAAATGCATTAATTGAATATGATGAAAATATTTTAAATCAAGAGCAAATAGAAAAATTCGTTAAAGAAGCTGGTTTTAAAAGTTTAGGTATTTATAAGGAAGAATCAGTAGAGAAGAAAAGAAAAAAAGAAAAGATATCTTTTTTTATATTTTCTGTATTGGCAATAATTTTAATGTATATCTCAATGGGGCATATGATAGGGCTTCCAACTTTAGAAATAGTAAATATGCATACTAATCCAGTAAATTATGCAATTACTTTATTCGTTTTTAGTATAATATTTTTAATTTATGGTTTTGATATATTAAAAAATGGAATAAAAAATCTGATTCATAGAGTTCCAAATATGGATACATTAGTTGGAATTGGTGTAATTAGTAGTATGTTATACAGTACATTTAACATGTATATGATTTTTAAGTCTAAAAGCTTGGGAATGGATAATCATATAATAATGCAGTATGCTGAAAATTTATATTTTGAATCAGTGGCAATTGTTATTTTTTTCATTAAATTAGGAAGATATATTGATGGAATTAGTAAAGATAAAACAAAAGAAGCAATTAAGAATTTAGTGAAAATTACTCCAAATCATGCAACTATAAAAGTAAATGAAAAAGAAAAAAGAGTTACTCTTGATGAGATAAAAAAAGGAGATATTGTAATTTGTAAACCGGGAGATAAAATAGCTGTAGATGGAGAAATTATAGTAGGAAAAGCACATTTAGATGAGAGTTTTATTACAGGTGAGAGTAAACCAGCTAGTAAAAGTATTGGAGAAAAAGTAATTGCAGGAAGTATAAATTATGATGGATATATAGAATATAGAGCAGAAAAAATAGGAAAGGAATCTACAATATCTGAAATTGTAAGATTAGTCGTAGAAGCTACAAACACAAAAGCACCTATTGCAAAAATAGCTGATAAAGTAAGTGGATATTTTGTTCCAACTGTTATTTTAATAGCAATTATTACTTTTATTATATATATTGTAAGTGGTAGTGAATTTGGAGATGCACTTAGCACTTTTGTTACAATTTTAGTTGTAGCATGTCCTTGTAGTTTAGGATTGGCGACACCACTTGCAATTGTAGTGAGTGAAGGACTATGTGCTCAAAATGGTATTTTAGTAAAGAAAAGTGAAATATTAGAAAACGCTCAAAAAATAAATACCATTGTATTTGATAAAACAGGAACTTTAACATATGGAACTTTGAAAATTGCTGAAATTATTAATTATGATAGTAATAACTTAATGCAATTAGTTGGAAGCTTAGAAAGTAAATCTTCTCATCCAATAGGAAAGGCTTTTAATACTTACTTAATGGAAAATAAAATAGAACAATTAAAAGTAGAAGAATTTGAAGATATTAGCGGATATGGAATTATTGGAAAAATAGATGGTAAAGAGATTATAGCAGGAAATGCAAAAATACTTACTAAATATGAAATAGAAAATACTCATGTAGAAGATGAAAAAAAGCTGGCAGAACAAGGAAATAGTATTGTTTATGTAGTACAAAATAGAAAAATTATTGGTATAGTTGGAGTAAATGATATTATAAGAGAAAATGTAAAAGAAGTAATAAAAAAGCTAAATGAAAATAAAATTGAAACAATTATGCTAACAGGAGACAATAAAGATACTGCCGAAAAAATTGCTAAAAATATAGGAATAAAAAAAGTAATTTCTAATGTATTACCAAAAGAAAAAGAAAAACATATTAGAAATCTTAAAAAAGAAAATAAATTTGTTATGATGTGTGGGGATGGAATTAATGATAGTCCAGCATTAGCAAGTAGTGACATAGGAGTTAGTATTCACAGTGCAACAGATATTGCAATGGATTCAGCAGATGTTATATTGACTAAAAATGATTTAGGAAGTATTCTAAAATTAATTGATATTAGCAAAAAAACAATAAGGAATATTAAACAAAATTTGTTCTGGGCTTTCTTTTACAATAGCTTAATGATACCAATTGCAATGGGAATTTTTTCGAAGTTTGAAATAAAAATAAATCCAATGATAGCAAGCTTAGCAATGGTTTTTAGTAGTATTACAGTTATATTAAATGCTTTAAGACTGAAAAAATATAAATACGAACAATAAGACATATAACTTTGGTGTCAATAATTTTTGAAAATTTCACTCAAAAATAAGATCATTTTATTAGCGAAAATTTCACCTATGTATAAACTTGA
>CANQHC010000024.1 GCA_947623595.1 uncultured Clostridia bacterium | reverse complement strand
AAAGAAAGAAACAGAGAAATTAGGCATGTAGTATTGGATGGTAAGAATGTTGTAATTAAAAAGAAAAAGCAAAAATAGGCTAATATGAGAATAAGAGGGGACTGAAATAGAAAATTGGAAAGCTAGAATTCTAGTGAAAATTAAAACTATAAAAAATAGACAAAATTATGATATATGAAATTGTCAAGGTACAATTATCAAGCATGTTGAAGAAATTCCATTTTTGACAGACAAAAAATCGAGAATTTGAAAAAAATATTTTTCAGGTTCCCGATTTTTTTTATTATAGTAGAGTATTACTATTTTATTCAGATATTGTCGAAAAAGCATTTTTGAAAAGTTTGACAAATCATAAAAATAATGCTATACTAATGGTAGCTTAAGCGAAGTTGTCTAGTGTAGCCAGACAATAACGCACCAGATATGTGGGGAGAAACACATATCTTTTTTTTACTCAAAAAAGAAAACAGAGCAGGGAGAACTGCTCTGAAATTACTATGTAATTTTTTGTTTTAGTTGTCTTTTTGATATTTTTTCAATTCTTCTTCCAATTTTTCAATTTTCTGAAGTAGAATCCATATCAACATGTAGCCTGACAAAATAACTCACCTCCTTTACACAAAGATGTCCTTTATGAAAAGGATGTTTCTATTATAATTTATTTATTTATAAAATACAATTGATTTATGAATATTTTAATCCTAAAATATAATGTTTTTTTTATGAAAACCTCTTCAAAAATATAATAAAAAACTTACGGAAACACAAGAAAGCAAGGAAAATTTATTCATATATGAAAAATAAATGCAAAAATGTAAATAACTTATCAAATAAAAAATAAACATTACTCCCGTAATAAAATCGCTGAAGTGCTAGAAATTACCAGCACTTCAGCGATTTACTTATATACATAGAATTATTATAATTAATATAAATATATTAAAAATGTATGTAAGGGGAGTACACATGAAAAATCCATTTAATCCAAAAGAAAAAAATAACCAAGAAAGTAAAGTTAATGAATCTAAAATTTCAGAAAGGTTTAAAAAAGCACAGCCTGAAAGCTTAACTGGCAAAGCTACTGCAGAAACTCGAATAAATGAAACAGTAGCACCTAAAAAGAAAACTAAGCTAAAAGCAAAATTGTTAGTAGCATGCAGTGCTCTAATGCTAGCCATAATTTCATTAACATTGTTATTTAGTAATTCAAGAAAAAATGAATTTCATCCAACAGGAGAAATTGCAAGATCAATGACCTATGATACAGTTGACCCAGGAGATGAAAATATAAATGCAACCGAATATGTAAAATTCGATGCATTCTTTTTGCGTGACTTAAATGGAGATGGAATAGCAGACGGAATAAGAGGAGCATGTAGGAAAATAGGTGAAAGTGAAACCCTATATATGGAATTAAATATACTTACCCAAGGTAAATTAGAAAATGGAGTTATAACAATAAACAACAATAACTTTTATTTGCAAACAGCCATACCAAAAGATACAGAAGTAAAAGAAAATGCAATAGGAAACAATATAAATAAAATAGAATTAAACACAATTAATAACGGAACCCAGAAACTATTAACAGGAATGGTACGTTCAGGAGATTATGACTATTCAAGTTCAAAGGCATCTGCAATAGAAAATGATACAAGCAAATACAGTAAAGAAAACTCAGTTACATTAACAGGAGAATATGTATCAGAAGATGGAGAAACAAGAATTCCAATAGAAAAAGAGGTAAAATTTCAAGTAGACTGGCATGGAAGTATAAATGCAAATATAATAGATGTAAATAAGAAACAAGATTTAACAAAAGCAATAGATAAAGAAAATGAAGAATTAAACCTAGAATTTGCAGTAAAAACAAAAGAACCAAAGGAAGAATTAATAATAAAGAAATCAGTATTAGAAGGAGAAATACCACAGTTAAATGGGCAAAGTCCAATAAAAGTAGAAGCTATAAACAATGTATCAAATTTTAGTTATGATGAAGTAACAAGAAAATTTACATTTGAAAAAGAATCGACATTAACTGAAGAAACAGGAATAGTATCAAATACAATATCAAGAGAAAACACATATAATATTCGTGTAGTATATCCATTATCAGCATATGAAGAAATAGATGCAGATACAGTGGAAATAAGAATACCAGTAAAAGCATATTATGAAGGATATAACAATAATACAGGAGATTTTAATAATCCAGAGAAATCAAATACAGCCAAAGCAACTATTGTAGTAACATATGAAAATCCAAAAGGAACAGTAGCTAAATTTGATGTATATGTAGGAAATTATTTATATACTCCATCTAGAAGGTATATGGTATCAAAAGAAAAACCTTTGAAAATATATAATGGAATATCAGAGCAAGAAACAGATGACAATTATATTGTTAAGTGGGTAGGATACACAGGATCAGATGGAGAGAGTACAGGAATAATAATGAAAGAAACAAAAGATGAGGAAGCGCAAGTATCAGATGAGTTTATAAAAACAGGAAGCAAAAGTGAAACAATGGAGGATGTGACATCAAATGTAGGAATATACTTTTCAAATTCAGAAAAAATGTTAGGAGCAGAAGGAGAAATAAGAGTATATGATGATGAAAAAGATGAATTAATAGAAACATTTACAAAAAATAATTGGTCAAAATATAATTCATCAAAGCCATATACATATGAAAGACCAATAAAACACATAAGAATAGAAACAAGTAAAACCAATAAGGAGTCAAGTATATATGTATATAATGTAAAACAATTAGATGATGAAGCAATATTTGAAAAATATGAAAGAGAGCAATTTGATGAACTTCAATACATAAAATCTACATTAACTGGATATGTAGGAGAAAATTATATTAATACAGATACAGATAATGCAAATTATGAAGCTCCATATTCAATAGCAAATATAAAGGTAAGTAGAAACGCATTTTCAACACAAGTAACTGAAAAAAATGTAAAAATAACAATATCAGCTGAGGCAAATGAAAATATAAATCAGGTAAAATGGACAAATGGAGCATTTTTATTAAAATTACCTAAAGATATTGTAGAGATAAACATCAATAGTGTTACTACTAATGAAGGTGTACAAATAGTTAGTTATGAACAATATGAAGAAGATGATATAAAATACATAAAAATAAATACACAAGCAGAAAACCCTACAACATATGATGTTGTGGTAGATTGTGATATAACACCAAACCCAGAAGCTACATCAAAATCAGCGAGTATAGATTTATATTACTACAATGAAAATGCAATAGAATATTGGTATAAAGCAAAAGATGATTATGATATAAATGACAACTTAAATGCAGAAGAAACAATAGGAAAAGGAAATGTAAGTATAAGTTTAGTATCACCAAGTTCAATATTAACAAGTCAAACAATAACTAATTATGATAATAAAGGAAGCATAACAGTAGCACCACAAATAGCAGAAGTATCAAAAGAACAAAGAACAGCAGATATTAATATAGGAATAACTAACAATTATACAAATACAATAAGTGAAGTAAAGCTTATAGGAAGAATACCATATGATAAGAACCAATATGTAATAAATGGTGCAGAAATGGGATCAACCTTTACAGCAAAAATGCAAAGTAAAATTACAATTCCACAAGAGTTACAAGGAATAGCAAAAGTATATTATAGTGAAAATGGAGAAGCAACAAATGATATACAAGCACAAGAAAACAATTGGCAACCAGCAGAACAAGTAGAAAATTTAGATAACATTAGAAGCTACTTGATAGATTTAGGAGAAAAAACATTAAATAGAGGAGAAAAATATAAATTTACCTATACAGTAGAAATACCACAAAATTTAGCTTATAACCAAGTATCATACAGTCATCATGCAGTATATTTTAGTTTGGATACAACAGATGGAAAATATAGAACTCAAACAGAGCCAAATAAAGTAGGGCTAATGATAGCTAGAAAATTTGATTTAGAATTAGAAAAATATCAAAAAGAAAAGGATATATTAGTACCAGGAGCAACATATCTAATTAAAGAAGATGGTAAAGAAGAAGGAAAAACAAAAGTAACTGATGCAAATGGAAAATTAGAAATAGAAAATTTATATGTTGATAGAAAGTACATAGTAAAGGAAATAAAATCACCTGCTAATTATGAATTAAATCAAAAAGAAGTAACATTTAAAGTAACAGAAGCAGAAGGAAAATTGAAAATAGTAGATGAAGAAACTACGAAAGATGCAGTAAGAGAAATAAGTGTAATTGAACCACAAGAGACTCAGGGTTACAAAGTACAAATAAAAGTAGAGGATGAAGTAAAGCCAAGTTTGAAAATTGTAAAAATAGAAAAACAAACAGAAGTGTCATCAGAACCAAACAAAGTAAGCGGAATTCATTTTAAGATAACAGGAAAAAACTTTACAAAAGGAATAAACTTAACAACAAATAAGAATGGAGAAGTAAACTTAAAAGGGTTAAGCATAGGAGCAGAATATCTTTTAGAAGAAGTAAAAGCAGAAGGATATTATTTATCAGATCCAATTAGATTTAAAATAATAAATAATGAAGGAAATTATGAGATAAAATTTATAGAAATAATAAATAATGGAGAAGGATCTATACAACAAGAATTACAAGAAACACCAGAGTTTGTAAAAGAAGCACAAGTAACTCAGGATGCAAATATTCCTGTAATTAATTTAAAATTACAAAATGAAAAAATACCAAGATATAAATTACAAATCAAAAAAGTGAAAAAGGGAGATGAAACAGTAAAACTAGGAGGTGCAAAATTTAGGCTATTTAAAGGAAAAGAAAAACTAGGAGACTACACAACAAGTGACCAAGGAATAATAGAAATACCAAACTTATACCAGTATGAACAAGAAAGAAATTTAGATCAAACATATACATTAAAAGAATTATTAGCCCCAGAAGGCTATGCAGTAGTAAAAGATATAACCTTCCAAGTAAGTAAAGATGCAGAAGGCTTATTAGTAATGGATGTAAAAGAAGGAATAGTTGCAAAACAAGAATCAAATTCAGAAGGAAATACAATTACAATAACCATTGAAGACAGTCCATCATTTAAACTAATCAAAAAGGATGGAGAAAAATTAGAACAAGGGCAAGAGGTACGCCTTCCAAACACAAAATTTGCAATATACAATGTAGATGATGGAAGTGAGCAATTAGCATTAGATAGTAAATTTAATATATTAGGAACTAAAGAAATAATAAACGGAAAAGAATATCATGTATTAACAACAAATGAGCAAGGAGAAATAGAAGCAGATTTAAGGCAAGGCTTATATAAAGCAGTAGAAATTAAGGCTTGTGATGATAAATATGACATAACAAATAACGTATACTATTTCGGAATAGGAACTTCAAGAGAGGTAAAAGAAGGAATGGAAATAGCATGGGCAACGTCAGTAGGAGGAAATAATGTTGATAGTATAAGTTCAGTAGCTGGAACATCAGATGGAGGTTTTTTAGTAGGAGGACATATTATAGGTGATATTCAAGTAGGAGAATATACATTAAACTATACAGGTTCAGCTGATGGAATGATAATCAAATATGTACCAGATGAAGAAAATGAAGGAAAATATAAAGTAAAATGGGCAACTTCAGTAGGAGGAGATAGAGATGATGAAATAACATCAGTAACCGAAACATCAGATGGAGGATTTGTAGTAGGAGGCTATTTTAAAAGTAGTATCCAAGTAGGAGGTTATACATTAAACTCTGAAGGTAATAATGAGGGAATGATAATCAAATACGAGCCAGATGAAGAAAATGAAGAAAAATATAAAGTAGAATGGGCAACGTCAGTAGGAGGAAGTAGCATAGATGAAATAAAATCAGTAGCCTCAACATCAGATGGGGGGGTTATAGTAGGAGGATATTTTGATAGTAGTAGTATCCAAGTAGGAAAATATATATTAAATAATAATAGAACAAATTATCATGATGGAATGATAATCAAATATGATGCAAATGGACAAGTAGAATGGGCAAGGTCAATAGGAGGAAGTAGTTTTGATTGTATAGACTCAGTAACCGAAACATCAGATGGAGGATTTGTGGTAGGAGGACATTTTGACAGTAGTAGTATCCAAGTAGGAACATATACATTAGAAAATAAAGACCAAAATGATGGAATGCTAATCAAATATGATGCAAATGGACAAGTAGAATGGGCAACGTCAGTAGGAGGAAGTTATCAAGATTCTATAAACACAGTAGCTAAAACATCAGATGGAGGATTTGTGGTAGTAGGATATTTTAGCGGGGAAAGTATCCAAGTAGGAACATATACATTAGAAAAGAAAGGCGCTTCTGATGGAATGATAATAAAATATAATTCAGAATTTGAAGTAGAATGGGCAACGTCAGTAGGAGGAATTGATGATGAGGAAATAAACTCAATAGTAGAAACATCAGATGGAGGTTTTGTAGTAGGAGGATATTTTAAAAGTAATAGTATCCAAGTAGGAGAAGATATATTAAAAAATAATAAATCAAGTGCAACTGATGGAATGATAATCAAATATGATGCAAATGGACAAGTAGAATGGGCAACGTCAGTAGGAGGAGAAGATAAGGATGAAATAACATCAGTAGTCGAAACAACAGATGGAGGATTTGTAGCAGGAGGATATTTTGAAAGTAGTGAAATAAAATTATCAGAAGAATATACATTAAATAAGGTTGGAACTTATAGTTCTGATGGAATGATAATAAAATATGGAAAAAAAGAATTAGCAAATCCAACAACCATTACCGCAAGATCAATAGGAGAAAGTAATGATGATAAAATAGAATCAGTAGTCTCAACATCAGATGGAGGATTTGTAGTAGGAGGATATTTTGAAAGTAGTAGTATTCAAGTAGGAGGATATAAATTAGAAAATAAGGGCTCTGATGATGGAATGCTAATCAAATATGATGCAAATGGACAAGTAGAATGGGCAACGACAGTAGGAGGAAGTTCTGGTGATGAAATAACATCAGTAGCCGAAACATCAGATGGAGGATTTATAGTAGGAGGATATTTAGGTAGTAGTATCCAAGTAGGAGAATATAAATTAAAAAATAAGGGCTCTGCTGATGGAATGATAATCAAATATGATGCAAATGGACAAGTAGAATGGGCAACGTCAGTAGGAGGAAGTTCTGGTGATGAAATAACATCAGTAGCTGAAACATCAGATGAAGGATTTATAGTAGGAGGATATTTAGGTAGTAGTATCCAAGTAGGAGAATATAAATTAGAAAATAAGGGCTCTGATGATGGAATGCTAATCAAATGTGATGCAAATGGACAAGTCAAATGGGCAACGTCAGTAGGAGGAGATGGAAGAGATTATATAAATTCAGTAACCGAAACAGAAGATGGAGGTTTTGTAATAGGAGGAGGTTTTGAAAGTAGTAGTTTTCAAGTAGGTGAATATGTATTAAATAATAGTGGAAAAAGTTATAATGACGGAATGATACTTAAATATGAACCAGTAGAAAGCAATGAAAAATATGAAGTCGAATGGGCAACGTCAGTAGGAGGAAGTAATAGTGATGAAATAACATCAGTAGCCGAAACATCAGATGGAGGATTTGTAGTAGGAGGATATTTTTATAATAGTATTCAAATAGGAGAAGATATATTAAATTCTAAAGGTTCAGATGATGGAATGATAATCAAATACGAACCAGATGAAGAAAATGAAGGAAAATATAAAGTAGAATGGGCAACGTCAGTAGGGGGAAGTGGTTATGATAGAATAACATCAGTAACCGAAACATCAGAAGGAGGATTTGCAGTAGGAGGATATTTCCGATCAGAAATCAAAGTAGGAGTATATAAATTAGAAAATAAAATTGCTGAAGATGGAATTATAATCAAATATGAACCAGATGAAAAAGTAGGATATGAAGTGCAGTGGGCAAAATCAATAGGAGGAGACAGTTTAGATTATATAAGTTCAGTGGCAGAATTAAAAGATGGAACAATAGTAGCAGTTGGACATTATCAAAGTGAAAAGATAGAAACAGATGGAAAGACATTAAATAATAATAGTAACATTAATTATAATTATATAGCAACATATTATTCAGATGGTATGATATTAAAAATAGCAAATCAAGTAGGAGTTCCAGAGGTAGAAGAATTAGAAGTAAAGAATTATATAAAACAATTTAAAATAACAACAGATGTACATGAAATAGATGGAGAAAAAGGAGGAGATATTTCTGGAGAAGACCTAAAACCATATGAAAAAGTGAAATATGGGAATAAAAGTACTAGAGATATTATAATGACTCCAAAAGATGATTATGAAATAATATCAGTCACAGTAAATGGAAAAGAGTGGCCATTTGAGGTAAATGCCGAAAATGGAAGTTATACTATGGATAAGTTTACAGATGTAAAAGAAGATAAGCACATAGTAGTAACATATAGTAAAAAATCAAATAAAATAGTAATACAAAAAGTAGATAGCAAAAATCAAGAGCCAATAGCAGGAGTGAAATTTAAGCTAGATCAAGTAGAAGAGGAAAGAAAAAATCCAAACCAACAAACTGTAATAGGCAATTTAACTAATAATAGTAATGATTTTACTGAAATAATAGATGAAAATGAAGTGACATCTGAAGTAAAGAAAGAAATAATCAATAACGGAAAGATATATGTAGTACCTAAGTTGGAAAAAGGAGAAATAGAAGGAGTATTACAAGATATACAACAAGTTGGAAGTTATTGGTTTGAAAAACAAACAGGAGAAGATGGAAAAGAATATTATATCCCAACAAATGGACAAACATATCAACTATCACATAATGGAAGTGCAGATAAGAAAAATACAACAGCAAATTCATATATACCAATTAATTTAGAAGGTAAAACAGGGGATTATGTAGTAGTAGTAAATGCAAGAGTATCAAGTGAAAAATATGATTATGGCTATGCAACAATAACTAAGAATATAAATGCTCCAAAATATAATGAAGAAGCAGGAAGATTTATGTACATATCAAACATAATAGAAAACACAGACTATACATCAGAAATATTAGAAGGAGGAAGTACATATTACTTACATTTAGGATATTATAAAGACTCAAGTCGAGACTCAAATGAAGACCAAGTAGTAATAAATAGTATAAAAGTATATGAAACAGATAGGGTACAATATGGATTTGAAGAGCAAGAAGATGGAAAATACATTCCAACAAATGGGAAAACATATAGAAAACAAAAAGCACAAGAAGCAGGAAATGAAGATGTAGAAAATATAGGAGGTTTACCAAATACAACAGCAAACTCATGTATAAAAATAGATTTAAGTGGTAAAGAAGGAAAATATTTTGTAGCAGTAGACTCAAGGATTTCAAGTCAAAGTAGTTATGACTATGGATATGTAACAATAAATGAAAGTGAAAGTCCAGCACCAGAATATAATAATTCAACAGGAAGATTTGTACGTAAATCTGGAACAGGAGAAAATACTATAAAATCATCTATATTAGATGGAAATAAAATATATTATTTACACTTAGGATATAGAAAAGATGGAAGTATTGACGAAGGAGAAGACCAAATAGTAATAAACAGTATAAAAGTATATAAAACAGCAGAATATAATTTCTATAAAGATAAAAATGGTACATATAAATCAAGTAATCAAGGAGTAGCAGATACAACAGCAAATTCATATATTCCAATTGATTTACAAAGTTTATCAGGAAAATACAATTTAACAATAAAAGCAAAAGTATCTAGTGAGAAAAAAGGAGACTATGGATATGCAACTGTAACAAAAACAACTACAGCTCCTACATATAGCGATGCTTCAGGAAGATTTGTATACTTATCAGGAACAGATTATGATGCAACAATAGCAAAAGATTATACAACAGTATTAGATGGAGGATATTTATACTATTTGCATTTAGGATATTACAAAAATGATAATATAGATGATGGCGAAGATACATTTGAAGTAAGTGATATAAGAGTTACATTAAATGAAGATGACTTAAATTTATATCATGCAGAAATAACAACGAATAAAGATGGAAAGGCAATAGCTGAAATACCATATGGAAAATATAGAATTACAGAAGTAAATACACCTAAAGGGTATTTGCCATTAGAAGAACCAGTAATTATTAATTTCAAAGAAACTGAAAAAGGGGTAGTAATAGAAAATAGTAGTGCTTTAGAAGATGAATCACAACAAGCAAAAGAGCAAGTTGCAACGTATGATGCAGAAATAGGAGAGTTTACAATAGTAAATAAAAAAGCATCAAAAATAACAGTACATCACTATTTAAAGGATGTTGTAGATGAAGATAGTAATCCAGTTCAGGTAGCAGAAGATGAAATTGTAGAAGGAAAGCTAGGAGATAAATATGAAACTAAACCACATCTAGATTTACAAAAATATGAGTTAGAAAAGGATGCAGAAGGAAATGTAATTATCCCAGAAGATGCAACAGGAACGTTTGGAGAAAGTGATGGAGAAGTAATTTACGAATATGTAGAAAAGACAATCCCATTAACAGTACATCATTATATAGACGGAACACAAACTCCAGTACCATTAGCAAATGGAGAATTAGCAAAAGATGTAACAGAAAAAGGAAAAGAGGGGGAAACATATACAACCAGTCCATTGGAAGAAAGCTCAAAAGGTGCTGAAGATGAAGAAAATAGCAACAAATTGAATCCAAAATATGAATTGGTACAAATGCCAGATAATTATGAAGGAGAATATGAATATACAGAAGTAGTGGTAGATTACTATTATAAAGTAAAAAACTCAGCAGGAGTAAAAGTAGAGCATATTGATACAAACTCAAGAGAAAAAATAGCAAAAGATGTATACCTTCCAGCAGATGGAACAGGAAAATATGGAGATGAATATACAACAAATGTTGCAGACGATCTTCCACAAAACTATAAATTTGTAAATAAATCAAATAACTGGAAAGGAACAATGGTAGATGAGTTAACAACTGTAATATATGAATACGAATTAACAGATGCCAAAATAATAGAAGAAAATATAGAAAAAGAAGCAACTCAAAGTATATTAGAACCAGATGAAGAAGTAACATATACAATTAATTACAAAGCAAAAGTGCAAGATTATATAGGAAGAGTGCAATCAGTAGTTGTAGATACATTACCATATACAATAAATGAAGACTTATCACATTTATCAGGAGGAACATATGATGAAGAAAATAAAACTATTACATGGAAGCAAATATATGAAGATGTAGATACATACACAAATGGAGATTATCCAATAAACTTCGAAAAAACGATAACAATAGTATTTAAGGATATAGAAAAAGGCAAAAAAGTAATGACAAACAATGTAAGAGGAAATATAAATCTATATACACCTGAAAAAGCAAGTGAAGGAGCACAATCACAAGCAGATACAAACTTAAACTTTAAAACACAAGTGAATGTAAAAAAAGAATGGGTAGATGGAGATGATAGAGCACAAAAAAGACCAACACAAATAGAAATAGTGTTAAAAAATGAAGAACGAGAAATAAGAAAGGTAACATTAACACAAGAAGAACATGCATTAGAGGAAAATAGCAGTATATGGGAATACACATTTGCAGATTTAGATAGATATAACGAGGATGGAAGTTTAGCACAATATACAGTAGAAGAAAATGCAATAGGAGAAGATGATTTAAAATTTTACAAGCAAGAAATAACTACAGAAGAAATTATATCAGAAGCAGAAAAGACAATAAAAATAACAAATACATTTAACGTACCAAAAGAAAAAATAAGTTTAAATGTAACAAAAAAATGGATACATACAAACAATAAATATAGAAAACCAGAAAAAGTAAAGATACAAGTAAAGAAACGTGCTGAAGAGTCAGGAGAAGAAGTAGTAGTAGCAACAAAAGAAATAGCAGTACCAGATGCAAATGTTAGAGAAGATGAAGAAGAATGGAGCTGTGAATTTACACAGTTAGACAAATATGATTCATTAGGAAATGAAATAAAGTACTTCTTAGGAGAAGAACAAGTAGAAGGAGAGGACTTAAGTTATTATAAGACCTCTATTGATGATGAAACAAAAACAATAACAAATACATATGATGGACCAATAATAGAAGTAGAAAAGACAGCGAAAACAGTAGAAAATAGACAAACAGAAACAGGAGAGAAATATGTATTAGAAGGAGAAACTATAACTTATTCTATAAAAGTAACAAATAGTGGAGAAAAGGCAAAAGTAGTAAAAATAAAAGATACAATACCAACAGGAACAAGCTTTGTAGAAGAAAGTATCAAAGTAAATGAACAATCAAATTATCAATTAACAGAAGAAAGTGGAGAAGTAAATTTAACAACATATACAGATTCAAACCTAGAAAGTGGAATAGACATTAAAGTAGATTCACATTCAGAGGTAACATTAAGCTTTGAAGTAACAGTAGATAATCTAGAACCAGAAGTATTTTCAAGTAATATAACAAACAAAGCAACAGTAGATGAAGAGCAAACAGAAGAAGTAAATACAAAAGTATGTAAGCAAAATGTAAAAGTAAGTAAAATAAATGAACCAAATTCAGAAACGAAAGTTAAAACAGGAGATACAATAACATATACAATACGTTTAGACAATACAAAAGGAACAGCACCAGGAAATATATTAGTAAAAGATAATATGCCAAAAGGAACGAAGTTTGTAACAGGAAGTATAAAAATAAGAACTGTAACAAGCTCTGTTAATAGTGCAATAAATGGAGAAGAAGGAACAACCACTTATACAGAACAAAACTTAAAAGATGGAATAAAAGTAACAGTAGGAGCAGGAAAAGTAGTAGAATTAAGTTTTGAAGTAACAGTAGAAGATACAAAAGAAGGAGAGAAAGTATTAAATAATAAAGATAAAATAGAAAACATAGCATATACAACAGAATTAAATGAAAAAGAAGAACCAAAAGATCCAGAAGACCCAGAAAAAACAGAAAAGCCAACAGAGAAAGTAGAAAATACATATATAGAAGCAATAATAGACAGTGAAAAAACAGCAAAAACACAGTACGAAACACAAACAGAAGCAGGAGAGGAATATGTAATTGAAGGAGAAATAATTACATATAGTATAAAAATAACAAATAGTGGAGACTTAGCAAAAGAAGTAACAGTAAAAGATAATGTACCAACAGGAAGTAGCTTTGTATTAAATAGTATAAAAGTAGATGGAAATGCAGCATATCCTTTGGGAGAGAAACAAGCAAAAGATTATACACAAGAAGAGTTAGAAGAAGGAATAAAAATAAATGTAGAAGAAAATAGTAGCCATACATTAACATTTGAAGTAAAAGTAAGCAAATTAGAAGAAGGAAAATATGAAGGAACAATCAAAAATACAGCAAATGTAGATGGAAAAGATACAGAAGAAACAACAACAGAAGTAAAAAAGCCAAAATTAGAATATACAAAAGAAAGTAGTCCAGAAACAGGAAGTAAAGTAGAGAAAGATAGTGAAATAACATATACAATAAAAGTAAGTAATAAAGAAGGAACAGCAAAGGCAAGAGTGAAAGTAAAAGATACAATACCAGCAGAAACAACATTTGTAGATGAAAGTATCCAAATAGATAATGAAAGTATTTATACATTGGATAATCAAGTAGTGGACTTAAAGCAAAAGACAAAAACAAACTTAGAAGAAGGAATAGAATTAGAGGTTCAAGCAGGAGAAGAAAGAATATTGTCATTTAAAGTAACAGTAAATGATAATGAAAATGATGAACTAATAGAAAACACTGCAAAAGTGACAAATGAAACAGATGAAGATAAGCCAGAAAAAGAAACAAACAAAGTAGAGCATACTTATGTAGAACCAATAATAACAGGAAGAAAAGAAGTAAAATTACCAGATGACAAAGGCTATGTATTAGAAGGAGAAAAATTAATATATAAAATAATAGCAGAGAATGAGGGAAGTAAAGAAAAGAAGATAACAATAAAAGACAAATTACCAGAAGGAGTAACATTTATAACAGGTTCAATAAAAATTAATGACAAAAATACATACAAACCAGATGCAAATAGCGATGAAATAAGTTTGGAAAGCTATGATGAAAGTAACTTAGCAGGAGGAATTGAAGTAACTGTACCAGCGAAACATGCACCAATAGAAGGAGAAGAAGCAAATATAGAAGGAAAAGACGAAGTAAAGGGAAAGGTAGAATTAAGCTTTGAGGTAACAGTAAAAGAGCTAGAAAAAGAGTTATATGAATACAATATAGAGAATAAAGCAGAAGTAGACGGTACACAAACCGATAAAGTAACAACAACAGTAAATAAACCAAACTTAAAAGTAACAAAAACATCAGATCCAAAATCAGAAGAGGAAGGAGCAGAAGGAGAAGGCTTAGTAAATGTAAAACAAGAAGATGAAATAACATACACAATTACATTAGACAATAGTGAAGGAACAGCACCAGCAAAAGTAATAGTAAAGGATAGTGTGCCAGCTGGAACAAGGTTTGTAGAAGAAAGTATACAAATAGATGGACAAAACAGTTATAAAATTAATAATGAAGCAAGAGAAGATGATGTTGAAGGGCAAAATATAAATCTAGCTGATAAAGGAGAAGAATACTTAAAAGAAACAGGATTCACAATAGTAGTGCCAGCAAGAGGAAGTAGAACACTAACATTTAGAGTAACGGTAGATGACAATGTAAACGATGAAAAAATAAAGAATAAGGCAACAATTGAAGAGCCAGAAAAACCAGAGACAAAACAAGAAACAAACGAAACAATACATACATATGTAGAACCAGAAATAAGTCAAAGAAAAGAAGTAGAAACAGCAAATAAGAAAAACTATGTAGTAGCAGGAGAAAAAGTAACATATAGAATAATAGTAGAAAATGCAGGAAGTTTAGCAAAGAATGTAACAATTAAAGATACAATTCCAAAGGGATTAAGTCTTGTAGCAGATTCAATTAATGTAAACGGAAATATAAAATACACATTAGCAACAGAAAGTGAAATGGGAGAGCAACAACAAGAAATAGACTTAACAAATAAAACACAACAAGAATTATCAGAAGAAGGAATAGAAGTAACAGTACCAGCAAAACATAAAGCAGTAGAAGGAGAAAGCTCAAATATAGACGGAACAGATGAAGTAAAAGGAAAAGTTGAATTAAGTTTTGATGTAACAGTGGACAAACTAGGAGATAGCGAATACTCAAGAAAAATAAAGAACACAGCAACAGTAGATGAAACTACAGTAGAGTCAGAAGAAATAATAGAAAAGCGAACAGCATATGAATATAGCAAAACAAGTAATCCAAATACAAAAGAAGGAGAGCTAGGAGAAGACTTATCAGGAGAAATAACAGAAGTAGTAGCAAATGAGCAAATAACATATACAATAACAGTAGATAATACAAACGGAACAATAGGAGGAAGAGTAAAGGTAAAAGATGAAATACCACAAGGAACAGAATTTATAGCAAATAGTATAGAGATAAGTCATTCATTAAAGCCAGAAGAAGAAAAAGCGACAACTCATACAGCAGAAGAATTAAGAGAAGGAATAGAAGTAGAAGTAGGAGCAGGAGAAAAAGTAATATTAAGCTTTAAAGTAAAAGTACAAGATATAGAGGACTTAAAATTAATAACAAATACAGCAAAAGTACAAGATATAGATAAACCAGAAGAAGGAGAAAAAGAAGTAGGTCCAGTAACCCATAGATATGTAGAGCCAGTAATAGGAGGAAGAAAAGAATCAAGTACACAATTACAAGAAAGCTATGTAGTAGAAGGAGAGCAAATAACATATAAAATAACAGTAGAAAATACAGGACATTTAGGAAAAACAGTAAAAGTAAAAGATAAAGTGCCAACAGGAACAAGCTTTGTAGCAGAGAGTATAAAAATAGATGAAAGCTCAAGTTATAAACCAAGTAATAAAGAAGCAGGAGGAGAATATCCAATAGACTTAAGAGAATATGATGAAAATAACTTAGAGCAGGGAATAGAAGTATATGTAGAAAAAGGAGAGACACATATATTATCATTTGTAGTGTCTGTAGATAAACTAGTAGAAGGTAGTTATGAAGAAACAATAGAAAACACAGCAGAAGTAGATGAAACACCAGTAGAGGCAGAAGATATAGAAGTAAAGAAACCAAATATTGTACCAAGCAAAATAAATAATCCAGGTACAGAAACGAAGGTAAAAACAGGAGATAAAATAACATATACAATTCGTCTAGATAATACAAACGGAACAGCTCCAGGAAATGTAAAAGTAAAAGATGAGGTACCAATAGGAACAGAGTTTGTAGAAGAAAGCATAAGAATAAAAGAATTTGCATCTATAAGTGATGCAGAAAATAAAGAAAGTGAAACAGACCAAAATGGAAGCGAACATACAGAAGCAGAATTAGCAGAAGGAATAGAAGTAGAAGTAGGAGCAGGCAAAGTAGTAGAACTAAGTTTTGAGGTAACAGTAAAAGGATTAGAAGAAGATGAGAATAACTTAGAAAATGGAGCAAAGATAAAGAATAAGGCATATATAGACAAAGTAAGAAATCCAGAAAATCCAGGAGATCCAGAAGAGGAAGAGAAAGAAACAGAAGAAGTAGAAAATACATATATAGAGCCAAAAATAAACCAGAAGAAAGAAGCAATAGCAGAAGAAGGGTTAGAATATGTAGTAGAAGGAGAAAAGATAACATATAAGATAACAGTAGAAAATAGCGGAGACCTAGAAAAAGAGGTAATAATAAAAGATGATATTCCAGAAGAAGTAACATTTGTTGCAGGAAGTATGAGAATAAATAAAGGAACAAGCTATCAGCTAGGACAAGAAATGATAGACATAAGTGGATATAACGAATCAAACTTAGCAGGAGGAATAAATGTAATAGTGCCAGCAAAACATGCAAAAGCAGGCGATGAAGAAGCAGATATACCAGAAACACAAGAAGTAAAAGGAAAAGTAGAATTAACATTTGATGCAACAGTAAATAAAATAACAACAGAAGAATTAACAAAAGTTATAGAAAATGAAGCAACAGTAGATGATGTACCAACAGGTAAGACAACAAATACAGTAAAGAAACCAAAACTAAGTTACAGCAAGGAAAGTAGTCCAGCAACAGGAGCAAAGGTACAGAAAGATGAAATAATAAAATACACAATAACAATAAGCAATACAGAAGGAACAGCCCCAGGAAGAGTATTGGTAAAAGATGATGTGCCAAATGGAACAAGCTTTGTAAATGGAAGTATAGAAATAGATGGAAACTCAAGCTATACATTAGATGATAGAGAAATACCATTAGGAGAAAAAGGACAAGCAGATTTACAAAAAGGATTTGAAATAGAAGTAGCAGAGGGAGAAACAAGAAAATTATCATTTAGAGTAAGAGTAGAAGACTATGAAAATGATACAAAAATAATAAACAAAGCAAAAGTAAAAGAAATAAATAAATTAGAAACTGAAGAAAAACCAAATGAAGAAACAGAAGTAGGACCAACAGAACATACATATATAGAACCAATAATCAGCCAAAGCAAGACAGTAGAAACAGAAAATAATATACAAACAGAAACAGGAGAAAAATATGTATTAGAAGGAGAAAAAGTAACATACAAGATAACAGTAGAAAACGCAGGAAGCTTAGAGAAAGAAGTAACAATAAAAGATGAAATCCCAGAAGGATTAACATTAGAAAATGGTTCAATTAGAATAAATGAACTAGACACATTTGAAATAGAAGGACAAGATAAAACATTAAGTGAGCTAGGAAGAGAAGACTTAGCCCAAGGAATAAAGGTAAAAGTGCCAGCAAAACACACAGCAGGTCAAGATGAAACAGCAGACATACCAGATACAAATGAAGTAAAAGGAAAGATAGTATTAAGCTTCAGAGTAACAGTGGATGAGTTAAATAATGAAGACACACCAGAGGATGAAAAAATATATGAAAAAACAATAAAGAACGTAGCAACAGTAGATGGAAATAAAACAGATGAAGAAACAGCAAAGGTAACAGTAAAGAAAACAAACATAGCATATACAAAAACAAGTGAGCCAGCAAGTGGAACAAAAGTAGAAAGAGGACAAGAGATAACATATACAATTCATGTAACAAATACAAAAGGAACTATTTCAGGAAAAGTAACAATAAAAGATAATGTACCAGAAGGAACAGAATTTGTACCAGAAAGTATACAAGTAAATGAAAGCTCAAGCTATATGTTAGATGGTGTAGAGCAAACATTAACAGATAAAGACGAAAACGATTTAGCAGAAGGAATAGAAGTAAATGTACCAGAAAGAGGAGAAGTAGCATTAAGCTTTAGAGTAAAAGTAAAAGAAGAATTAGCAAATGGTACAAATATAGAGAATGAAGCAAGGATAAAAGAAGATAAAGAACAATCAAAAGAAGAGAAAACAAATAAGACAACACATGAAGTAATAGCACCAATAATAGAAGTAGAAAAAACAGGAATAGTAGATGGAGTAAAAGACTTTGTAGTAAAAGGAGACGAAATAACATACAGTATATCAGTAAAGAATAGTGGAGGAATAGGAACAAACGTAGTAATAAAAGATAATATACCAGAAGGAACAACATTTGTAGACGAATCAATAAGAGTAAATGGAGAAGAAGAACATGAAGTAAATAGAACACCTGTAGATATGAAGTTAAAAACAGCAGATGACTTAAGAGATGGAATAGTAGTATATGTAGGCCCAAAAACAGATGATGAAGTGCCAGGGGTAACAACATTAAGCTTTAAAGTAAAGGTAAAAGAAGATATAGCAGTAGATGTAGAAGAAGCAGGTCCAGAAGGAACAAAGAAAGTAGATATCAAAAATAAAGCAACAGCAAAAGAAATAGGAAAAGCAGAAAATGAAGAAGACCCAGAAGTACCACCAACAGAGGAAAAACAAACAGAAGAAGTAACATACCCAGTAGTTACCTTTGAAAAACAGGCACAAATAGTAAGAAAAGCAAGCGTAGAAAATACGGTGGAGGAAGAAACAGGAAAACAAAAACTAGGAGCAAATGAAGTAACAGCAGAAGATGAAATAGTATATACAATAAAAGTAACAAATGTCGGAAGTAAAGAAGCAACAAACATCAAAGTAAAAGATACAGTGCCAACAGGAACAACATACAAAGAAAGTACAGAAAGTCCGGAAATACAAGAAAATGAAATAACATGGACAATAGATACTTTAGCAGTAGGAGAAAGCAAAACATTAAGCTTCACAGTTACAGTAAATTATTCACAAACAGACATTGATATAAGAAACAAAGCATATGTATCAGAAAAAGAAACAAACGAAACAGTAACAAAATACAAAAAGCCAGAAATAAAACTAGAAACAAATATAGTAAAAGATGGAGCAGAAACAATAACAAGTACAGATACAAAAGTATATTATGAGATAAGATATACAGCAAGTATAAATAACTTTGTAGGAAAAGCAATACTAACAATAGTAGATAAATTACCATATGAAATAGATGAAGAAAATTCAGAAATACCAGGGGATTATGTATATAATAAAGAAAGAAAAACAATTACATGGACAGAAGAAATAAATGATATAGACACATATAAAGATACTGAAAAAGCAAGTATAAGTAGAACAAAGAGTATGCAATTAAAATACATTTACCCAGATGAGGAGAATTTAACAGGAACAATAGAAAACACAGTAACAGGAACAATAGAATTAAAACAGCCAAACCCAGAGAAACAAGAAAAACCAGAAGATCCAAATACACCGGATGAAATAACAGCAAAAACAGAAGAAAAAACAGACACTCACGAAGTAAATGTAGAAATCCCAGGAAAAGTAACAGTACATCATTATTTCTATGATAAAGAAACAGATTCACCAACAGAAATAGAAATAGTACCAAATGAAGAAAAAACAGGAAAAGTAGGAGATAAGTATACAACAAGTAAGTCAAATAAGGTTCCACAAAACTACGAATGTAAAGACGAAAATCCAGAAGGAAAAGAAGGAACAATGACCAAAACACCAAAAGAGGTAACATACTACTATACCTTAAAAGACGAAACTATAACAAATGAAATGAGTAAGACTGCAAAAGCAAGCAAAACTGTACAAAGAGAAGAAAATATAATAGGAGAGAATGGACAAGTTGTACAAAATGACGATGGAACACCACAAACAAAACAAGTAAGTGTAGAAGTTCTAACAGATGAAGACGGAGAAGTAACATATACTATAAAATATAAAGTAACAATAAGAGATTATATAGGAAAAGCAAAAATAACTATTGTAGATAACTTGCCAGCTCAAATAAATCAAGAAGCATCAAGTTTAGCAAAAGGAACATACAATCCACAAGATAATACAATAACATGGAACGAGACTATAGAAAACATTAATACATATAAAGAAGGGCAAGTAGATGAAAATCATCCAGAATATGGACAAGTAACAGAAGGAACATATGAAGTAACAATAGAAAAAACTATTAAATTAGTATATGAAGGACAAAATGTAATTACACCATTAGAAAATGCAGTAACGGGAAGTGTAACAACATATTATCCAGATATATTAGAACCAGTTAAACCAGAACTAGAAAAACAAACACAAGAAGAACAAGACAAGGCAACAGTGGAACAAGAATATAAAGTAGACAAGGTAGTAGAAAAACGCTGGGATGATAATAATGACAAAAAAGGACATAGACCAGATAGTGTAAGAGTACAATTAACAGCAAATGGACAAACAAGTTTAAATGGAATAGTAGGAGTACAAGAAACAGTTGAAGGAAAAGAGCCTATAGAAACAAAAGAATTAGAAAGTGTAGAGTTATCAGAGGCTAACAACTGGACCCACACATTTACAAACTTACCAAAATATGATGCAAGTGGAGTATTAATAACCTATAGTGTTGAAGAAACTGAGTCAAATCCAGGAGAATTAGAATACTATGTACAACCACCAGAAATAGTAATTACAGAAAATAAAGACGATGAAGAAAATGTAAATAATCCAAATCAAATAGGTAAAATCATAGTAACAAATCACTACTTACTAAACAATACTCAATTAGATAGTAACATAACCAAAACAGGTACTGCAGAAATAAATAACGAAAATAGAAGAATAACATACAATATTAACTATCATGCAGTAATAACAGATTACATAGGAGAAGCTACTTTAACAATAACAGATACATTGCCATACGAAATAGATGAATCAAATTCAAGTCTACAACAAGGAATATATGACGAAGATACAAAAACAATAACATGGACAGTAAACTTAGGACATATAAACACAACAAAAGAAGAAAACGAACAAAAAATAGTTGATTTCCAAAAAGAAATAGAAGTAGAATACAAAGACTTAAATGTATCTGCAAATACTGTAACAAACACAGTAAAAGGCAAGATAGAATTCACAGAGAATGAAACAAAAAATGAAGTAGAAGCAAGCTATGATACAAATGTAAACATTACTGGAAAATTAGTAGTAAAATATGTAGATAAAGACACAGGAAAAGAAATAGTAGAAACCATAGAACCAGGACAGCCAGGAAATGAAGACGGAACAGAGCAGATAGAAAAGAAATACAGCTATGAAACAGAAGAAAAAGTAGGAACACCATATTATAAAGACCAAAAAGAAATCTATGGATACGATTTCGTAGAAGATAGTGGAAATACTCAAGGAGAAATAACAGAAGGAACAATAGAAGTAACCTACTATTATGCAAGAAAGGACTCAGGAGGAGTAACAGCAAAATATGTGGATGAAGACGGAAATGAAATAGCACCAGAGGAAAAAATAGAAGGAAAAGTGGGAGACACATACAAAACAGAAGATAAGAATGATGAGTTAGACAACTACGAATTTGCAGAAACCACAGGAGATGCTCCAGAAGGAAAATTAGAAGAAGATGCAAAAGAGGTAGTATACCACTACAGAAAATTGACAGCCAAAGTAATAGTAAGATACCTAGAAAAAGGAACAAATACAGTATTATTACAAGAAAAAGTAATAGAAGGAAAAGTAGGAGACTCATATGAAACATCAAGAGAAGTAATAGAAGGGTATAGAAAAGCAGGAGAAGAACCAGAAAACGCAAATGGAAAAATGATAAAAGATCCAAAAACAAACAACACAATCTATGTAACCTACTATTATGAAAGAATACCAAGTGGAAAGATAACAGTAAAATACTTAGACAAAGAAACAGGAGAAGAAATAACAAGAACAATTAAGCCAGGCGAGCCAGGAAATGAAGACGGAAAAGAAGACTTAAAAACAACATATGCAGAAGAACTACAAGGCTATGTAGGAGAAAGGTATGAAACAAGAGAAAAAGAAATACCATACTACAAATATTTAGAAGAGTTAGCACCAACAAACAAAGAAGGAATATATGGAGAAGATAATGACACAGTAATTTATTATTACCAAAAATTAAACTTCAACTTCAGCGTAGAAAAGAGAATAACAGAGGCAAGCATAGATGGAAAACAAGCAAAGGTTGATGATGAAGGAAAAATCATCAAATTAGAAGTAGTAGCTAAAAAGGTAACAACCTCAAAAGTAGAAGTAAAATACGAAGTAGTAGTAACAAATACAGGAGAAATAGAAGGAACAGCAAACATTAAAGAAACATTGCCAGAAGGTTTCAAAGTATCAAATAACAACCCAAGTTATTGGGAAGAACAAACAGATGGAACGTTAACTACAGAAGTAAAACTAAAACCAGGACAAAGCGAAAATTTAGAAGTAGTGGCAGTATGGAAGAATGGAAACAATAACTTTGGAACAATGAGAAACCAAGTACAAATAATAGATACAACAAACCCAGCAAACTACATAGATAGTAGTAAAGATGACAATCAATCACAAGCAGATGTAGTAATGAGTATCAAGACAGGAGCAGAACAAAAGGTATTAGGAGTAGCATTAGGAACAATAGCAACATCAGGCTTACTAGTATTACTATATCAATACCAAAAATATCAAAAAGAAAGAAACAGAGAAATAAGGCATGTGGTATTAGAAGGTAAGAATGTGGTAATAAAGAAGAAAAGGCAGAAGTAAATATAGTAGATTTTAATTTCATAAAAAGCAGGATTAATATCAAAAGAAGCAAGCTAAGTTCGCGAAGTATGAGCGTGAGTGAAGTACCTTGAGCTTTCATACATAAAGTGAGGAAGTTCTACAATTTGTAGGACATCCTCATTTTTTTAAAAGCAAAAGCGAAGAACAAGCAGTATGTGGTAATACTTCTTTTAGGTTTTCTTAAGTAAAAATAGAAAATAGCTTACAATACCTTTTTTTTTGCTTTAATAATTTGATTGTATATTTCTACATTTTATGATATAAATAAACTGTATAATTGTATTAAATTGAAAAGAGGAAAAAGATGGGAGACAATTATCCAAAAGCATATAAAGAAGTAATTGAAATATTAAATTTTGTTCCAAAAGAAAGTGTTGATAAGATACCAAAAACTATGATAGACACACTAAAAGCAAAAATGGATGAAAATTACGATTTTAAAGTAGATATAAATAAAAGCTTTGAAGAACAGGAAATTTTAGATGAAACAAAAGCAATTTTAGCTAATATTTTTAGAGATTATTGGGCTACACCATATCAGAAGGAAAAAATTGAATCAAAAGAAAAATATGATAGGCAAAAAATTGAAGAAGAAAAGAAAGAAAAATATAATCCCGATATTTTTAACAAAAGAAAAATTGAAAAAGATACTATTAATGAACAGAAGGAGCAAGAAAACAATAACTTACCTGTTGAAGTAAAAAAAGAGAGATTTTTCTACAAGATAATAAAATTTTTCAAAAAAATATTTCATATAGAAGGAGAATAATGGTATGGAAGAAGATAAGAAGGAATATGAAATACTTAAAGAACTTAATGAAAAGTTTATATATTTTAATGTTGATAACAAAAAGAAAGTAAAAGAAAACGATAATGGTGAAGAAAGATAAATAGTAGGATAGGAGTAAAAAATGACAAAAGATGAAATTAAGTTCTTTTTTGATAACCAAGAAACAATATTTGGCGAAATAAGCAAAAGATTGGAAAGTTTAGGTCAAGAAATAGAATTACCATCTGATGTTTCTGCAGAAAATATTAGAGATGTTTATGATGAATATTATAAACATTGTTCTGATATTTTTGATAAATACAATTTAGATTATGATGCTTTTAAAGCAATATTCTCAATTTCTAGACGAGATAAATCATTTAGAGAACAAATTTTAGGTAGAGATGGAGCTAATCAATTATTAAGAGATATTATTGATATATATGGTGATGAAGCCTATGATATCTTGAAGTGCAATTCCTATGATTTTGAAATGTCTGAAATAGATGGAATTTTATTAGGAGAAAATAACCAAAAATATGAAGATTTTTACACAAAATTACTAAATCAAAAATGTGAACAAGCTCCTACTCTTGAACAACTTACAAATATTCTATTAAGCACAAAGCCAGAGTATATTAATCAAGAATTAATTGAAAATTTTTTAAAAAGCCCAGATAAAAAAATTTCTAATGCTAATATAAGAAAATTTATAGATACAGCTCCATCTATTATTATAAATGGAAATACAGTAAAAGCATTAGTAGATAGACTAGATGACATTAATGATGCATCAATACTAGCAGAAATTCCATCTGAATTATTTGATGAAGGTTTTTCAAGAAGTTTATTAGAAAAATCAGTAACCCATGTTTTTTCTGATATCTTTAGTATGATTCCTGAAGAGATAAAAAATAGAAATATGTGGGAATTTGCTATATCAAGAGAAAGTAGTATTATATACTCTTTACCCGAACAAAAAATTGATGAAAATATGACAGATGAGGAATATCGCAAATGGTGTAATGAATTAGTTGTAGATGTAATTAGAAATAATCCTGATAATATTCAGAATATTTTTTCAAATTTAAGAGATTTTCAAAAAACTATAGAAGTATTTACTGAAGGTGCAAGATTACTGCAAAGTTCTAATGCCAGAGAATTTTTAAATCAAATTCCTGAAGAAAGTCGCACTAGACAAATTTATGAAATATTATTGCAAAAATCGGAAGAAATTATTAGCGAAATTCCAAGCGAGACTTTTGAAGAAGGATTATCACAAGAAGAATATGAAACATGGATGGAGGATATAATTGCACAAAAAATACCTGAGATAGATGATCCAAATAGATTATTAAATTATTTTGAAACGCTTAGAAAAATAATGCCTGAAAGAGCAATGACTGAAAAAGTATGGAATGCTTTTATTAATAAATGTGATGAAAAAAATATAAATAAAAGTAAATTTAGCCTATCTTCTGTTCCAATTCAAAACATAACTATTGAAATGTGTGAAAGAGCATTGAAAGAAATTGGTCTTAAACAAATTATATATATACCATCAGTAGATAGAAAAACTGATTCGATTTCTAGTGATACATTAAGAGAAAAATATGAAAAATGGATTGAAGGTTTTTCTGAAGAAGAAAAACAAGAATATAGGCAGTGGTATGAAGGAATAGTAATAGATTTAATAAAAGGAAATAGAGTAAATTTATTTGTGGATGATTTTGAAAAAAATTTTGATTATGCTTTTAATTCTGCAAAAATACCTCCAGAAGCTATAACTATTAATATTATAAATGCTTATTTGCAAGAGATAGGTCCTAATGGAATAAAAGACATTCCAAGGCCAAATAATCTTACTAATTATAATGAACAATATGAAGATATCATTTTATCTGCAATTAGTATGTTAAAAGAAAAAAATTATTTAGATGAAAGTGAACCAGGTCAAGACTTGCTTGAAAGCGTGGATATTTTAAATAAAATACCTGAAGAATATCGAACAGATAAAGTTATTTTAGAAGCAATAAAAAAACATCCAAAATATTTACGTTATGCAGACATAGAAAGTGAAAATTTTGAGGAACTTTTACAGATTGCTTATAAAAGTAAATTAGCCAGTATAGGAAGAACAGAGTTATCAGAAAAAGAAATTGAATTGATGAAAAAATTTGCAAGAAACAATTCAAGTTTATTTCCTACTCTTAAATTAGAGATTTTAACTCCTGAGATTATTAGCAGTATTGGTGAAAGTAGTCTTGAAAAAATAGTAAGATATGCATATGTTCAAGATTGTATAATAGATATAGCAAAAGATAAAGATGCATTAATTACATTTGGTTTTGCCTTGGAAAACTTGAAACAAGATAGTTTATTCATAGAGCCTTTAATAGAACAATTAAGCAAAACTATACTGGCAGAGGAAATTTCAAGCTACAATTCTGAAACAAAAAAAAGTGAAGTAAAACCTAGTGAATTTTTAATACTTGCATCTAATAGAATACAAGATAATACCATTCCATTAACTGAAGAAGAGAGAATCATAATTTCTTATTTAGCATTAAACCCACAAGAAGCAGGTAAAATAAAAAGCTATGATGAAATATTAAATTTTGTAGTAAATAGAAATGCTGAATTGGATGGAATAATAAGTGCTCAAGATGTAACTTTGGTAGATGCTAAAAGTGCTTATTTTGAGAGAATTGTTGGAATGGATTATAACAGCGTAATAGAATTAGTAAGGAAATATGGCAATGATCCAGAACAATTATTAGCAAAATATGAAGGAAAAGAATTAGCAACTTACAGGGAAAAATCAGAAAAAGAGTCTTTAGAAATTATTATAAAATTAAAATCTTTAATTGAAGAAACAGATTTAGGCAAAATTAGGCAAGCATATCAAGAAACAGTAAAAAAAGAGGACAAGACAAAAGCATTTGAAAGATATAGATATTCCACAATATTAGATAGAACATTAAGAAGAGCTTATGGTAGAGATATAACACGAACTATAGGTGACCATGATAAAGAAAATAACACAGAATTTATCGAACATACAAAAGATGGACAAGAATATGTAGTCAGAAAAATGCATGGCCCTTTTAAAAGAATGATTAGTTTAATGAATGCATATAATAACAGTGATGTTGAAGAAGGAGATATGTATGATAGATGGAACACATCAGCAATGGCAGACAATCATGCTTTATGCTATAGTTCTATAGATGAAAGCAATCCAGGAACAGCAATGCTTGGAGATAAAAAAGGAATTATTATAGCAATAAGTGGTTTTGAAGCGGAAGCAGTAACTGCTGTTGCTCCATATGATTTATGGTCTAATTCAAGAAAAAATATCACAATAACATTTAGAGAGCAAAGATTTTATATAGCTGATAATTTACCAAACCAAACAAGGGATGGATATTCTGAGGTTGACATAGAAATACAAGATGTTTCAGAAGGTGTAACAGGATATAAAAAAATACAACCAGTAAGTATAATTTGTTTTGAAGAAGTTGATGAAGACAGTATAAATGCAGCTATTGAATTAAGTAAAAAACTTGGAAGAA
>CANQHC010000023.1 GCA_947623595.1 uncultured Clostridia bacterium | reverse complement strand
TTTTTCCCAAAAAGCCCATATTCCATATATATCAATGGAATGTGAGCTTTTAATTTCCTCAAACTGTTAAAAATGAGTTTATAGCAAAATTCTAATTTTATTTAACCAACATGTCAATATTAACACTATCGTTTTTTCTACTAATTTTGTCGATTTTTCTCTTATAATCTCCTTTTTTCTAACTTATACTCCTTATTTTAAAACTTAAGCCCGTATTTCTTTTTTTGCTATCAGCATTTTGAATCATAAACTCTACAATATTAGGATTTCCGATTAATATAAGTAATTTTTTAGCTCTTGTCATAGCAGTATATAATAATGTTCTTGTTAATAATACAGGTGCAGTTTGCATAATTGGCATAATTACCACATCAAATTCACTTCCGTTGTGCTTTATGCACTGTAATGCAATAGGCGTGTTCAATTTGTTCTAGCTCTTCAAACCCATACCAAACTAGTTTTTCATCATCAAATTTAATTTTAACTCTCTTTTCAGTTTCATCTATTCCAAGTATGCTTCCATATTCTCCATTAAACACACCTTTTCCCATTTCTAAAGTTGGTTCATGTTTTTCCCAATAGATGTCATAATTATTCTTTATTTGCATAATTCTATCGCCTTCACGAAAAATAGAATCTATATATTTTCTTTCTTTCTTCTCTTCTGAAGGTGGATTTATAGTTGCTTGTAAACATCTATTTAGCTCTTTTGTTCCTAATTCTCCTTTTTTAGTTGGACTTATTACTTGTATATTTTTTATAAAATCAAAATCTCCATATTTCTTCAATCTTCCATTACTTAAAGATATAACATTTTCTAATATTTTTAATTTATTATTTTCTTTAATAAAAAAGAAATCTTCTAGTAATTCTTCTTTTTCTTCTTCATCAGGAAGTAAGAAACTAATTCCTTCATTTACTTTGTGGCTATTAGTAATAATTTTACTTCTAGCAGCTTGTCTAAAGATTTTATTTAGTGTAATAGTAGTAATTTTTTCTGAACTAATTATATCTTTTAGTACATTTCCAGGTCCTACTGATGGTAACTGATTGCAATCACCAACTAGTACTAATTTTGTTCCTTTATAAATTCCTTGTAACAAATAATTCATAAGGAAAATATCTACCATTGAGACTTCATCTACAATAATAATATCCGCATCAATTGGTGCTACTTCTATCTCAACATCCATAGTTTGTAATTCATCACTTGATGTTTTTCCAATTTCTAATAATCTATGTAAAGTTTTTGCTTCTTCTCCTGTAGTTTCTGTCATTCTTTTAGCTGCTCTACCAGTAGGAGCACATAGTACCACCTTTTTTCCTTCCTGCTTATATAATTCAATAATTGTTTTTATAATAGTTGTCTTTCCTGTACCTGGTCCTCCTGTTATAACACATACATTATGCTCTTGTATTGCTCTTACTGCTTCTATTTGTTTTTCTGATAATTTTAAATCACAAGTTTTTTCTATTTTTTTTAATTTTTTATCAAATGAACTTATTTCTTTTGAATTCATGTACATATCTAATCCCATTAAATTCTCAGCTACATTTTTTTCTGCATCATAATAATTTTTCAAATATACCCATTCCTGCTTTTCTCTTTGCTCTAGCACAATTTCTTTTTTAGTTTGTAAAAAAATAATATTATTTTCTATCATCTCTTCTGAAACGTTTAATAATTCTTTTACAAACTGCATTAAATTATCATATAATACTGTACAATGTCCATTATTATTAGCTAATTTTAATGAATATTTTATTCCACTTCTAATACGTTCATCATTTTCTAAATCCATTCCTAATTTTAGAGCCATTTGATCAATCTGACCAAAATTTGTTCTTGGACTTAGATCAATAAGTAAATATGGATTTTGTTCTATTTGTTGTATTGTATTTGCTCCTAACTTTTTATATATATTCTCTGCACTTTGCGGTCCGATTCCAAATTTCTCTAAATAACCAACAATTTGCCAAATATCCCAACTTTCATTAAAACTCTGAGAAATTTCTAATGCCTTAGCCTTAGTTATTCCTTTAATACAACTTAACTTTTCTGGTTCATATTTTAAAATTGCTATAATTTCTTTTCCAAAAGTTTCAACCATCTTTTTGGCAGTGGCTGGACCTATTCCTTTAAGTTTTCCGCTTGATAAATATCTCTCTATTCCATCTATAGTTTCTGGCATTAATTTTTCAAATGTTTCTATTTTAAATTGTTTTCCATACTCGGGATGTTCTATAAAATTACCCACTACATTTAAGCTATCACCTTTTTCAATAAAAGGAAGATAGCCTACAACTGTAGTTTCTTCTTCTTCTGTTTCAAAAGTTGCTATCATATAACTATTTATTTCATTGCGATATATGACTTCTCTAATTTCGCCTTTTAATTCCAAATTTCATACCTCTTTTTCTATTTGTTTCACAATATCTATATTATAAAATTAATATTTAATTTTGTAAATGTAAAAAATTATAATTCTAGTATTGATATTATTACATCAATTTTTTAATAAAAACTATTATTTTCTAATAGATATTTATTTAGATTCATCTATATTATCAATAAGTTCTTTACATTCCCTCCAGTCAGATATTTTTATTTCATCATAATCATTAGACATTTTTTCTATAATCTTCCTTGTTTCATCAGTTGAATTCAAATCTACTACAATAAGATCTTTTACATTTTCTTCCTTTCCATAAAGGAGCCTAAAGACTAAAGAACGCAAAAATACTTCAATTTTCTTTTCTTGATTTTTAACAGCAATAATTACGTAAATTCCATCAGCTCTTAGTTTTGTATATGTATAAGTATAAATAATCGTTTTTATAATTTCAAATAACCCATATAAAGCTAAAACCCACAAAATCCCCTCTAAAATATAATTTACCATATTAAATTTCCTTTCTTCAACACGCATTTGGTTCAAAAATTTCAATTATTTTTCAACCTTTTATTCTTCTTTTTAACTATTTTATGTTATTTTTTTATTTCTGTTACGATTTTATAATATGGCTTTTATATTTAATATTTTGACACTCTTATTTTTTTATTATATACTTATCATTATGAAAGAGATAATTGTAAAATCCAAATATGATGGAAAAAAATTAAATAGCTTTTTATTAGATAACTTTGATGGTCTTTCTATGAATTTATTATATAAAACTCTTCGTAAGAAGGATATACGCGTTAATAATGTGAAGGTTAACCAAAATATAATTATTCATACAGGAGATAATATTAAGGTTTATATTCCTGATGATCAATTATTTGCTAAATTACCTGCTTTTGACATACTTTATGAAGATAATAACATTATGATAATTAATAAACCTACTGGTATTGAAGTAGTTGGAAGTAATGATTCTTTAACTAATCTAATTTTAAAGCAGAAAAGTAGTTTGAATTCCAATCAGCAAATTTCAAAAGAAAATATTTTTCTTGCTCCTTGTCATCGTTTAGATAGAAATACTAGTGGATTAGTTTTATTTGCTAAAAATGAAACTTCTTTATCTATTCTTCTTGAAAAATTTAAAAATAGAGAGATTGAAAAAATATATAGAGCTAGAATATATGGTATACCGCCAAAAAAAGAACAATTGTTAACAGCTTATCTTTTTAAAGATAATAAAAAATCTGTTGTTTATATTTCTGATAGTCCGAAAAAAGGATATGTAAAAATTTTAACTTATTATAAATTAATTGAAAGTAATATAAAAGAAAATACAAGTTTATTAGAAATAAATTTATTGACTGGAAAAACTCATCAAATTCGTGCTCATTTAGCACATATTGGATATCCTATTTTAGGTGATGGAAAATATGGCAATAATCAAATTAATAAAAAATTTGGATATAAATTTCAACAACTAAAAAGCTATTCTATTACTTTTAAATTTACTACAGAGTCCGGTTGTTTAGAATACTTAAATAACCATACTTTCAAATTTGAAATATAATTTTAACGATGCTATCTATTTTTATCTTTATCGATAGCATCATTAAATTATATATTATTTTTCCTAAAATATTCTTATAATATGAATTTTTTATAACATTTAAAATTAATCTTATTTAATAATTTCTTCAAATTCTCCTGCTGAAATAACTTCTTTCTCTATTAAAGTTTTAGCTACTTTATTTAGTTTATCCATATTATTATTTAAAATATTCTGAGCTTTTAAATAAGCACTATCTAACATAATTTTTATTTCTGCACCAATAGCGTCTCCAAATTTATCGCCTAGTAGTTGTAATTCATATGGATCTTTTTCTGTGTCAATAGAAATTGGACCTAAATTATCACTCATTCCATATTTAGTAATCATATCTTTTGCAATTTGAGTAGCTACTTCTATATCATTACTTGCTCCAGTAGAAATATCATTTAAAGCTACTTTTTCAGCTGCTCTACCACCTAATAAAGCAACTAATTTTTCCTCCATTTCAGTTTTGGAAATATAGTATTTATCTTCATTAGTTTTATACATAGTGTAACCACCTGCTATTCCTCTTGGAATAATTGATACTTCTTTAATATCTTTTTGAGTTTCTAATTGGCTACTAACAATTGCATGTCCTGCTTCATGGAATGCCGTTAATTTTTTATCTTTATCTGAAATTACTCTACTTTGTCTTTCTAATCCTACTGTAACTTTTTTAATAGCATTTTCAACATCTTCTTGTGTAATTGCTTCATGTTTTTCAATTGTTGCTATAATAGCTGCTTCATTTAAAATGTTAGCAAGTTCTGCACCTGAAAAACCAGCAGTATCTCCAGCAATATCCTTCAAATTTATATTTGCTTCTAGTTTTTTATCTTTTGCATGTATTTTTAAAATTTCTTCTCTACCATGCATATCAGGAAGTGCTATATTTATTTGTCTATCAAATCTTCCTGGTCTTAATAATGCCTTATCTAGCATTTCTGGCCTATTTGTTGCTGCTAAAACTATTATAGTTTCATCAGTATCAAATCCATCCATTTCTACTAATAATTGATTTAATGTTTGATTATTTTCAGTTTCTGCTCCACTTCCACTTGCTCTTCTAGAACCTATTGCATCTATTTCATCAATAAAAATTATGCAAGGTGCTATTTTTTTAGCTTTTTCAAATAATTTTCTAACTCTCGAAGCTCCAAGACCAGCAAACATCTCTATAAATTCAGATCCACTCATAGATATGAATGGTACATTTGCTTCTCCTGCAATTGCTTTTGCAATTAAAGTTTTTCCTGTACCTGGTTTTCCACAAAGAAGTACTCCTCTTGGAATTTTAGCTCCCATTTCATAAAATTTTTTAGGATGCTTTAAGAAATTTACAATTTCTAACATTTCGCTTTTTTCTTCTTCTAAACCTGCTACATCATCAAATTTAATTTTAGATTTTGTTGTTTCTGCATCATATACTTTTCCTTTATCCCCTAGGCCTTGCATTTTAATAAGAAAAATGAATAATATTACAATTAAAATAGTTGGTAATAAAGAAAATAGATACTGCAATATTGTTAAGAAAGCATTTTGTTCTTTTTGTTTTAATTCAAAGTTTACACCTTGTAATGTTTTTTCTTGAATTAATTCAACAAAAGCTTGTGTATTTGGCACATTTGAAGTTTTTTCCTTTTCTTCGTCTTTTATCTTTACTTTAACAGAAGTACTTCCTACTGTCATTTCTACTTTTTCTATACTTCCTTCATCTAATTTTTTTATTAATTCTGTATAGGCAATTACATTTTCATCTTTATTTTTATTCTGAGTAATTATAATAACAGTAGTAACAACAATCGCTATTATTAAAATAGCTATTGCCAAAATATAATATAACATTTTGTTATTTTTCTCATCTTTTTTTTGATTGTTTTCTTCATCCATTTTTGTCTATCTCCTTATTTTTATTTTGGTTAAATATTTTTATTCTGTTCCAGGTTTTATATTAGCTTGTGGTTCTGGTTCATTATTCTCTTTAGGTAATTCCTTTTTCTTTTCTTTTGCCTTACCACTTTCTTCCTTTCTTTTCTTTTCATCTTTTTTACGAACTCTTTCTTTCTCTTCTTGCTCCCTTTTTTCTTGTTCTTGTCTTTCCATTTCTTGTTTTATTTTTTCTTGCTCTTCTATTATTTTAGAAAGTTCCATTTGTCTTTTTATAATATCTGATTTTATCATTAAAATAGATGTAAAGATGTAAATACAGGTAATCGCAGTATACATAACAGAGAAATAATGAATAGTATATCCTGTTAAACTATTAACTATCATATAAATTAATTGTAATGTGATAGGCAATGTTAAACTATAAATAGCAATATTATATGCAGCACTATATCTAATTCTTAAACCTATTACTATTCCCAAAATATATCCTATAATTGAGAATAGAACAGCATCTAATAATGTTGTTGCAAACTGATTAATAAATATAACTATAAATAAAGTTATAAAAAATGTTAAATCTAATGCATAAGCACCAGGGCCTGACATAAAATCAATTAAATCTTTTTTTTCCAGATTCACAAGATGTATTTCATCCGATAACTCTTTTAATGGAATATTTTCAGTCACATTTAATCCATTTGTTTTTAATACAATTTCATCTTTTAGTACTAGTATTCCATTGTAATAACCACTAATTTCTTGTTTATATTCATCAATTTTTTCTTTTGATAACTCTTTAGTATCTATTATTATTTTGCCATTAAAATATTGTTCGTCATTTACTATAATAGCTTCTTCAGGTTTGTCCTTAGCTTGTATAGAAAGAACTCCATTTTTAAAATCTAATGTTTCTACATTATTATCTATATATTTGGCTACATTTTGTATCACTTGATGAAAGCGATATGTAATGCTTAATGTAAAAAAGGAAGCAAAAATCAATATTAAGATGGCTAAATACAAAATTGTTTTGCTTAATTTTTGTATTGCAAGTTTTTGATATTCTTCTAATCCAAATATACTTGTTTTCCACTTTTTGAAAAATGACATTTTGCTTTCTTCTTCCACTAATTTCTCACCCTTTCTTATAAGCTTATCTTCAATGCATCTCTAAAATTTTCAAACATTAAAACTGTTTTTCAACTATTATTCCAGCTTTTGTATCTTTTACTATATATCCTTTACTTTGTATTATATCCCTTATTTCGTCTGATAATGCCCAATCTTTTTCTAATCTTGCTTTTTTTCTTTTTTCAATTAGTTCTTGGATTTCTTCTGGTAATTCTATTTTTTTAGATTCATCTATATATTTTTGACTATTTGCTAAATCTAATCCTAATACTTGATCAAATTTTAGTAAAAGTTCAGCTAATTGTTTTGACTGTTTTGGATGTCTAATAATATCCCATACAATTCCTATGGCTACCGGCATATTCATATCATCATTTATTGTTGCCAAAAATTTTTCTTCATATTCTTTAATTTCTGTACTTTCTATTTTTTCTGTACCTTCTGACTGCCTGATAAAGCCTTCTCTTAATCTCATTAATGCTTTTTGTGTTGCCAAAGCATTCTCAAATGTGAAATTTAGTTTAGTACGATAATGTGCTGTGAAACAAAATAGTTTATATGCCAAAGGTTCAATTCCTTTTTCTTGTAAATCATCTAATGTATATATATTTTCTAATGATTTTGACATTTTACCACCATCAACTTGTAAAAACTCTACATGCATCCAAAATTTTGCAGGAATTTTACCTGTTAAACCTTTACTTTGTGCAATCTCATTTTCATGATGAGTTGGAATATGATCAATTCCTCCTGTATGAATATCAAATTCATCTCCTAGATATTTTCTTCCCATTGCAGAACACTCAATGTGCCATCCAGGATATGATAATCCCCATGGACTATCCCATTTCATAATATGATTTTCTGGAGCTTTTATCCATAGAGCAAAATCATATGGATTTTTCTTTTCTTCATCCACATCCACTCTAGCACCAGCTATTTGTTCATCCAATTTTCTATTTGATAATACTGGATATTTATCTAATTTAGAAATATCAAAGTAAATTCCTTTACTTGTTTCATAAGCATACCCATTTTTTACTAATCCTTGCACAAATTCTAACATTTCTGCAATATGATCTGTAGCCTTTGAAATTATTTCAGGGGTTTGAATATTTAATCTTCCCATATCTCTAAAAAAGATGTCTGAATAATACTTAGCTATTTCATATGGATCCTTATTTTCTTTTTTTGCTGCCTTTTCCATTTTGTCTTCACCTTCATCACCATCAGATTCTAGATGTCCAACATCAGTGATATTCATTACATGTTTTAAATTATATCCATTATATTGTAAAACTCTTCTTAATGTGTCCATAAATATGTATGCTCTAAAATTTCCAATGTGTGCATAACTATAAACGGTTGGTCCACATGAATAAATACGAACTGTATTACCCTCCATTGGTTTAAATTCAGATTTAGTTCTAGTTAATGTATTATAAAATTGTATATTCATAAAGCCTCCTTTATTTATTTTTTTCTAAAGTTGTAACATTACTATTGTTGAGTTGTATTTGTTTGAGTGTTTGTATTTGGTTTTGTATTAACATTATTTTCTGGAGTTACTGTATTAGTATGAGTACTTGTATTAGTATTAGTATTTGGTGTGGTATTTGTACTTGGTATAATATTTGTACTTGGCTTTGGTTTTTCACTATTGTCTGGCTTTTGCGTGTTTGTATCAGGAGGTTGAGTAGTAGCTATTTTATTAACTATAATTGTAATTGCAACACCTTTATCAACTTTTGTTCCCTGCTCTAAACTTTGCCTCAATACAATTCCATTTGCCTGATCAGAATGTGTTTCATAAACTACTTGTATATTAAGCCCTTCTAATGCTGATTTTGCTTGTGATTCCGTCCTTCCAATTAAATTTGGAATGGTTATTTTACTACTTTCTTGCGTATGTATAGTACATTTTTCTTTTGGAATAGAAGACGTACTTCTACCTACAGGAGTCCATGTTGCATTAGTTTCTTTTTCTGGTGGCGCAGTAAATTGTCTATCTTCTACTTCTGGACAATATTCTGTTGCTATTTTTCCTGATTCTTTACATATTTTTATTTTTATATGTCCATCACATTCTTTTGGAACAGTTCCTGCTGCAAAATATTCTGTATATGTACTTCCACAACCACTAGTTGCTAATTTTCCAGATTTCAAACAAATCTTTGCAGTTACTACACTGTCCGGTTTCTTAAACTTTTTCTTCTCCAATTTTTTATGAATTGCTTTCATAACATTTGCCCAAATTGATCTAGCATTATTTCTGTTTGCAGGACCTATTTCAGTTAAATCTTTTCCATATCCATACCAAGTTGCTGCTGCATAATATGGTGTATATCCACATAGCCATTTATTTGTATTATTGTTTGTTGTACCTGTTTTAGCTGCAACATCCATTCCGGAAATAGCACAAGGTCCAGCAGTCCCTTCTCTCCCATTTACAACGTCTGTTAATATATCTGAAATAATAAATGCATTTGCTTCAGAAATAACTCTTCTTGTTTCTTGGTTTGGTTTAACTACTGTATTGCCTTCTGAATCTGTCATTTTAGTATAGAAAGTTGGCTCTATATAAACTCCTCCGTTAGCTAATGCTGCATATGCTGTTGCCATTTGTAAAGTACTAGAGCTATGAACAGCTCCTCCTATACCTAGTAACAATCCATCAACACCTTTTTCATATGTTGTTAAGCCAAATTCATGTAAATAATCAATTGACTTATCAACACCTACATTTGTCATAATTTTTAAGTTTACAATGTTAGAAGATCTTTCAATTGACTTTCTAACTGTACATAATCCATAATAGCTTCCTACATTTTTTGGAATATGTTTCATTCCTGCATATTTTGTTTGTACATCATCATAAACTGTTGCTGCTGTAATAATCCCCTCTTCTAAACCTGGTGCAACATTTGCAAGTGGTTTTATTGCTGAACCGGTTTGCCTTGCTTCACTTGTAGCATAATTTGTATTAGTTCCTACGTCTTGTTGCAAATCTCCTCCCATTGCAACTACTTTTCCTGTAGAGTGTTCTATAATTGTCATTCCTGCATTTGTTCTATATGTTACTTTCTTATTTTTTCCATTTTCATCTTTTTCAGTTACTGTTTTCTTTTCTACATAAGCATCTTTTGCCATTTCTGAAACAACTTTCTTTTGAATAGATGATACTTGAGTAGTATATAATTTATATCCTCCTGATTTTATCATTAATGTTGCTTCTTTAACATCTATGTCTTTTGCTTCAGCTAAATCTTCTGCGGCATCTCTTACTGCTTCTTCTACAAAGTATGTAGTAGCTCCAAATTCAAATTTTCCTTTTTCAAATTTTAGACCTTTTTCAACTTTTTCAATTGCCTCATTATATAACTTTTCAGCTTCTTCTGGATCATCACTAATTCTATTTTGCTCTTTCATAAAGTTTAATACTGTTTTGGTTCTTTTTTTAATTAATTCTGAATGATCTTGTTTACTATAAGGATTATACATATTTGGTGCATTATTAATTCCAGCTAAAAAGGCAGATTCTGCTAAATCTAAATCTTTTGCAGATTTTGCGAAATAATATCTTGCACCATATTCTACTCCATATAATTCATTTCCACCAATAAATATTATATTTAAGTACTTTTCTAGTATTTGTTGTTTACTTAACATTGATTCAATTTTATATGCTCTTGACATCTCACGAATTTTTCTTTCTGCGCCTTCTTTGCCTTTATCAGCTTTATCTTTCATTAAGTTCTTTACTAATTGCTGTGTTATTGTACTTCCTCCTCCAACACTTGAATCATCTCCATGGTGTAAAATATAGCTCATAGTAGCATTTGCTGTTCTAATAAAATCTACTCCTGAATGTTCGTAAAATCTTTTGTCTTCGATTGCAATATATGCATTCACAGTGTATTTTCCCATTTCATCAAGAGAAATTACTTTTCTATTAGCATCTCCTTCTTTAGCCGAAAGAACTGCTATTAATTTATTATCTGAATCAAATATTTCTGTATTTCCATTTGCTATTAAGTCTTCTGCAGTAATATCCCATTTATCACTATAGAAAATTCCAGCTACAACACCTACTGCTCCTAAAACAGCCAAGACTACCAATATGAAACAAGTTAAAATTATTCTTTTTAAAACTTTATGCTTTTTCTTTTTTAACTTTTTACTTTCCTTTTTGGATTTTTCTTCATCTTTATTTACTTTATTTGCTTTTTTATTTTTTCTACTTGACTTGATTTGATATTGTTGTGCTCCTACTGCGTTTTTATGTTCGTTTTTATTTTCCATCGTGCTAATCCTCCTTGGCTAAATTTTAACACGCTTATTATATAATATATTCCCTAAAATGGAAAGTATTTTAATAAATTTTTAAGTTTTCATATCACCTATTTATGCTCTATAATTAACCAAAAATTCCTTTTTTTCTAATAGGAGGCTGTTCATTCATTGTTTTAGCAAGTTGCAATAATAATTCTTTTTGTTCTGCACTTAGTTTTTTAGGCACTTGTACTTGTACTGAAAATATAAAATCCCCATATGAATTTCCGTTTAAATTACGAAATCCTTTGTTTTTTATTACAAATTTACTTCCAGGTTGTGTTGCATCAGGTATTACATATTTTTCTTCTGAACCATCAACCATTGGAATTTTAAGTTCTGCTCCCAATGTTGCTTGTGTAAATGTAATAGGAATATCACAGTAAACATTATTTCCTTTTCTAGAAAAAATCTTATGCCTTTTCACATGAACTGCAATATATAAATCTCCTTTTCCTCCGCCATTTTCACCTGGTTCACCTTCACCTTGCAAAACAATGGTCTGATTATCATCTACACCAGCTGGAATTTTTACTGATAATTTTACTTGATTACGAACAGTTCCTTTTCCTCTACAATTTTCACAAGCTTCTCTAATTATTTTTCCTGTACCGTGGCAATTTGTGCAAGTTCTCATTGTTTGCATTTGTCCAAGGATAGTTGTTTGTATCTGCTTAATCTGGCCTGTACCATGACAAACACTACATGTTTCCGGATGTGTTCCTGGTTTACAACCGTCCCCATGACAAGTTTTACAAGTTTCTAATCTATTAATTGCTACATAACGTTCTGTACCTAAAAAAGATTCCTCAAAACTAATTTCTAAATCATATCGTAAATCAGCTCCTTTTCTAGGTGCATTTTGTCTATTTGCTCTCGAACTTGAGCCAAATCCACCTCCAAAAAAAGAAGAAAAAATATCTCCTAAATCTCCAAAATCTCCAAAACCATCAAATCCTGTAGAATATGTATATGTTCCATTTCCATATGATGATCCTCCTCCAAAGCCTTGTGGTCCATCTGGTCCAAACTGATCATACATTTGTCTTTTTTGTGGATTTGATAAAGTTTCATATGCTTCATTTACTTCTTTAAATTTTGCCTCTGCTTCTGCTTTATTATCAGGGTTAGCATCTGGATGATATTTTTTTGCAAGTTTTCTATAAGCTTTTTTTAATTCTTCATCACTTGCATCTTTACCTACTCCTAATACTTCATAAAAATCTCTTTTATTTGCCATTTTCCTCCTCCTAAGGTATTTTTTTCAAATTTTTTTCCATCCTTGCTTGCCTTACAATCAAAATGTAAAAATATGATATATTCATTTTCCCTACATAATATTAATTTCTAGCACATAAAATGCTTGTATTATTTGGATTTAACCATTACCAATCATTATATGTGCTAGGAATTGGATAGCAAGCTTTAACTTGCATAATGATAATAGGTACTAGAATTATCATATTTTTTCAATAGTCTGTTTAGACTTATTTTTATTTTTTATCATCATCTTCAACTTTATAATCAGCATCATATACATTACCATTGCTATCTGCATGTGGCTCTCCAGTAGTTTCTGAACCATTTCCATTATTTGCTGAACCTGCATTAGCTCCAGCTTGTGTTTGTTTATATAGTTGTTCTGTTATAGAATAAAATACTGTTGTTAATTTTTCTGTTGCAGACTTTATTGTTTCTGTATCATTTCCTTCTAATGCTTTCTTTACATTTGCTATTTCTGCTTCTGCTTTAGCTTTTTCTTCACCGCTAATTTTATCTCCTAGTTCATCTATTGTTTTTTGGCAATTATATACTAAGCTTTCAGCATTATTTCTAGCTTCAATTCCTTCTTTTCTCTTTTTATCTTCACTTGCATGTGCTTCAGCATCTTTTACTGCTTTTTCAATATCTTCATCAGAAAGATTTGTACTTGCAGTAATAGCAACTTGTTGGCTATTTCCTGTTGCCATGTCTTTTGCAGATACATGAACTATACCATTTGCATCAATATCAAAAGTTACCTCTATTTGTGGTACTCCACGTGGTGCTGCTGGAATTCCTGTTAATTGGAATCTTCCTAAAGTTTTATTATCTACTGCCATTTCACGTTCTCCTTGTAAAACGTGAATTTCAACACTTGTTTGACCATCAGCAGCTGTTGAGAATACTTGTGATTTTTTAGTTGGAATAGTAGTATTTCTTTCTATTAATTTTGTAAATACTCCTCCTAAAGTTTCAATTCCAAGTGATAGAGGTGTTACATCTAATAATACTAAATCTTTTACATCTCCTGATAATACACCACCTTGAATAGCAGCTCCAATAGCAACACATTCATCTGGATTTATTCCCTTATCTGGCTCTTTTCCTGTAATTTTCTTTACTGCCTCTTGTACAGCTGGAACTCTTGTAGAACCACCTACTAATAATACTTTATGCAAATCATTAGCTGTAATTCCTGCATCTTTCATAGCCTTTTCTACTGGTATTTTAGTTGCATCAATTAAATCACTAATTAATTCTTCAAATTTTGCTCTTGTTAGATTAATATCCATATGTTTTGGTCCTGAACTATCTGCTGTAATAAATGGTAAGTTTATTTGTGTTTGTTGAACTCCAGAAAGCTCTATTTTTGCTTTTTCAGCAGCTTCTTTTAAACGTTGCATTGCCATTTTATCTGTAGATAAATCAATTCCATTTGATTTTTTAAATTCTGATACTAAATAATCAATAATTCTTTGATCAAAATCATCTCCACCAAGTCTTGTATTACCATTTGTAGCTAATACTTCAAATACTCCATCTCCAATATCTAGAATTGATACATCAAATGTTCCTCCTCCTAAATCGTATACCATAATCTTTTGATCTTGGTCTTCTTTATCCATACCAAAAGCTAAAGCTGCTGCTGTTGGTTCATTTATAATTCTTAAAACTTCTAGGCCAGCAATTTTTCCAGCATCTTTTGTTGCCTGTCTTTGACTATCACTAAAATATGCTGGTACTGTAATAACAGCTTGATTTACACTTTGTCCTAAATAATTTTCTGCATCAACTTTTAATTTTTGTAAAATCATAGCTGAAATTTCTTGTGGTGAAAATTCATCTCCTTCAATTTTTACCTTTCTATTTGATCCCATATCTCTTTTTATAGAAATAACTGTATTATCTGGGTTAGTAACAGCTTGACGTTTTGCTATTTGGCCAACCAATCTTTCTCCATTTTTTGAAAATGCTACAACAGATGGTGTTGTTCTATTACCTTCTGCATTAGGAATAACTACTGGCTCTCCTCCTTCCATTACTGCTACACATGAATTAGTTGTTCCTAAATCAATTCCTATAATTTTTCCCATAATATAATCTTCCTTTCTTTTTTGGATATCTTGTAGTAAAATTATTTTTACCACTATATAAATAAAAATTAAAATCTAATTAGCAACTACTACCATAGAATGGCGAATTACTCTATTTCCAATCATATAGCCTTTTCTATATTCTTCTTTTATTTCTTTTTCCCCCAAATTTTCATCAACAACTAAACTAACTGCTTCATGAAGCTCAGGATCAAAAGTTTTTCCACAAGTTTCAATTTCTTTTACTCCATTAGAAGCTAAAACATCTTTAAATTGTTTTAATACAAGTTCTACTCCTTGCTTATAGCCTTCATCTTCTGTTTTGCTTTCAACTGCCTTTTCCAAATTATCAATTACTGGTAAAAAGTTTGAAACTACATCTCCCATAATTGATTGGTATAGTTCTTCTTTTTCCTTACTACTTCTTTTTTTGTAATTATCAAATTCCGCTGCCACCCTTTTTAGCCTATCCTCAGTTTCATCTAATTTTATTTTTAAAGTTTCATTTTCTTTTTTGATTTCTATTTTATCATTTGCAGATTCTTCTTTATTTATGTTATTATCTTCATTGTTATCTTTTTCCATTTGTTTTTCTTTTTTATCTTTTTCCAATTTTGCTAACCTCACTTTCCATTTAATTTTTTACTAATGTATTTCATTACTGAAATTACTTTAGAGTAATCCATTCTTTTTGGTCCTATAATTCCAATAGTTCCTAATTCTTTATCTTGATAACGATGTTTAAATGTAATAATGCTAAAATCTTTTAATTGCTCATTTTCATTCTCGTCACCTATATAAACATTAATATCTTTTGCGAAACCTGTATTTAATAAATCTAATACAATTTCTTTAGTATCTATCAAATTAATAAAATTTTTAGCAACTTCCAGACTTTTGAATTCAGGTAAATCAAAAGATTTATTTGCTCCTTCTAGATAAATTTTTGCTTCTTCATTAATAACTTTATTTAGTTGTTCTAATACTGGTCTAATCATATTTAGACTATCATTCATTTCTGAAAAAATATATTGTTCCAAAGGTTTATCTATTTTTTCAATTGGTTTTCCTTTTAACTTGTTATTAAAAATAAAATTCAAAGTATTAACTTGATCTTCTGTAATATCTTCATCAAATTTAATAATAGTTTCTTTAATAATACCAGTATCAGTTAAAATAACTGCCATTAACATTCTATTTCCTAATAGTACAAACTTAATTTCCTCTATATTTTGTAAATTTGTTTTTGGACCTATTGAAACAGAAGTATAATGAGTAACTTCAGATAATGTATTAGTAGCAATTTTTGTTAGCTCTTCGATTTCATTTACTCTAGTTTCAAGCTTTTCTTGTATATATTTAATTTCTTCTAAACTGATATTATCTTCCTTAATCAATTCATTAACATAGAATCGATATCCCTGTGCTGATGGCACCCTTCCACTAGATGTATGTGGCTTATCTAAATAGCCACCTTTTTCTAATTCTACCATTTCATTTCTAATAGTAGCACTGCTACAATCCAAACTATATTTTTTTACAATAATACCTGAACTAACGGGCTCGGCTGTGTTAATATATTCGTCAATTATAGCTTGTAATATTCTTTTTTTTCTATCATCTAACACATTTTCTCACCTTCCATTGATTCATATAGTTTGAACATTTTGTTTTTACACATATTAATTAAATATATTCGTTTTTAGCAGTCTCCGTTTTTGATTGCTAAACTTTATATATATTATCCCCATTTTTAGCAATTGTCAATATATATTGCTAAAACTTGTGTGAATTTTTTGTGTTTACTAAAAAAAAATAGACCACTACTATAATCTTATAATAGTGGCATATTCTTATACATTTAATCTGATATTTTCATTTTTATCTAAGTATACCATTTGCATTTCCAGCTACTTGTAAAACTATAGCTGCAATAATAATAACAATGTCTAGTATTCCAACAATAAGACCAGTTATTGCCATCCATTTACACTTTTCAATATCTGGTTTAAACTTTGCAATGCCAATAATTCCTGTAATAGTAGCTACTATACCACATGGTAAACCAGCAACTACAAGACCAACTAGTGAAAAAATAAAACTAACTAAAGCACATGAATTAATTCTTTTCTGTGCCATGTTTTGTTGGCTTGCTTGAGTGTAATTGTTTGATTCGTTTCTTACGCCAGATTCTTGAATTGGATTATTATCTTCTTCCATTTTCTTCTCCTCCATTATTTTCTTTATTAAAATTTATGTATTTTATAAAAAAATTATACATAAGTTTTTATAAAATTACAAGCACTTTTATATTCTTTTTCTAATTTATTATTTGTTACAATTTTTATGTTATTAAACAAAGCTTTCCCAAACTAAATTAGCAAAATCTAACCCCTTGTTTGTTAATTTTATATTATCCCCATCAATTTCTAGTAAGTTATCTTTTACTAGTTTTTCAAGTTCTGAATGATATAAATAAATTGGATTTCCTATAAATTTATTTTTAAATTCTTGCACACTTATTCCATCTATTTTTCTTAACCCTAATAGCATATATTCTTTTTGTTTTTCTTCCTGACTTTGTTTTTCATGAATTTGTATATTTTTATTTGGTGTTTTTTCTTCATAATTTTTAATATATTCTTCTATTGAAGGAACATTTGAATATCTTATTCCATTTATATATGAATGTGCAGAAGCACCAAAACCTATATATTCCTTTTGATTCCAACAATCCAAATTATGTTTTGATTCAAAGTTTGGTTTTGCAAAGTTAGAAATCTCGTAATGAATATAGCCATTTTTTTCTAAGATATTTTTAGTAAGCCAATACATTTTTCTTTCCAATTCTTCTTCTGGAAGTTTTATTTTTCCATCTTCTAGTTGCTTTTTTATAACAGTGCCCTCTTCTATTATCAATGAATACACTGAAATATGCTCTGGTTCTAGAGATATTATTTCTTGTAAAGAATCTTCTACTTCTAAAATAGTTTGATTTGGTAAACCTATCATTAAATCCACATTTATATTTTCAAAACCAACTTCTCTTGCTAATCTATAAGTATCTACAAATTCATAATAATTATGTATTCTTCCTAACTGTTGTAATAGATGATTATGAGTAGATTGAAGCCCTATACTTATCCTATTAATTCCTGCTTTTTTATAATTTTCTAATTTTTCTAATGTTATCGTTCCCGGATTTACTTCTATTGTAATTTCTGCTTTTTCATCAACATCATATTTATTATAAATTTCTTGCATTATTTCTACAATATTATCACTATTAATTAAAGATGGAGTTCCTCCTCCAATATATATTGTTTTCACTAATGTCGTATTTTGCTCTTCTATAGAATCATATTGTTTTATTTCTTTTATTAAGCTTTTTACATATCTTGGTATCCATTCTTCCATATTGCTACAAGAATAAAAATCGCAATAATAGCATTTTTGCTTACAAAATGGTATATGTATATAAATTCCAATTTCTTTCTTATTCATTTTTTACTTTTCCTTTTTTCTTCTACTATTTTTTCTATTTTTTGAAACCTATGATTTACTCCAGATTTGCTTATGGGACTTGATAACATTTTTCCTAACTCTGAAAGTGAAGATTCTGGATTTTCCAGTCTTAATTTTGCTATTTCTTTTAAAGAATTAGGAAGTTTTTCTAATTCTCCTATTTCCTGTAAATAACGAATATTTTCCATTTGTTCTACAGCAGCATTAACAGTTTTATTTAAGTTAGCTGTTTCGCAATTTACTTTACGGTTTACATGATTTCTAATATCTCTATAAACTCTTATTTCTTCAAATTTTAATACTGATTGATTTGCTTGAATTAATGCTAAAAATTTAGAAATTTCATCTCCATCTTTAGTATATAAAGAATATGATTTCTTCTTTTTTAAAATTTTGAAAATTACTCCATACTTTTTTAAAATTGCTAATGTAAATAAAGCATTCTCTTGTGTTGTAAACAGCATTTCAAGATGATAGGTATTATTAGGATTGCTAATTGAGCCACCTCCTAAAAAGCTTCCTCTTACAAAAGCTTTTGCTAACAATTCATTATTCATAATTTTCTCTAAAATTAATTGTTTTTTTAATATAATATTTTCTTTATACTCTACTTCATCTAATTTGGGCTTTTGTAAAGTAATACAAAAGCTTTTTCCACTCATCTCTATATCGTAATTTATTAGTTGCATATTGCTAATTAATTTTCCAAACCTATTTATGTTATATTCATTTTCTGTAGAAAACTTTATCTTATTTTTTTCTATAATAATATGATTAGAGCTAAAATATCCTAATAATTCATATTTTACAATTTCTTTGTTAGCTAAATTACTTAATCTAGCTAATTCTTCCTTTACATCACTTGAAAACGACATTTACTTCACCCACTATTAATTCAAAATAGTTACTACATATTTAGTATGCAAATGTAAAAATAGCTTATTTTTTTTGAAAAATAAGTATTCTATCATTTCCTCCAAAGTCTTTAATTGGCTTTTTGCTAATTAATTTCAAATTACTATTTTCAATCTCTTTATGCATTTTTATTATACTTTCTCCCTGATCAAACCCTATTTCTAATAATAAGTACCCTTCATTTTTTAAATATTTAAAAGCATTTTTTAATATAGCTCTGTAAAAATTTAAACCATCTTCTCCACCATCTAATGCTATATTAGGCTCTTTTTGAACTTCTTTAGATAATTTTGATATCTCACTAGTTTTTATATAAGGCGGATTTGACACTATAATATCATAATTCTTCTCTTTTATTAGCTTAAATAAATTGCAACAAATAAATTTCATTTTGTTTATTACTTTATTACATTCTGCGTTTCTTTTTGCAATTAATATTGCTTCTTCTTTTATATCACTTGCTGTTATAGTCACATTATTCAAAATTTTTGCAAGAGAGATTCCAATGCATCCACTTCCAGTACACAAATCTAAAATTTGTATATTAGTTGCATTATCACTTTTATTTATTGGCATTTTGTCTAATATTTTTATGGTTTCTTCAACTAAAATCTCAGTATCTGGCTGTGGAATAAGCACATTATTATCAACATAAAAACAAAATCCCATGAATTCTTGTCTATTAGTTATGTATTGAATAGGTTCTCCATCTATTATTTTTTGTAAATATTTCTCAAATTCTAATTGCTTTTCTAAATTCACTTCTTCTAAACTATTTATTATTAGTTGATTTGAATCTTGTTTTAAAACATATTCTAATAATTTCTTAGATTTCCAATAAGCTTCACCTATTTGTGCATTTTTTAACTTTTTTTCACCTTCTAGAAGTAATTTTTTCTGATTCATTTTTATTTATCTCTTTCATTTTAATCTAATATTTGTGAATTTATATCTTCATATAAAAACAAAAATCCCCCGCCTTAGCCGTAAGGTGAATGAAATTTTAAGGACCTGCTTTCACAGGTGGGTGTCTTGTTGAATGCTCCTGGGTTTCTTATATTATTTAATATAAGCATACACGCCACATTCAAAGGCGGACTCCCTTTTAATATTTGTTGGTTCTAAAATTCCAGTCTACACGCACTATGCAGGGAAATTTTTATCTTATTTAATTGTTATAATTATATTAGCATAATCATTATTCATTTGCAAATATTATTTATCTGGAATTTATGGTTTCTACACTAAATATCTATCGTTTTCTTGCTTTTTCTAAGTCAAATACTAATTTCTTTATATTTTTTGAAACTTGCCTTTTTATCACTTTTGTGATATAGTGTTTTATATTTAGAAGTTTATTATTTTTCTTGTAAAATTATTTTTCTTTTTAACAATTTTTTATATATTGTTCCTATTCCTATCCAATTTCCATTTTTTTCTTTTATTTGATATAATCCATCAGGTTTTTGTGTTGTTAACTGCACTCCATTTTTTAGCAATCTTATTTTCTCCGGCTCTAAACAAATACAAGGTATATTTTCAAAAAATTTTTGAATAGTAATAATCTTACTTTCTAGAAAAATTTTATTTTCCACATTTTTCTCTAATAATTCCAAAGATATTGCTTGTTCTATTGAAAAATTTCCCACTTTTATACGATTTAATTCTTTCATATAACCTACTGTATTTAATTTCTGTGCAATCATCTCACATAAAGTTCTAATATAAGTTCCTTTTGAACACTTTACACGAAATTTAATTGTTTTCAAATTTTCTTGTATCTGTATTAATTCCATTTTATATATTTCAATTTCTCTTTCTGGAATATCTACTTTTTCATTTGCTCTTGCATATTCATATAATTTTTTGCCTTTTACTTTAATTGCAGAATACATTGGTGGAGTTTGTTTTTGCTTTCCTATAAAAGTTGAAAATATCTTTTGTATTTTTTCAGTTTGTAAATTTTTTATATTGATTTCTTTTTCCTCAACTATTTTGCCTTCACTATCAGCTGTATCTGTTTTTATTCCTAATTGTATAACTGCCTCATACTCCTTATCATGATTTGTCAAATATTCTGAAAGCTTAGTTCCTTCACCTAACAATAAAGGTAGTACTCCTGTTGCCATTGGATCTAATGTTCCAGTATGTCCTACCTTTGTTTTATATATTTTTTTTACTTTTGCCACAATATCATGTGAAGTATATTCTTTTGGTTTATTTATAATTAAAATTCCATCCATTACTTATCCTAATAAACTTTATATTAACTAAATTATTTTAATAATCTATTGATTTCTTTTATTATCATATCTTTAGCTTGTTCCATCGTTCCTGGGATTGTACAACCGGCAGCTCTTGGATGTCCACCTCCACCAAATACTAAACAAGCATCAGCAACATTAACATAGTCATTAGAGCGTAGAGAAATCTTCCATCCTTTTTCTGTTTGTCTTATAAAAATTGAAACTTCAACACCTTCTATGTCTCTACCATTTTCTACAATTCCTTCGTAATCTCCATTTTCTGCATTTACATTTTTTTCATCTTCTTGTGTAATATAAGTATATGCAATTTTTCCATTTTCTAAAAATTCCATTCTATTATTAGCAATACGATGTAATTCAAAATTTGGCTTTGTTTTTATTTGTAACACTTGGCGATATACCTTTGACACATTTACACCTTTATTTAAAAGCCATGCTACAAATTCAAATGTTTCTGCTGTAACTCCTTGATATTTAAAACCACCTGTATCAGTTATAATTCCAGTTAAAATACATGTTCCAATGTCTTTTGTAACTTCTATACCAAAATATTCAAAAATAACTAACAATATTTCACTACAAGCTGGTGCATCTGGATTAACATAGTTATAATCTCCAAACATAGTATTAGTTCCATGATGATCTATGCAAACTTTTACTTTTGCATTTTCAAAATAATTAGCAAATCCATTCAACATGTTAATAGCTGCACAATCCAAAGATATAGCCAAATCATAATGCTCAATATCACTTTCTGTTTTTATGTTTTCTATACCTGGCAAGCAATTAAATACTTTTGAATGTACTGGTATTATAATATCTGGATTTTTTCCATAGTTTTTCAATGCGTGATACATTGCTAAACTACTTCCCATAGCATCTCCATCTGGATTTTCATGAGTTAAAATTGCAATTTTATCTGCTTTATTAATTTCTTCTAAAATATCATCTAAAGTCATTTAATATACCCCTTTTTCTTTATATTTTTTTAGTTTTCTTCTTTTTTCTGATTTAATTCTTTCAAAATGCTATCTATTCTTGCTCCATATTCTAAAGAATCATCTACTTCAAAAACAAGTTCTGGTGTAATTCTCAAATTTAAGTTTTTAGCTACTTGACTACGAATAAAGCCTGAAGATTCTTTTAGCCCTTCCATCGTTTTTCCAATACTTTTAGAATTTAGAATACTCACATAGATTTTAGCATATTTGAAATCAGGCGTAATTTTTGCTTTTGTAACACTTAGCATGCCTGTTACTTTTGAATTTTTAAGTTCAAAAGTAAATATTCGGCTTATTTCTTTTTTCAGTTCCTCATTTACCCTATTCAATCTAGCCTCATTTTTTGGCATTTTTTTCATCCTTTCCTTAATAATTATCTTTTTACTTCCTCCATAATGTAAAACTCTAAAGTGTCATCTTCTTTTACATCATTATATCCCTCAATTTGAAGTCCACATTCAAATCCTTTTGATACTTCTTTAACATCATCTTTGAAACGTTTTAATGAGATTAATTTGCCATCATGTATAACTACATTTTCACGAATAACCCTAACTCCAGCATTTCTTTCAATTTTACCATCTAATACATATGCTCCTGCAATTGTTCCAACATTAGAAACTTTGAATGTTTGTCTAACTACTGCATTTCCAATTACTCTTTCTTCAAATACTGGATCTAACATACCTTTCATAGCTGATTCTACATCTTCTATTGCTTGATAAATAACGGAATATTGTTTTATCTCTACATTTTCCTTTTCAGCCATATCCTTTGCAGTATTAACTGGTCTTACATTAAATGCAATAATAATACATTTTCCAGCTTTCGCAAGTTGTACATCTGATTCAGTAACTGCTCCTGCCACAGCATGAATAACTCTTACTTTTACCTCATCATTTGATAATTTTTCTAACGATTGTTTTAATGCTTGGGCAGTACCTTGTACATCTGCTTTTACAATAATGTTCAATTGTTTTAAGTTTTCACTTTCCATTCTTTCAAATAAATTACTTAAAGTTACTTTACTGCTTGCATTAATAGCTTGTTCTCTTTCTTGACGTTTTCTTCTTTCAATTAAGTGTTTTGCCATTTTTTCGTCTTTTACTTCATAGAAAGTATCTCCGGCTTCAGGTACTTCAGTTAATCCCATTACTTCTACTGGGGTAGATGGTCCTGCTTTTCTTACTTTTTGTCCTTTATCATTTTTCATTGCACGGATTCTACCTATTGACTTACCAACAACAATTGTATCTCCTTCATCCAATGTACCTCTTTGTACTAATATAGATGCAATTGGTCCTTTTGCTTTATCAAGCCTTGCTTCAATAACAGTTCCTTTAGCTTGCTTATGTGGATTTGCTTTTAGTTCTTTCATATCAGCAACTAATAATACCATTTCTAACAAGTTGTCTATATTAATTCTCTTCTTTGCTGAAATAGGTACATAGATTGTATCTCCACCCCATTCTTCTGGTACTAATTCATATTCCATTAGTTCTTGTTTAATTTTTTCAACATTAGCTCCTGGTAAATCTATTTTATTTACTGCTACAATAATTGGAATTTCAGCAGCTTTAGCATGGTTTATAGCTTCTACTGTTTGTGGCATAACACCATCATCTGCTGCCACAATTAAAATTGCAATATCTGTAATTTGTGCACCTCTTGCACGCATTGCAGTAAATGCCTCATGACCCGGTGTATCTAAAAATGTAATTTCTCTATTATTAATATTTACTTTATAAGCACCAATATGCTGGGTAATTCCTCCAGCTTCTCCTTCTATAACATTTGTACTTCTAATAGCATCTAAAAGTGAAGTTTTTCCATGGTCAACATGCCCCATAACAACAACTACAGGAGGTCTTGGTTCTAGCTCTTCAGCAGAATCTTCTGTTTCATCAAATAAAATGTCTTCTTCTTTAACTTCCTCTTTTTTATTTGCAGTTATTCCAAATTCTTGTGCTACTAAGAATGCTGTATCAAAGTCAATTGTGTTATTTATAGTAGCCATAATTCCATAATTAAATAACTTTTTAATTACTTCTCCACTTGTTTTTTTCATTTCTGCTGCTAAGTCTTTTACTGTAATCATTTCTGGAATAGTAATTTCTTTTAATTCAAAAATTTTCTGTTTGTTTCTTTCTTCTTCCTTCTGTGGTTTACGTTTATTTTTCTTTCCTCTTGCTGTTGTTAAATCATAATAATCAAGCATACCTCCATCTTGCTCATTAAACATATGTGATAATTGATCAACTTGTTTTAAATCTTTAAGTTTTCCTTCATTAAATTCCTCATGAAAACGATCATTTTTCTTTGCTTTAGTACCTTTTTTAGCCTTATTATCTTCATAGCGATTTGCCTTTTCTTTGTCAATTGCTCTTGTACTAATATCTCTTTTATCTTCTTTTTCTACAATATCTGAAGCCATTATGTCTTTTATATTTCTATCAATTCCACGATCATCCAATGGTCTACCATTGTTTTTATTAAAGTTATTTCTTTGGTTATTACCAAATTTATTATCATTTTGACGATTTCCAAATCTATTTTGATTATGATCTACTTGATGATTTCCATATCTGTTTTGATTATCTCCTTGGCGGTTTCCGTGTCTATTTTGGTTATATTCTCCTTGACGATTTCCATATCTATTATTTGAATTATCATTTTGATGATTTCCGTATCTATTATTTTGACTATCTCCCTGGCGATTTACATGTTTATTTTGATTATCAGTAAAGTTATTTGCATTTTTATTTACATTGTTATGTTGTATATTTTTATTTTGGTTATCTACTTGTGAATTATTTATAAATTTGTTATGATTATTTTCTTGATTCTTAATTGATTTATTTTGATTATTATCATTTTGTTGAACACTTACATTTTCTTTCTTTTCATCATCAGAAACAACAGTAGAAATTACTTCCTTTTTCTCTACTGGCTTTTCCTCTTTTTTCACTTCTTCTTTTCCCTTGTTTTTTATTCCAAACAATTCGCTAACAGTCATTGGCTTTACTGGCTGTTTTCTATATACAATGTTAAAGTCTTGATTTTTCTTTCTTTCTACAAAACCAACATCTTTTCTATCTACTTTTTCTTCCTTTTTTTCTTCTTTTTCAACATCTGTTAAAATAACCTCACGTCTAATAATGACTGGTGTAGTATTTTTATCTTGTTTCTTTTTATCTGTTTTCATATTTTTTTGCATATTTTCATCCTTTTTTTCTGATTTTTTTAAAACTCTTTTTATTTTTTGTGCTACTTCTTCATCTACTGAACTCAAATGACTTGTTACCTCTATTCCAAGTTCTTTTGCTTTTGCAATAATTTCCTTACTCCCTATTCCAATTTCTTTTGCAATTTCATGTATTTTTAACTTACCCAATCACTTCACCCCCATTTATGTTTTTTAGGATTGCTTCTGAAAATCCTTTATCTTTTATTCCTATCACTGCTTTATTTGGCTTTCCTATAGATTGGCTTATTTCTTCAATAGATAGAATTTGATATATTGGTATATTAAATTCTCTACATTTAGTTTCAAAAAGCTCTTTAGTTCTTTCTGAAGCATCTTTGGCTAATAAAATTAATTTAACACTTCTTTTTTCTATAGCTTCCATGCATGCTTCACTTCCTGATGTTATTTTACCGGCTTTAGTCGCTAACCCTAATAACCCATGTACCTTTTGATAATTATTCAACATTACACCTCTTATTTTTCAATAGTATTTTTCAACCCTTGATAAATTTCTTCATTAATTTTCATTTCAAAACATCTTTCTAATCTCTTACTATTAATTGCTTTTTCTAAACATTCTTTATTATTGCAAAGATATGCTCCTCTTCCTGATAATTTTCCTGTTTTATCAATTTGAATTTTTCCTTCTTTGCTTTTAACAACACGTATAAGCTCTTTTTTGAGTTTCTGTGTATTACATCCTATACAAGTGCGACTAGGTAATTTTTTCAAAATGTCCACTTCCTTTTACAATGTATTTGTAAATTATCTATATTATTCATTTTCTTCTTGTGGCCTTACTTCTTCATTTGCTTCATCTTCATTTGCTTCGTCCTCATTTGTTCCATCTTCATTTTGACTATTATTTATCATTTCTCTAAATTGAGATTCACTCTTAATATCTATTTTCCATCCAGTTAACCTTGCAGACAACCTTGCATTTTGTCCTGACTTTCCAATTGCTAAAGATAGTTGGTCATCTGGTACAATAACTTGTGCAAACTTTTCTTCTTCATTGATGTCAACTGCCATAACTTGTGCTGGTAGTAATGCTGCTGAAATAAATATAGAAGGATCTTCATTCCATTCAATTACGTCAATTTTTTCTCCATGCAATTCGTTTATTATATTTTGAATACGAATTCCTTTTTGCCCTACACAAGAACCAACTGGATCTATATTTTCATTTGGTGAGAAAACTGCTACTTTACTTCTACTACCTGCATCTCTTGAAACACTCTTTATTTCTATTACACCTTCATATATTTCAGGAATTTCAAGTTCAAACAATTTTCTTACAAAATCAGCACATGCTCTTGAAACTGTTACTTGCGGCGAACCTTTTAATCCTTTTTCTACTTGTAATACATAAGCTCTTACTTTATCATTTACATGATATTTTTCAGTAGGAATTTGTTCTTTAGCTGGCATCACTGCTTCTAACTTACCTAAGTCTAATACAACAATGTTTCCATCTGCTTTTTGTACTATTCCAGAAACAATTTCCCCTTTTCTATTATAAAATTCATCAAATAAAATATTTCTAGATTCTTCCCTTATTTTTTGTACTATAACTTGCTTTGCTGTTTGTGCAGCAATTCTACCAAAGTTTTTTGGTGCTAATTCTATTTCAGCTTTATCCCCAATTTCTAATTTTTTATTTATTTTCTGTGCATCTTCTAACAAAATTTCTAAATTGGGATTTTCTAAAACTCTTACAACATCTTTTAATGCAAAAATATGAATTTCTCCCGTTTCTTTGTCCATAGTTACTTTTACATTCTCTTCAGAATCAAAGTTTCTTTTATATGCAGTTACTAGTGCAGTTTCAACAGACTCTAGTAAATATTCTTTTTTTATTCCTTTTTCTTTTTCTAATTCTTGCATTGCTAGTACTAATTCAGTATTATCAATTGCTAATGTATTTGCCTTTGCTTTCTTCTTCATTTTTATTCCTCCCTATTACCAATTATATTTTAGATGCATTGTTGCTATATCTTTTCTATTTATAACTAATTCTTTATCTCTTATTTGTAAAACTATATTTTCTTTGTCGAATTTTTTTAAAATTCCTTCTATTTGTTTACAACTCATATTTTTTTTCTTGGAATTATTCTTTTTGGGTGGTTCTACATATTCTTTTATAATTACATCATCTTTTTTATTTGTATTTTCTATTTTGTCTAATATAATTGGCTTAAATAAATTTACTGTAATTTCTTTTTCAATACTTGCTTGTAAATGTTTTTCTTTTCTTAATACTCTCTCTACTCCTGGAGAAGAAACTTCTAAAAAGTACTGTTCTTTAATATAATTTGCCTCGTCAAGTAATCCTGATATACTATCATTTACTTTTTCACAATCATTCAAGCTTATTCCTTCTGGTTTATCTATAAAAATTCGTAAATAATAAGCCTTTGCTTCTTTTTCAAAAATCACGTCATAAAGCTCATAGCCTAAACCTTCAATTGTTTTTTTCAATAATTTTTCTATTTTTTCTTCCATTTTATTCTTTTTTAAGAGCTTTTGATACAACAATAAAATTGTTAGTACTCTTTACTTCCTCTCTTTTTCTTTATTTACGATAGAAGAGTGGGATTTGCTCCCACTCTTCTGTGAATTATTATGCAATAATATTATACCCCTTTTTTTTTAGTATTGCAAGCATTTTTTATTTTTAATTTATATTTCCTTAATTAAAATTTTAAATTCCACTTTTTAACAAGGTGGATTTTAGTTTTTTACAAAAAAATGTTAAAATATT
>CANQHC010000022.1 GCA_947623595.1 uncultured Clostridia bacterium | reverse complement strand
TTCCCAAAAAGCCCATATTCCATATATATCAATGGAATGTGAGCTTTTAATTTCCTCAAACTGTTAAAAATGAGATTTTATCACATTTTTTCAAAAAAGTATAGACAAAATTAAAATTTTAGTGTATTATTTTTTGTGAATGGAGTGATACAATATAGAATTAATTGATTATTTTTTTATCCTTATTATTATCAATTCTTTCATCTTTTTTTATTCATTATATACTTTTTTTGATACAAAAATTTTTCATAACTTACAAGGTTCCAAATTAAAAATGAAAAAAAATAATTTAAAATAGGAGGTATTTTTTGATTAAACGTATTTTGTTTACTTTGTTTTTTGCGCTCATTTTTTGTTTTTTTGGATATTATATTTTTAATCCCCTTTATAAATCCAATTACATAATAATAGATTACGGTATTCATCCATTTAATATATGTGTTGAGCAACCTATATTATGGAAATATTGTAAAATGTGGTTCTGTTTTACTTATAGTTTTTCTTCTTTTTTTATCTCTAATTTTTGTTATAATTTACTTTTGCACTTTAATTTATTTAAAAATAAATCTGGAAAAGAAAAGATTTTTCATAAAAATAATTACATACATAATAATTCATCAATTAATGATTATTTATTCCCACCTTCAATTAAACTGCTTCTTGGAGAAAATAAAAAAGATAAGCATCTTTTATATTTACCTGAAATAAGTTTATATCAAAATATATTGATTACAGGAACTATAGGTACTGGAAAAACCAGCAGTGCCATGTACCCTTTTACTAAACAATTAATTAAATATTGTAGCAATATTCCTGATAATAAATTAGGAATGCTTATATTGGATGTAAAAGGAAATTATCATAAAAAAGTATTAGAATTTGCTGAAGAATTTGATAGAACAGATGATGTAATTACGATTGAATTAAATGGAAAATATAAGTATAATCCTCTAGATAAGCCAGATTTAAAACCTTCTGTCTTAGCTAATCGTTTGAAAACTATTCTTTTGCTTTTTTCTAAAAATAATTCAGAATCTTATTGGCTTGATAAGGCTTCTCAAATTTTGGAAGAGAGTATAAAGCTTTGTCGATTGTATAATAACAATTATGTAACTTTTGAAGAGTTACATAAACTTATTAATTTTCCTGATTATTACTCAGAAAAGGTTCATATTCTGCGAGATCAGTTTATTCAAAATAAATTAACTCAAACTCAACTTTATGATTTACTTTCAGCTTTAAATTTTTTTCAAAAAGAATTCTTTTCCTTAGATCAAAGAACTATATCTATTTTGAAATCTGAAATCACACGTATTACAAATTGTTTTGTATCTGATTATGAAGTTTTAAAGACTTTTAATCCTCCAAAAGAAGAATTAAATTTTTATGGTTTTGAAGAAGTTTTGCAAAAGGGAAAGATTGTCGTTTTGAATATGAATATAAATGAATATACGAATCTGTCTAAAATAATTGCTGCTTATCTCAAGTTAGATTTTCAAACAGATGTTATGAGAAGACTTGCAAAGTATAGTAATAATAATTTTCGCAGTGTTTGTTTTATCTCTGATGAATATGCAGAATACTGCACTGAAACAGATGCTAATTTTTTTGCACAAAGTAGAGAAGCCAAGTGTATTAATATTGTTGCTACGCAAAGTTATACTTCATTATTAAATACTCTTCAAAATCAAGCTACAGTTAATGTCATCACTCAAAATTTAATTAATAAATTATGGTTCCGAAGTGATGATATTTTTACTATCGAAAGTGCACAAAAACAAATTGGTAAAACAGATAAAGAAAAAATTTCAAGAGGCTTTTCTGAAAACGCTAAAGAAACAGTTTTTAGTTACTTTACCAATTCTCTTAATTCAAAAAATTCTAGCATATCTGAAACAATTACTTCTTCTCTTTATTTTGATTATATTTATGACACTAATTTCTTTACTCAAGAATTACAAAATTTCAATTGTTTAGCATTTTTATCAGATGGAAATAAAATAATTCCTCCTCAAGAAGTTCAATTATTCCCTTATTTTAAATAATTATTTTCCTCCATTCATTTTAAATTTACTTTCAAGGAGTGATTTTATGTTTACAAGATTTTATCCCACTTTTGTCTCGAAAAAAATTTTTATTAGAATATTATTTTTGTTATTTATTATTTTAATTATGTTTTCATCATATGTGCATGCTAGTATTTTTGATGGGAATCCTGAAATTGTAGATAAGTTAAATTCTGCTTTTGAAAAAATAGAAGATTGGATGTTAAAATTAGCAACTCCTGCAGCTGCAGTAGCTGTTGCTGTTGGTATTTTTATGAAAAAATTTAGTTTTGGAGACGAAGAAAGGATTAGAATTGCTAAAAAATTAATTCGTGGAAGCTTATTTTCTTATGCTTTTATTTTAGTATTAGACTTAGTTTTATCTGCTATTCAATCCTTGTTAAAATAATTACAAATAGGAGGTGCTATATTGGAAGAAACTGTATCTATGGCTGATACTATAATACAAACTATTAATTCTATTTTCCAAACTCTTTTCTCTTCTATTGATAATAGTGTTTATGAAATATTGGATGACATTACTTTTATTGATGTAGGTATTTTAAAAGATAATTTGTTTGAAAAACTATTTGGTACAACATCATCTTCTGGATTACTATTAATTGCAAATTCTTTATTATTTGGCATTGCATTGTTTTATGGTATTCGCTTACTTTATTCATATTATATGAGCTTGCAAATAGAGAAACCTTTTCAATTTATTTTTAAACTTTTAATTTTTGGTATTATCATGAATTGTTCTTATTTTATTTGTGAACAAATTATCCAGCTAAATAGCCTTATTTGCGAAGCCATAAAAAATGTTGGAAAACAAATTTTAGGAAATGAGATTTCATTTTCTCAATTAATCGATATGTTGAATAACATTATATTAATTGAAGAAACAAATTTTACAATATTTTCTTTTGATGGACTAATAAAAAGTTTCATATCAATTGGATTATTTAATTTAATATTTTCATATTCTCTTCGTTTTATTATGGTAAAAATATTTATTTTATTAAGTCCTTTTTCTTTTTTAAGTTTAATAAATCAATCTACTTCTTGGTTTTTTAAAACTTGGTTTCGAACTATATTATCTTTATTATTACAACAATCTTTTGTCGCTATTATCTTATTAATTATCTTTTCAGTTCCTTCACAAGATAATATATATTCAAAATTACTTTACATAGGTTGCATTTATGCTCTCATACGTGCTAATTCTTACATGAGAGTTTTAATTGGAGGAATTTCAACAGATATTTCTACTAATTTACAGTTAGGCTCCAATATGTTAAAAAATAATTAAATTTTAGGAGGTACTATGAAATTTATATTTCCTCAAAATTATCGTTTTAAAAATAAATTTCTTGGAATAATTGATTATTCTTCTTTAATATTAAATATTGTTTGGGATTTTTTTATTTTTTTTATAATTAATTTTATTTTTAAAGACACTAGTATAAAAATTTTTCTTTTTATTTTATTTTGTTTACCAATTTTATTATTTAGTATTGTTGGTTTTAACCATGAAAATATTATCTATATTTTAGTGTCTTTTATCAAATATATAAAAAGACCAAAACTATATTTTTATTCCAAGCATACCAAATAGTTGTTTGTTATATGTATTTTTTGTCTTTTTGTTAGTAAAATAGCTTTTTTTGTATTTTTTAGTTTATATTTTACTTAATTTCCTTTTTAATGATCATGTTTTAAAATCTTTTTTTACATTATGTTTACCATTTGCCTTTTTCTAAATGATACTTCATAAAAAGCATATAGGCGTTGAATCCGAAAGTTTTTAAGCTATTTTTTCTTACTTTTTTTAAGAACATTTAAAATTTATTGTTATTCTGTATATTTTCGCTTACTTTTTTCTCATTTTAAAAAAGTAAAAACATTTTTTTGTATTCTAATATGGTTTTACTTTGTGACAAATGTTTTTTCCATGTCTTTTATTGTTTTTTTGCTCTGTTTTTTTACTATTTTTTACTCTTTTTTTGTAATATTTTTGTAATAACTGATTCCTTATTAGCTTTTAGATGTATTCATTTTTATTTCATATTACACTTGCTTTTTTGTTGTTTTTTAATTTAATTTTTTTATATTCTTATTAAATTTTTATTTTATTATATTAAAATTATTTATTTAATTTTTATTTTATTATATTAAAATTATTTATTCAATTTTTATTTTATATATTAAAATTATTTATTTAATTTTTATTTTATTATATTAAAATTATTTATTTAATTTTTATTTTATTATATTAAATTTATTTATTTAATTTTTACTTTATATATTAAAATTATTTATTTAATTTTTATTTTATTATATTAAAATTATTTATTTAATTTTTATTTTATTATATTAAATTTATTTATTTAATTTTTATTTTATTATATTAAAATTATTTATTAATTTTGGTTTTATTAAATTTAAAATTATTTGCTTAATTTTTATTTCATTGAATTAAATTATTTACTTTAATTTTTATATATCTTACTTTATTATTTACATTTGTATTATATTATGAATATTATTACATTTTTTATAATTATATTTTTACCATAAAAGTATTCCTCATTTTTATATACGTTTATTGTAAATTTAGACAAAGAATGATATAATTTGACAAAAGTTACTTTATTGGAGGAATTCCTATGAAATTAGAACAAAGTGAATTGTTACCTTTATTTTCAAACACTACTATTCCGGATATATTTTTTACAGAATATTTGCCTCAAGCAAATGGTGATTTTATTAAAGTATATTTGTATATTTTGTTTCTTTCAAAATATGATAAAGATATAAAAGTAAATGATCTATGTAAAAAATTGGGATTATCTCTAAAAGTAATACAAGATGCTATAAAATATTGGGAAGATGAAGGAGTTCTTACAAAGAAAAGTACAGGTTTTGTATTTAATAATTTACAAGAATTAGAATTACATAATTTATACAAACCTAAAGTTGCTTTATCAGCAGAACAAATTCAAAAATCTGCTGAAAGCCAAAAGCGTGCAAAAACTATTGAATATATTAATAATAAATTTTTCTCTGGTTTAATGCCTACTACATGGTATCCAGATATTGAATTGTGGTTTAAGAAATATAATTTTGATGATGAAGTAATGATTGCTTTATTTGAATATTGTTTTGACAAATCTGCTTTGCATAGAAATTATATTCAAGCTGTTGCTGACGCTTGGTCTAAAAATTCAATAAAAACATTTAATGATTTAGATTTATATTATGAAAAGCAAGAAAAACTTGGAAAAATTGCTAACATGATTATTAAAAAATTAGGTTTAGGAAGGCAATTGTCTCAATACGAATATGCTTATATTGAAAAATGGGTAATAGATTTCGATTTTACTTTTGATATAATCGAAATTGCTTTAAAGAGAACAACTTCTAAAGTAAATCCAAGTTTTGATTATATTGATAAATTATTATCTGATTGGCATGATAGAGGATTTAAAACTTCTGATCAAGTTCAAAAATTCTTATCAGATATGAAACAAAAAAATAAAGATATTAAACAATTAGAAAAAGCAACTGGATATCAGAAGTATGATCAAAGAACTTATGATAATTTGAATTATTTGTACGCAAACAAAAAAAGCACATAATAAAAGTATTCTATTTTATACTTTTTATAATTTTTTAGGAGGTTATTTTGAGTAATACTACTTTAAAATCTTTATTAATTGAATATAATAAAAAGAAAATAAAGGCTGAAGAACTTGCTGATCAAAAAAAATCAAAATTGTATAAGGATTTCCCAGAGCTTACTGAAATTGATAAAAAATTAAGTTCTTTAGCTTTATCAACCATGAAAGAAATGGTAAAAGAAAATAATAAAGATTTAATAACTAAATTAAATTACGATATTTCTGTATTAAAAAAACAAAAAGAAGAAATTCTCAAATCTATTGGAAAGCGAGCTGAAGAAATTTATCCAAATTACGAATGTTCAAAATGTAAAGATACTGGCTATATTTCTGATGGTATTTCTACTCAAATGTGTAACTGCTTAAAGCAAAAAATTTATGACATAGAATATAATAAATCTAATATTTCTAATTTAGAAAAGCAAAATTTTGAAAACTTCAATTTAGATTTTTATTCTACAGAAGTATCCCCAGAAAAATATCAATCAGATATTTCCCCAAGAGAAAATATGGAATTAATTAGATCTATTTGTAATCAGTTCATTGATAATTTTGATGATAAAAATGAAAAAAATTTATTATTTACAGGAAAAACTGGACTTGGAAAAACATTTTTATCTAGCTGTATTGCAAAAGAATTATTAAAAAAAGGAAAAACAGTTTTATATCAAACATCATCTGTTATGTTGGATACAATTATTAACTATCGTTTTGGCAGGTCAAATGTCTCTCAAAATGTTTATGACCATTTATTAAATGTAGATTTATTAATTATAGATGACTTAGGTACTGAGGGAACAAATAATATGAAATTAGTAGAATTGTTTAATTTAATTAATAGCCGATTATTAAATACGGAAAAATCTATTAAAACTGTTATTTCTACTAATTTAAGTTTACAGGATTTATTTAATACTTATGATGAACGTATTGTTTCTAGAATTGTTGGAAGTTATAATATTTGCTACTTTTTTGGAGATGATATTAGATTTATAAAAAAGTAAAAAAATTTAATATTTCTTATTCAAAATAAACATAAAAAGAGGGTGTCCCCTCTTTTTATGTTTTATTCTTCTTGTTCATCAGGATTTATTGTTTCTATACTAACAACTTTTCCCTCATTTGTTCTCATTAATGTAACTCCTTGTGTTGATCTTCCTAAAACACTTATATCCTTAACTTTTATCCTTATAATAGTGCCTTTTTCTGTTATTAACATTACATCTTCATTGTCTGTAGCTATTCTAATTCCTACTAGTTTTCCTGTTTTTGGTGTTATTTTATATGTAATTACTCCTTTTCCGCCTCTTGTTTGTACTCTATATTCGTCTAATTCTGTTCTCTTTCCAAAACCATTTTCTGTTATTGCAAGTAATGTTGCTTTTTTATTTCCTTCTATGATGGATTCCATTCCAATTACACAATCATCATCATTTAACCTAATTCCAATAACTCCTTGGGTCGTTCTTCCCATTGGTCTTACATCTTTTTCTCCAAATGTAATGCAAATTCCTTCTCGTGTAACTAATACTACATTGTCTTGACCATCAGTTAATCTAACATCTATTAATTCATCATCTTCTCTTAGAGTAATTGATAGAAGACCTGTTTTTCTAGCAGAATCAAATTCATTTAATGGCGTCTTTTTTATAAATCCTTTTTTAGTTCCCATTAATAAATATTTTCCTTCTGCAAAATTAGCAATTGGAATTACTGCTGAAATTTTCTCTCCATTATCTAATCTTAATAAATTTACAATAGCAGTTCCTTTAGCTGTTCTTCCTGCTTCTGGAATTTCATATCCTCTTAATCGATATAATTTTCCTTTATTACTAAAGAACAAAATTGTATCATGAGTAGAGGCTGTAAAGATTTGTTTTACAAAATCTTCTTCTCTTGTTGCTAATCCTGTAATTCCTTTTCCCCCACGTTTTTGGCTTTTATATGTGTCTATTGGCATCCTTTTTACATATCCAAAATGGGTTAATGTAATTACTGTTTGTTCTTCTTTTACTAAGTCTTCAATGTCTATTTCTCCTTCGGCTGCAACTATTTTAGTTTTTCTTTCATCTCCATATTTTTGTTTTATTTCCAATAGTTCTTCTTTTATAATATCATAAACTAATTTTTCGCTTGCTAAAACAGCTCTCAAGTGTTCTATTAATTTCATTAATTCATTGTATTCTTCTTCAATTTTTTCTCTTTGCAAACCTGATAAAGTTCTCAATCTCATGTCCAAAATTGCTTGTGCTTGAATTTCTGAAAGTTTAAATCTTTCCATCAATCTTTCTTTTGCATCATCATATGAATTACGAATAATTTCAATAACTTCATCGATATTGTCTAAAGCTATTTTTAATCCTTCTAAAATATGTGCTCTTGCTAATGCTTTATCCAAATCAAATTGAGTTCTACGAAGAATAACTGTTTTTCTATGATCTATATAGTAATCTAAACATTGTCTTAATGTTAAGATTTTGGGCTCTCCATTTACTAATGCAAGCATTATAATTCCAAAAGTATCTTGTAACTGTGTATGCTTATATAATTGATTTAAAATAACTTGTGCATTTGCATCTCTTTTTAATTCAATTACAATTCTTACTTTTGATTCTCTATCTGATTCGTCTCTTATTTCCCCTATTCCTTCAATTCTTTTTTCTCTTACTAATGATGCAATATTTTCAATTAATTTTGCTTTATTTACTTGATATGGAAGCGAATTTACTATAATTCTTTGTTTATTTCCACTCATTTCTTCTATTTCTGCTTCTGCTCTTACAGTTATTTTTCCTCTTCCTGTTGTATATGCTTGTTTAATTCCTTCCAAGCCTAATATTATACCTTCTGTTGGAAAATCCGGTCCTTTAATAACTTCCATTAATTGTTCATCGGTTACGTCATCTTCATCAATAATTTTTATAATTCCATTAATTACTTCTGTTAAGTTATGTGGAGGAATATTGGTTGCCATTCCTACTGCAATACCTGAAGAACCATTAATTAATAATGTTGGTATTTTTGAAGGAAGTACTGTAGGCTCTTGTAACCTATCATCATAGTTTGGCATAAAATCTACTGTATTTTTTTCTATATCTTCTAGCATTGTTTCTGCAATTTTTGCCATTCTTGCCTCTGTATACCTCATTGCAGCAGCTCCGTCACCGTCAATAGAACCAAAGTTTCCATGTCCATCAATTAATGTATATCTTTGAGTGAAATCTTGAGCCAATCTAACCATTGCATCATATACAGAAGAATCTCCATGTGGATGATATCTTCCTAAAACAGAACCAACTGTATTTGCACATTTTCTGTATGGCTTATCTGAAGTAATTCCATCTTCATACATAGAATATAAAATTCTTCTATGAACTGGTTTTAGACCATCTCTTACATCCGGTAATGCTCTGGATACAATGACACTCATTGCATAATCAATATATGCTGTTCTCATTTCTTTTTCAATGTCACGCTCTACTATTTTTCCGTCATTTCTTTTTTGATCATTTGTTTCCATTTTCCCTAGCATATGTTAGCTTTAAAAGCTTACATATTCTCCTTTCTATATATTGTTTATAAGCTTTAAACTCTTACAACTTTACCACTTCATTATACTAAAATGAAAAAAAATATGCAAGAAAAAAAGTAAGAAAAATTAAGCATTTTACTTACTTTTTTATTATAAAATCTATTTATTTTTATAGAAAGATTTTTTTATTTTTGATTTTGTGTTAACTTATGTTAACTGAGTAATTCAATTATAATTACTATAAAGCTTCTGCTAATTGCATCTGTTCTTCACTTAAATTAAAGTTTTGTCCATTATTTTTTATTATTAAGTGAATATTTTCTATTTCTCTAGCCTGTTTTATAGTTGTTTCTATTGGCATTATTTCTTTTAATTTTTCTTTTATTTTTATATATTCTCTTTCCATTCCTTCAAAATCCTGATTTTGGAAATAATTCCTCCAATTATTTTCATATTTTCCTAATTTTTCGATACTATCTAATTGGCTTACAAATTCTGTTTCTATATTACTACTAACATTATCCAAAATTACATTTTTTCCTTGTTTTATTAAATTAGCTGTATTTGCATTTATAAGTTTTTTTCTTGTGCTAAAGGCTAATGCAGAATCAATTACATTTGAAACACTGTCTATAATTCCTCCATTTTTTATTGCATTTTGTGCTTGGGAAATATTATCAAATTTCCCTGTAAAAATTCCTGTTACACTTTTTCCTAATTCTATTCCTCCTTCAATTGCTTTATCTATTCCTTCTTTCAATCCACCTTTTATTAAACTATTCTTTACATCAATTACTTGATCTTCAAAAAAATCTGGTAATACCCATCTTAATCCTAAATCAATAGCTGTATTTACAATTTTTCCTAATGTTGTATTTAAAAAACTATTTTGCCTTTTTATTAACTCATCTTGATCAAGTTCTTTATTATTTAAATTTTGTAATTTTTCTTTTTCATTTGTTTGGTTTTGTAATAAATCTGCCATGGTTTTATTTTCCTTTCTTTTCTCATAGTTGGTTTTGTTAATTTTATTTTTAACATTTTATCCTTCCTTTTTTTACTTTTTTATAAATTTTTTCATATTCTTCTTGTAAATTATCATTTAATTTTTTTGTAATATTTTTGTTAATTATTAAATTATATTGTGGACTTGCATCTATTTTTCCTAATATAAAAAAATTTGAAAATATATTTTGTAATACAATCATGTCTATAGCATTTTTATTATATTTATTAAATAAAATTTTAAAAGTTGATTGTGGAATTTTCCATCTATTAACATATATATTTAATAAATATTTAGCTTTTTTTATTTCTAATAAATTAGCTTCTGTAATAAAAATATTTAAATTTGATAATAGCATAATTTCTCTCGTGTAATCTAGAAAACATTCTGATGAAGTATCTATAATTATTATGTCATATAATCCACTTAATTTAGAAAAAATACTTCTTAATTTTGCACTACCTATTCTATATGTTGAATCAAACATTAAATTAATTCCAGATATTAAATTTATTTGTGAAGTAATTTTTATTATTAAATCTTCTACTTGTAATTCTTTTAATAAATTATTATTTTTCATTTTCTTTACTACTTTTTCAGAATATTTTTTCACTCCCAAAATAGTATGTAAACTATTATTTAGGATGTCGAAATCTATAATTAGTATTTTACTTTTATATAGACTTAATGCTTTTGCTAAATTTACTGTGAATATACTTTTTCCAACACCACTAGTTCCACTAACACATATTATTTGTGCTTCATTATTATCTTGTTTTTTTAAGAATTTTTCATATGGAAATATTTTAAAGTCTCTATATTTTTTTATTTCTTTTATTTTATTTTTTAGAAATTTTGATTTATCTTTCTTTTCTTTTTCCAATAATATTTTTTTTAATTCATCTAATTCTTTCTTTAATTCTATATTTGAGTTGTTAGACTCATTTTTTATTAACTTAATTATTTCATCTATTTCAACTTGATTATTATAAAAAATAAATTTTACACCTTTTCCTAATAAATAATTTTCTAATTCTTCATTACTTTTTTCTAAAAAAATTATAATTTCTATAGAATAATTTATATTTTTTATTTTTTCAATTAATTTTTTTATTTCTAAATTTCCTGGTAATAATTCGCTTAAAATTATAAAGTCAATATCTGGATTTTTTTCTAATATTTCAAAGATGCCTTCTTGATAAGAAATATCTTCTGACATTATGTTAAATGTTTCTTCTTTTTTCAAGCTTTGATTCAAATTTTGATTACCTATTGCTGTTATAATTTTTTTCATTTACTTCTCCTCCATCAATAATATTTCTTTCAAAATCTGCTGATTCGATTTTTGTTAAAATATGCTCTCCTCCTATAAACATTAAGCATTCTCCCCTTTTTAATGATTTTATTTCTATTTTCTCCTTTTCTGATAAATTTGTATATTTTTCTAATACTTTAATATTTTCTTCTTCTAAAGAAAAAAATGTTTTTATTTCAGAATTATTTAAAATGCTTTTTCCATAAGTTCCTTCTTCTAAACTAAATAAATCAGAAACATCTTGCGTAATTGCTACACTACTTCCACCATATTTTCTAATTGTTTTAAATATTTTATAAATAAAACTTGCTACTTCTTTATTTGAAGTCACACCAATAAGTCTCCATATTTCATCTAAATAAATAGCTTTCTTTTTCTTTCTGTCTTTTTTTATCTTGTCCCAAAATAAATCTGTAAATAAATACATTCCATATTTTAAATTATCTTCACCTAATTCATAAACATCTGCTATTATTAATAAACTACTTAATTCAACATTGGTATAATTATTGAAAAATTTTAAGGATCCTTTTACAAAAGGAATTAATTTTATCTGAAATTTTTTAGTTTTTTCTTCTTTTCCAAGTAGTTCATAAAACTCTTCTAATATTGGCATGTCATAAGTATCTTTGAAAATTGGTTTTATGTACACTTTATTTTTTGATTCTTTAAATAAAGTTTTATCATCAAAATTAATACCTTTTAATTCATATAATTGTATTATTTTATCTTCTAATATTGCTTTTTCTTCTTCATCTAATTTTCCAAAAATTAAATTAAAAAAGCCAATTAATTTATTAATTTTATTTGCTAAATATCCTTGCTCATTTTCTTCCATGCTTTCTTGCCTTATATCAAAAATATTGATATATGTTTGTGAACTTGGACCTATTTTTAATAAAGTCCCTCCTAAATAGTTACATATGTTTCCATATTCTCTATCTGGATCAATAATATATTGTTCTATACCAAGTAATCTATTTCTTAATACTAATAATTTTGTATAAAAAGATTTTCCTGCACCACTTGTTCCAAAAATACAAATATTTGCATTTTTATATTTATTGCTATTATACCTATCAATAAAAACTAAAGAGTTATTGTAAATGTTAGTTCCTATAAAAATTCCTTCTTCATCAAATATTGCAGAAGATATAAAAGGATATGTGGCCATTAAACCACTTGTTAATACATTTCTTTTAGCTGAATCTTTTAAATCAATATTGTTTTCCATAATTGGTAATGCTGTTAAAAAAGCTTGTTCTTGTCTAAAATATGCTCTTCTGGTTTGCATTCCTTTTCCTTGTATCATACCTTCAATTTTGTTTAAAAAGTATTCTAGTTCCTTTATATCATTTGAAAATGTAGTAACATAAATATATAAAAAATATAATTCTTCATTATTTACCTGCATTTCTTTCCTAATATATTTTGCATCATTATATGTAAATGCTGCAATATCAATATCTTGCCTATTTGAATTGCTTTCTTTTAAGTCTACTCCAACATTTCCTATATGATAAGTTAAATCACGAATTGTTTTATATGTATCTTGCTTTTCATAAAATATTGATATGTTTAAATTAATATTTGTATCAATTAGAAATTTTAGAATTAAATCTGTTTGTTCTCTAAAATAATTAGTAATAATTAATGTTGAATAATATGTATTATCTATTTCTATGTATTTTGGATTTGAGAGATTTATATATGATGGACTTAAATAATCTTGTTCTGAAAATGTTCCTTCTAAGAATAAAAGTTTTTTTTGATTTTGTTCTTCAATTTTTTTTAATTGTTTTATTTTCTGTTTTATTTTTTCTAAATATATAGAAATATTTTCACCTCCTTTTATATTTGATTAAAATAGATTCGTGAATTGAGGAATGAAAATAAAATTGATAAAACTTGTTCTTTTTCATTTATATCTTTTACAATATTTCCACATCTTGATAAACAATCTTTGATTTTAAAATATTTTTCGTTTAAATTTTCTATTGCATAACTTTCAAAATTTGAAACTTCTTTATTCTCATTTTTTTCTTTTATAATAATAAAAAAATTTTTGGTTGAGGATTTTTTTTCACGATTCAAATCTTTTATATACTGAATATATTGCTTTGAAATTTGTTGTATTTGTTCTTTTTCATGAATTAAATTTTTATTGATTTTTTGAATGTTTTTACTTAAGTCTTCTTTATTACTTTGAATTAAAATTTGAAAATGAAAATTACAAGTTTTTAAAAAAATTTTATAAGAATTTAATATAGCTTCTTGTTCTAATTCAGATTTTAAATTAAAATTAATTGGATTTATTTTTATTATTTTTATGTACGACTTATTTTTCATTTTAATAATGCCATTATTTAATATTTTTTCAAAAGGAAGCCACTCTTGAATTGTAGTACTTTTTTTATTTTCCATATTCCTCCTTTTCTTTTTCTATTGATTTTTTATTTATACTATTTATAATGATTCATTTTAAGCCATTCACCTCCCTATTATTATATTTTATAAAATGAGAATAAAAGTTTCAAATAACTAAATTATGTAAATACTAGTTGTTATTTTTATGATACGATGTTTTGAAAAAAATGTCAAGAAAAATCGTATGTCATTTTTCGACAATATTTTTATGTATAATAATTATTTTTTTGAACATAATAAAGACATAAGGTTAATATTAGTTGAAATAAGAGTTTTACAAGGTCTTGTTTTAGGCTTTGTACAATTCGAGCAAAGAGTAATTGTTGCTTTTTTTAGGTGATTATTATTCGGAGATGAGAGTATATTATTTGTATAAAAGCTATATCCTGTTTTTCTATTATAAAAAAACAACTATATATATGGTTTAAAATATAGGTAATATATTCGAAGTTAAGATTATTCTTGTATTTTTTAGTGATTATTATTAGTCCTTCTGGGATGAATATAGTTATTATGAGTGCATTAATAGTCGAGCAACTGATTTATATATTTGGTGTATAGTTTATTTCTATAGTAATATAGATTAGATTAAAAATTAGGTATATAAGTTTTCGCTAAAGATTAATATTAGCTTTATAAAATACAAAAGGATGAATTCTATCTTTATTTTGTCCTTTTGGCGATAATAGCTAGTAGGAGTTTCCTACTAGCTATTAATTTTATATATCTAAGTTTTTTACATATTTTGCATTTTCTTCAATAAATTTTCTTCTTGGTTCGATTTCGTCACCCATTAATAATGTAAAAATTGCATCTGCCTTCATGGCATCTTCCATAGTTACTTTTATTAATATTCTTTTTTCTGGATCCATTGTAGTTTCCCACAATTGTTCAGGGTTCATTTCTCCTAAACCTTTATATCTTTGTATTCCAACTTGATCCCTTGCAATTCCTTTTTCTGCTAAGTCTTTAAATGCTCTATCCAAATCTTCATCTGTATAACAATAAATATCTTCCATACCTTTTTTAGATAATTTATATAATGGAGGTTGAGCTAAATATACATTTCCATTTTCTATTAATGGTCTCATATATCTAAAGAAAAATGTTAGTAGTAATGTTCTAATATGTGCTCCGTCAACATCAGCATCTGCCATAATAATTACTTTTCCATAACGTATTTTTGTTATGTCAAAATCATTTCCAATTCCAGCGCCTACAGCTAAAATTACTGGTTGTAATTTATCGTTATTATATATTTTATCTGCTCTTGATTTTTCTACATTAAGCATTTTTCCCCATAATGGAAGGATTGCTTGGAATTTTCTGTCTCTTCCCTGTTTTGCACTACCTCCTGCAGAATCTCCCTCTACTATATATACTTCACATTCTTCAGGAACTTTACTACTACAATCAGCTAGTTTTCCAGGTAAAGTAGTAGTTTCTAATGCACTTTTTCTTCTTACTAATTCTCTGGCCTTTCTTGCTGCTTCTCTAGCTCTAGATGCATTTATACATTTTTCTAGTATTGCCTTTCCAACAGAAGGATTTTCTTCTAAGAATGTTGATAAAGCATCATTTACCATTGCTGAAACAATTCCAGTTACATTACTATTTCCTAATTTTGTTTTTGTTTGTCCTTCAAATTGTGGTTCCTTTACTTTTACGGAAACAACTGCTGTAATTCCTTCACGAATATCTTCTCCTAATAAATTTGAATCTTTTTCTTTTAATAAATTATGAGCCCTTGCATAATCATTAAATGCTTTTGTAAGACCTCTTTTAAATCCTTCTAAGTGAGTTCCACCTTCAATTGTGTTAATATTATTAACAAATGTATAAATACTCTCCGAATATGCTGTAGTATATTGAAAGGCAATTTCTACTGGAATTTCTCCATCTTTTTCAATATAAATTGGTTTTTCATGTATTTTTTCTTTGTTTTTATTCAAATATTCTACAAATGAATTAAGCCCTCCTTCAAAGTGAAATTCTGCCTTTTTTATATTTTCTGGATCTCTTAAATCTTGAATATTTATTTTTAAGCCTTTAGTTAAAAATGCTACTTCTCTAAATCTGGTTTCTAGTACTTCATATTCATATTCTAATGTTTCAAAAATAGTATCATCTGCTAAAAATCTAACTTTTGTTCCAGTCTTATCAGAATCACCTACTCTTTTTAATGGTTCTACTGTCTTTCCTCTTTCAAACTTCATTTGATAAATTCCACCATCTCTTTGAATAGTAACTTCCGTCCAAGTAGATAATGCATTTACAACAGAAGCTCCTACGCCATGAAGTCCTCCAGATACCTTATAACCACTATCTCCTCCAAATTTTCCTCCTGCATGTAGTTTTGTGTATACTGTTTCTGCTGCAGATATCTTTGTTTTTGGATGAATATCAACAGGAATTCCTCTTCCGTTATCCTCTACGCAAATGATATTGTCAGGTTGAATTTCAATATTAATTTCTGTACAATATCCAGCTAAGGCTTCATCAACACAGTTGTCTACAATTTCATATACTAAATGATGTAATCCTCTAACAGATACGCTTCCTATATACATTCCTGGTCTTTTTCTTACGGCATCTAATCCTTCTAAAACCTGAATCTGTTCTGCATTATAATCATGCTCGAATTTTTCCATTTGTTATAACCTCCAAATTTCTTTTGCTTCTTTGTTATTTTATCACTACTTTTACTGTTTTTGCAAACGTTTTTATCTCTTTTTTAGCATATTTTATATTTATTTTTCACTAACATTGCCATTTTCCACATAAAACAATTTTCCGCCTGCTATTTGCATTTTATCTGTGCAAGTAATGATTACTTGTGTATCTTTAATATTTTCTAAAAAACTAGTTCTTCTTTTTTCATCCAATTCAGACATAAAATCATCTAATAATAATATTGGATACTCTCCTATTTCATCAAAAATAACATATAATTCAGCTAATTTTAAAGATAAAATAGCAGTACGATGTTGCCCTTGTGAACCGTAAATTCCTATTTCTTTATCATTTAAAAAAACCTTAAAATCGTCTCTATGTATTCCCTTAGTTGTATATCCTTTTATAATATCCAATTTTCTTCTTTGTTTTAATAAATTTAAATATTCTTCTTTATTTTCACATTCTGTTATATATTCTATTTTTATTGTTTCTTGTGTTATTTTAGAATGAATTTGTTCTATTTTATCTCTTATTTTTTTCATAAATTCTATTCTATATTTACATATATTAATTGCATATTCAGCTAGTTTTTCATCCCAGATTTCTAACATTTCTTCTGGTTTATTTTCTTCTTTTATTTGTCTTAAATAATTATTTCTTTGCTCTATTGTTTTATTATAATTATTTAATTGGTATACATAATTTGGTCTTAATTGACCTATCATCATATCTAAAAATCTTCGTCTTTGAGCAGGACCACTTTTTAATATTTGAATATCGTCCGGTGTAAATATGACTATATTAATATTTCCCAATAATTCACTTAATTTTTTTATTTTTACACCATTTACTTCTATTTGTTTTTTGTTATTTATTGCTATTTTTATTTTTCCATTTCTATCACTTTTCTGATAAAAAATTTCTACTTGTAAATTTTCCTGTCCTAAAAAAATTAATTCTTTTTCCTTATTAGTACGAAAAGATTTTCCAAATGCACATAAGAAAATTGCTTCTAAAATATTTGTTTTTCCTTGTGCATTATTTCCAAAAAAAATATTTAAATTCTGGTTTAATTCAATCTTCTGTTCATTATAATTACGAAAACTTTGTAATTTAATTTCATTTATGTACATTTATTTTCTCTTTCTTTTTATTAATTATTCTTTTAATCTAATTGGAAGAACCATATAAATATAATCACCATTTTCCTCTGTTGGTCTTATAATACATGGAGAAATGCTTGAACCAAAATCAATAAATATTTCTGGATCGTCTATTGCACGAAGTGCATCTAAAAAATATTTTGGATTAAATCCTGCTTCCAAATTTTGACCTTCTGTTTCAACAAACATTTCCTCTTTTGCATCTCCAGTTTGATTTGTACAAGAAATTACTATTTTTCCAATTTCAACACTTACTTTAACAGGATATTTTTTCTCTTTTTCTATTGATGAAGCAGATATTAAACTAACTCTTTCAAAGCAATTTTGAATATTTCCTTTATCAACTCTTATTCTTGTTTCCCAATTTTCAGGAATAACACTGGCATAATTTAAAAATTCTCCATCTAACAAACGAGTAACTATTTTGCAATTTTCCATTTCAAAAAGTGCTTGGTTCTTAGATACTCCTATTTTTATCATATCAAATGAATCTGTTAATATTTTGTTTATTTCGTTTAAAGTTCTTCCAGGTATAACTGCTGAAAAATCATTTATCTGAGTTTGCAAAAATTTACTTTTCCAAGCTAAACGAAATCCATCTACTGCTACTACATTTAATTTGTTGTTTTTTATTTCAAATAAACAACCTGTAAAAATAGGTCTGTTTTCTTCTGTACTAACAGCAAAAATTGTTCTTCTAACCATTTCTTTTAGAGAATTTTGCTCTAATTCAATAGAGTTTTCAACATCAATTTTAGGAAGTTCTGGAAATTCTTCAGGATTCATTGTTGCTAATTTATATAATGAACCTTCACATTCTATTACTAATAAGTTATTTTCATTAACTGTAATATGTATTTCTGAGTCTGGAAGTTTTCTTATTATTTCACTAAACATTATAGCATTAACTACTGTTGAACCTTGTTCTTCAATTTCACATTCCATTATATATTCTATACCTATTTCTAAATCATAGGTTGTAAATTTTATTTCTTTATCATTTGTTTGAATTAAAATTCCTTCTAATATTGGCATTGTTGTTTTACTAGCAACAGCTTTTGTTACGGAATTAATAGCTTTAAGGATTTTATCCTTTTCACAAACAAGTTTCATATTGTTTTTCGCTCCTTTTTTATATAATAAATAAATAATAATAGTAGTAGTAATAGTAGGTACTGTGGATTATGTGGAAAACCTACTTAAATCCTAATATCCCTAGTAAAATTCTTGTTGATAATTTTGTGGATAACTAAAAAAGTTATTTACAATTTCATTTTTTGGATGTGGAAAAATATTTATCAACAATTTATTAACAAGAAATTCACAGGTGCTTGTGGATATCTAATAGGCCTGTTCCGTAAGAAGAATTTGAATTTCTTTTTACAAACGAATATTTTTTCAAACATAAATTTTAAAAATGTGCTGTTTTTATTTTTATATCAACATTTAATTTTCAAATAAAGACTTTTTCACAGTTTCCACAAGTAATTTTACATTTGTTTTTTCATTCATATCTTTTGAAATTTTATTACATGCATGCATAACTGTAGAGTGATCTCTTTTTCCAAAGGCTTGTCCTATTTTGGGAGTGGAAATTTGAGCAATATCTCGACAAAGATACATTGCGATTTGCCTAGGGAAAGCGACATCTGCAGACCTTCTTGACCCTTTTAAATCTTCTACTGTAATATTAAAATATTTTGCAACAACATCTTGTATATATTCTGCAGATAGAACTTTATTTTGATGTGAAACGACATCTGAAATTGCTTTTTCTGATAGTTCCATTGTAAAAGGTTTATGTTCTAAAGAAGCCATAACAATTAATTTTTTTAAAGCTCCTTCTAATTCTCTAATATTAGTGTCTATTTTTGTTGCAATATTTGATAATATATCATCATCAATAATTACAGAATCTAATTGTGCTTTCTTTTTTAATATAGCCATACGTGTTTCATAATCTGGATTAGATATATCTGCTATTAATCCCCACTCAAAACGTGACCTCAAACGTTCTTCTAATAATTGAATATCTCTTGGAGGTTTATCACTTGAAATAATGATTTGCTTTCCCTCCTCACGTAGATCATTAAAAGTATGAAAAAATTCTTCTTGTATTCTTTCTTTTCCAGCAATAAATTGAATATCATCTATTAATAAGACATCAATACTTCTATATTTATTACGAAACATTTCGTTTTTTCCATCTTTTATTGCATTTATCAATTGATTTGTAAATTTTTCAGATGTGACATATAGAATTTTTGCGTCTTTGTTTCTTTTTAAAATTTCATTTCCAATTGCATACATTAAATGTGTTTTTCCAAGGCCAGGTCCTCCATATAAAAAGAAAGGATTGTATGCACTGGCAGGTGCTTCTGCTACGGCAAGCGCTGCTGCAGCCGCAAAACCATTATTATTTCCAACAACGAAACTGTCGAAAGTATATTCTGGTTTTAAATTAGAATTAGAATAAGTTGGAGATAATGTTTGTGTATTTTCAATTGTTCCCCCTATTCCCCTTTCTTCTTCTGCTATTATTTTTATTTCGTAATCAATATTAGTAAGAAAACTAAAAACATTTTTTATAACAGGTAAATATCTAGACTCCAACATTGTTTTTTGCAGTTTTGTTTGAGTTAGTAAGTGAATAGTATTATTACTAATATCCTCAATTTCAATATCTTTTATCCAAGTTCGATAGGAAATTTCTGTAACTTCAGATTCTAATAATTTTTTAGCTTTAGTAAGTAGTTCATTTATTTCTGCTCTTTGCATTTCTTTCAATCCTTCCAGATATATAATTAAAAATATAATGATTACGTAAAGTTATCCACAAAGTTATTCACAATTGTGGATAAGTAAACCGCATAAAGTTTATAAAATAAATAAAACATTTCTTTTGTAAACATAAAATGAATAAATTGTAAAATGCTTAAAAGACCTTATATCCCTATATTCCCATATCATATCAAAAACAGAAATGAATAGTCAATACTATCAAAAATAAAATATTAAAATTATATGGAAATATTGACATAATTGTATTGATTGGTGTATAATATAAAAGCTTATAAATGATTTATAAAATGTTTTTTATGGAAATTGCATTAATCAAAGTTATAAAAATTGAAGATTTTGTATTAACTTTGCTTTGCAATAGGATACAATTTCCATAGAAAATAGCAAAATAGGAGGTGCAAAAATGAAAAGAACATATCAACCTAAAAAAAGGCAAGAACAAAAAGAGCATGGTTTTATGAAAAGAATGAAAACAAAAAGCGGAAGAAATGTATTAAAAGCTAGACGTGCAAAAGGAAGAAAAAAATTAAGTGCGTAAAAGTAAAGGTCACGTAAATAAAGGTGACCTTTTTTGAATTGAGTGATTTTAGATGAAAAAGATGCAAACATTGAAAAAAAATTATGAATTTGAAAATGTTTTGAAAAAAGGAAAGTTTTTTACTGGAAAGCAAATTATTATTTATATTGCAAAAAATAAATATAATCAAAATCGATTTGGAATTGCTATTTCTAAAAAGTCAGGAAATGCAGTAAAAAGAAATTGGTTAAAAAGAAAGATTAGAGAAAATTACAGATTAATAGAAAATCAATTAAATAAGGGAAATAATATTGTTTTTTTATGGAATAAAAAAGTTCCTATAGAAAAAGCAGAATTTCATATTATAGAAAAAGATATGAAAGAACTTTTCTTTAAAGCAGGTATTTTATAAATGAAAAAAATTTTTGTCTTTTTTTTAAAAGGGTATCAAAGGTTTATTTCACCAGTATTTCATTATTTTGGTGTGAATTGCAAATTTTATCCAAGTTGCTCAAACTATATGATACAGGCAATTCAAAAATATGGTTCCATAAAGGGAACTTATTTAGGAATAAAACGTTTACTTAGATGCCATCCCTTTGCAAAGGGTGGGTATGATCCATTAAAATAGGGAGGAAATACATGAGCTTTATATCAGAGATATTTGGTTATTTATTAAATTGGCTATATAATATTGTTAATAATTATGGAATAGCTATTATAATTTTTTCACTAATTTTAAGGGTTATTTTAATACCGATTACATATAAACAACAAAAAAATATGAAAAAATCAAATGAATTACAAAAAGAAATGAAAGAACTTCAAAAAAAATACATGAACAATCCAGAAAAGTTAAATCAAGAAACCATTGAGTTATATAAAAGGGAGAAAATGAGTCCTTTTAGTGGATGTTTAGGTTCTATTTTACAAATTCTTATTATTTTATCAGTTTTTTGGTTAGTAAGTCAACCACTTACTTATATGAAAAAAATAGATACAAATTTAATTGAAAAATATACTAATGAAATGCGAGAAAGTGGATATAATCAAGATAATAGATATGTTCAAATTGCAGTTCTTGATTATGCAGAAACAAAATATAAAGAAGTAGATGAAATGCTAAAACAAGAAAATGTTGAAAATAGAGAAGAGCTAGAGACAAAGAAAGAAGAATATAACCAATTAAGATTAAATATGGAATTATTTGGTCTTGATTTGAGTAAAGTTCCTCAGCAAAATTTAAGTGATTGGAAAGTTTATGTTATTCCTGCTCTTTATGTAATTACTTCAGCTATCTCTATAAAATTAACAACTATAACGCAAAAAAAGAAACAAGAAAAACAAATTGTTGAAGAAAAAGATAAAAAAGAGGAAAAAGAGGAAGATCCTCTTGAGCAAATGCAAGAAATGAATAAGAGCATGACTTATATGGCTCCATTTATGGCGGTAATGATTGCTATTATAGCACCTTTAGGATTAGCTTTATATTGGCTTATCAGTAATGTTCTAATGATTGTAGAGAGATTAATTATTAATAAATTATTAGAATTAGATGAGTTAAAAAATCAAGAAAACTAAAAAGGAGGTAATAATCTAATGGCTAAAAGTATTATTGCTGAAGGAAAAACGTCAACTGAAGCAATTGAAAAAGGGCTAAAAGAATTGAAAGTTTCAAAAGATAAAGTTGAAATAAAAGTGTTAGAAAGTGAAGATAAAAGAAGCTTTTTTAGTATTTTAACTCCTAGAGTTGTAAAAGTTGAATTAACTTTAAAAGAAGGAGTAAATGAAAAAAATTTAGAGAAAAGTGAAAAAGAATTACCAAAACATGTAGAGAAGGAAAAGAAAAATTTATTAAGTTCAGAAGAAATAGAAACAGCAAAAAAGAATTTAACATTTTTTTTAGAAGAATTTAACAAAAAATTGCCTTCTATGAAATATGAAATTAAATCTGATCAAGAATATATATATGTTACTCTAAATGGAGATGATGCAGGAAAATTGATAGGATATAGAGGAGAAACTTTAAATTCAATGCAGGTTATTTTATCTTCTATTGCTAGTAAGGGAATAGACAAAAAAGTTCGTATTATTTTGGATATTGAAGAATATCGAGAAAAAAGAAAAAAAGCTTTAGAAGAATTAGCTGATAAATTAGCAAGAACAGTAATTAGAACAAATAAACAAGTAATATTAGAACCTATGTCAGCATATGAAAGAAAGATTATTCATAACCGCTTACAAGATAGTCAAAGAGTAAAAACTTATAGTATAGGTGAGGAACCATATAGAAAAGTTGTTATTACAAAAAAATAATAAAAAAATCGGAAGTCAAAGTTCGGATTTTAGTGGAAATACTAATTCTAACTTTGACTTTTTTTAAATCAAGTTAATAGAAATATTAACTTATAGGACTTTGATTAAATTTTTTATTGGAAGGAGGAAGTTGGTTATACCAACAAAGTATATGGATACAATAGTTGCAATATCAACAGCTTTAGGAAATGGCGGAATTGGAATTGTTAGAATGAGTGGAAAAAATTGTTTTGAAATTCTAAATAAGATATTTATTCCAAAGAAAAAGCAGAATATTGAAGATATACCGGGATATAGCATAAAGTATGGATATATTATAGATTATAAAACTGGGGAGAAATTAGACGAAGTATTAGTTTCATTTTTTAAAAAGCCTAGAAGTTATACAACAGAAAATATGTGTGAAATAAATACTCATGGAGGAATGATAATAGAGCAAAAAATCTTGGAACAGTGTTTAGAAGCAGGTGCTAAATTGGCTGAGCCAGGAGAATTTACTAAAAGAGCTTTTTTGAATGGAAGAATAGATTTATCACAAGCAGAAGCAATTATAGATTTGATAAATGCAAAAACTACACAGGAAGCTAAAGCTTCATTTCATCAGTTAGAGGGAAATTTATCACAAAAAATTCAAGAAATAAGGAAAGATATATTGAGTGTTATGGCAGATATTGAAGCTTCTATAGATTATCCAGAATATGATATAGAAGAAGTAAGTGATAAGAAAGCTATGATGCAAATAGAAGAAATTCAGGACAAACTAAAAACTTTAGAAAAGAGCTTTGATACAGGAAAAATTTTAAAAGAAGGTATTCGTACAGTTATTATAGGAAAACCTAATGCTGGAAAATCTTCTTTGCTGAATGCAATGTTAAATGAAGAAAGAGCAATTGTGAGTAAAAGAGAGGGAACAACTAGAGATACCATAGAAGAAATGATTCAATTGCATGGAATTCCTTTAAAAATAATTGATACAGCAGGTATTAGGAAAACAGAGGATGAAATTGAAAAAATTGGTGTAGAAAAGGCTTTGAGATTGTTAGAAGATGCAGATTTAATTATTAGCATTTTTGATAATACAAAGGAATTAGATGAGGAAGATATAGAAATTTTAAAACTAATTAAAGAAAAGAAAGCTATTATTTTGTTAAATAAAATAGACGAATGTGATATACATTTAGAAAATGAAGAAATTATCAAAGAGGCTAACAAACCTGTTATAAAGATATCTGCCAAAAATAAGCAGGGGTTAGAGAGTTTGTATGAAGAAATATTGGATATGTTCCAATTGAATGAAATACAAATAAATGACGGAAATTTAATTACTAATATAAGACATAAGAATCAGATAAAAAGTGCTATAAATAGAATGGAAGAGGCTAAGAATGGTTTAAGAGATAATATGCCAATAGATTTAGTTTCTATACCTATTAAAGAAGCTCTAGAGGATTTGAGCGCTATTACTGGGGAAAATGTTACTGAAGATATTATCTCAGAAATTTTTTCGAAATTTTGCCTTGGAAAATAATCAAGTATATATTAACTAATAGGTTATACTAAGAAAAGCCGTAAAAGGTGCTATTTTATAAGCTTTTACGGGATAAAGAAAGAAGAACAAAACAATAACAAAAAGACAAAATAATATAAACAAATATCGAGAATAAGCCCAAAAGACAAATTCGACAAAATTCGACATGACAAAAAGTTGTATCAAACACTGATTTTTGTTTCATAAAAAACGAATTAAAATATATAAAAAAAGAAAGGAGAAGAGGATAATATATCCTCAAATAATAAAAAATGAAATATGATGCAGGAAAATATGATGTAGCAGTTATTGGAGCAGGACATGCTGGATGCGAGGCGGCTCTAGCAACAGCGAGACTTGGATTAAAAACTTTACTATTTTCTATTAGCTTAGAAGCAGTTGCAAATATGCCATGCAATCCACATATTGGAGGAAGTTCAAAAGGTCATTTGGTAATGGAAATAGATTGTTTAGGTGGAGAAATGGGAAAAAATATTGATAAGACCTATACTCAATTAAGGATACTTAATACTTCAAAAGGTCCAGCAGTATACTCTTTAAGAGCACAGGCAGATAGAAAAAGATATCAAATGGAAATGAAGCATACTTTAGAAAAACAAGAAAATCTTTTCTTGAAGCAGGCAGAAATTATTGATATCGGAGTAGAAGAAGGAAAAGTAAAATGGGTTGAAACAAATATAGGAGCTATTTATCAAGTTGACAATGTAATTCTAGCAACAGGAACTTATTTAAAAGGAAAAATATATATAGGAGAAGTTTCTTATGAAAGTGGCCCAGATGGAGTATTTCCGGCTAATAGATTATCAGATATGTTAAAGAAAATGGGTATTTCTTTAGTAAGATTTAAAACAGGTACACCTGCAAGAGTTAATAAAAATTCTATTGATTTTTCTAAAATGGAAAGACAAGATGGAGATAAAAATCCAATTGCTTTTTCTTTTGAAGATAAAATAGAAAATAATGAAGAACAATTACCATGTTATTTAACATACACTACAGAAAAAACGCATGAAATTATTAGAAAAAATTTACATAGATCTCCTTTATATGCAGGAGAAATAAAGGGTACAGGACCTAGATATTGTCCATCAATTGAAGATAAAGTTGTAAGATTTGCAGACAAAGAAAGACATCAATTGTTTATAGAGCCGATTGGTAGGGACACAGATGAGATGTATGTACAAGGAATGAGTTCGTCTCTTCCTGAAGATGTGCAAATTGCAATGTATCGTACAATTCCAGGATTAGAACATGTAGAATTTACAAGACCAGCATATGCAATTGAATATGATTGTATTGATCCATTAGAACTAAAATTATCATTAGAACATAAGAAAATTGATGGAATGTTTTTTGCTGGTCAAATAAATGGAACATCTGGCTACGAGGAAGCAGCTGCACAAGGAATTATTGCAGGGATAAATGTTGCACAAAAAGTGAGGGGAAAAGCTCCTGTTATTTTAGATCGATCTGATGCATATATAGGGGTCTTAATAGATGATATTGTTACTAAAGGTACAAATGAGCCATATAGAATGATGACTTCTAGAGCAGAATATCGTTTGTTATTAAGGCAAGATAATAGTGATTTGAGATTAACTCAAATTGGTTATGAAGTTGGACTTATATCAGAAGAGAGATATCAAAAATTTTTAATAAAAAAATCACAAATCATAAATGAAATAGAAAGATTAAAAAATACTATTATTAAGCCTTCAGAAAAAGTAAATAAGGTTTTGGCTGAAAACAACTCATCAGAATTAACAACAGGAGCAAAGCTTTCAGATTTATTGAAAAGAACAGAATTAAATTATGAAATATTAAGAGAAATAGATGAAGAAAGACCAAATTTACCTGAAGAAGTAAAAAAAGAAGTAGAAATTGAAATAAAGTATGAAGGTTATATAAAGTTGCAACAACAACAGGTTGAAAAATTTAAAAAATTAGAGAAAAAAATCTTACCAGAAGATATAGATTATTCAAAATTAAATGGATTAAGATTAGAAGCAAGGCAGAAGTTAAATAAAATAAAACCAAATTCAGTAGGGCAAGCTTCAAGAATTTCAGGGGTTTCACCAGCAGATATATCTGTATTATTAATATATTTGGAACAAATAAAGCAAAATGAAGGTTAGTAATTGTTATAAAAAAGGAGGATATGGGATTATATAAAAAATAATCTTATAAGAAAAATAGTGGATAAAAATTCTTTGATGCAAGATTTAAAAAATAAAGCAGAAAAAATGAACATTTTTTTAACAGAAATTCAGATAGAACAATTTTTTAAATATATGCAATTGTTATTAGAATGGAATGAAAAAATAAATTTAACAGCAATTTTAGACCCAAAAGAAATTATATTAAAGCATTTTATTGATAGTTTAAGTATTTATAAATACATAGAGAACGAAGAAAAAATACTAGATATAGGTACTGGAGCAGGATTTCCTGGAATTCCATTAAAAATATTGTTTCCTGAAAAAGAAATGGTATTATTAGATTCTTTAAATAAAAGGATAAGTTTTTTAGAAATAGTCATACAAGAATTAAAATTAAAAAATATAAAGGCTATTCATGGAAGAGCAGAAGAGTTTATAAAAGTTAATAAGCAGAGGGAAAATTATAAAGTGGTAGTTTCTAGAGCAGTTGCTAAATTAAATGTATTATTAGAATATATGCTTCCATTTACAGTTGTTGGAGGAAAATGTATATGTATGAAATCTAATGATATAGAAGAAGAAGAAAATCAAGCCAAAAAAGCAATTGAAATTTTAGGAGGAAAATTAGAAAAAGTTGATGAAGTTATTTTACCAGATAGTGATATTATAAGAAAAATAGTAATTATATCTAAAGAAAAATCAACTCCAAAACAATATCCTAGAAAAGCGGGAACTCCTACAAAAAAGCCGATTTCATGAAATATTATAAAAAAATATAAATTATCAAATGTATAAAAAAAAAATAAAAATTATTTTCAAATTTCATTGACATATAATGAATATTTTTATATCATTAATATGTCAATTTTTTTATGCAACAAATATATAAAAAATATATTTTGTATAAATAAATCATATAATCTTATAATTATGTTAACCAAAAAGAAATTGAAACAACAAAAAAAGTTTACATAAAAAGAATGGAGGCAATAAATTTGGGAAGAGTAGTAGCAATAGCAAATCAAAAAGGTGGAGTTGGAAAAACTACAACAGCAGTAAATTTGAGTACATTATTAGCTAAGAGAGGTAAGAAAATATTATTAATAGATGCAGATCCTCAAGGAAATGCAACTAGTGGAGTAGGAGCTGACAAAAATGTAGAATATTCAGTTTATGATTTAATTATTAATGATGAAATCGAACCTAAAGCAACCGTTCAAAAGACTGAAATAAGAAATTTATCTATATGCCCATCTAATATAAATTTGGCAGGTGCAGAAGTAGAATTAGTTTCAGTTATGTCAAGAGAATATCGTATGAAGGAAAAATTAGATATTTTAAAAGAAGATTATGATTATATTTTGATAGACTGTCCACCATCTTTAGGATTAATTACATTAAATGCTTTTACCGCCGCTAATAGTGTATTAATACCAGTTCAATGTGAATATTATGCGTTAGAAGGATTAGGACAGTTGATAAATACTATTAATTTAGTAAAAAAGCACTTAAATAAAGAATTAGAAATAGAAGGTGCTTTATTAACAATGTATGATATGAGAACTAATTTATCAAATCAAGTTGTAAAGGAAGTAAATAAATATTTTGAAAATAAAGTATATAAAACTGTAATACCAAGAAATGTAAAATTAAGTGAAGCACCAAGCTATGGAATGCCTATATCAGTATATGATCCTAGATCAAAAGGTGCTAAAAGTTATGATAAATTTGTTAGAGAGTTTATAAAAAACAATGAAACAAGAGAAAAAGAGGCTAATGAAAAAAATAGTTAAAAGAAAGGGTGAAAGGAATGGCTATGAAAAAAACTGGACTTGGAAAAGGGTTAGAAGCCTTATTTAAAGAAAATCAGTTGACAGAAGAAGAAGAAAAGAAAATAAAAGATGGAGAAGAAATCGTTCAAAATCTTAAGATTATTGAAATAGAACCAAATAGAAATCAACCAAGAAGAAGTTTTCCAAGTGAATCAATTGAAGAATTATCAAAATCGATTGAAAGGTATGGCATTATACAACCGATTATCGTATCAAAACAACAAGGATATTATGAAATTATTGCTGGAGAAAGAAGATGGAGAGCTGCAAAAAAAGCAGGATTAAAAGATATGCCTTGTATTGTACGCGAGAGTGATGAAAGAAAGAATAAAGAAATTGCCTTAATTGAAAATATTCAAAGAGAAGATCTAAATCCAATAGATAAAGCTAGAGGATTCAGGCAATTATTAGATGAGTATGGAATGACCCAACAACAATTAGCCGATACTATAGGATTAAATAGAACAACAGTTACTAATACATTGAGATTATTAAATCTAGATGAAAGAGTTATGAAATTAGCTATAGATGGAAAGATAACAGAAGGGCATTGTAGATCTTTACTTGGAATAGAAGATCCTGAAAAGCAATATGAGGCAGCATTAAGAATTATAGAAAAAGGTGAAACCGTTAGAGATATTGAGCAAACCATTCAAAATAAGAAAAAAGCTCCAAAAAAAGAAGAGGCAAAAAGAGATGCTATTTGTAGAGATATAGAAGATACATTTCAAAGTTTCTTTGGGACAAAAGTGAAATTAAATGCAGGAAAAAGAAGTGGCAAAATTGTAATTCAGTACTCAACAAATGAAGAATTAGAAAGAATCTTGAGTTTATTAAAATGATATAAGAAAATGGAAGAAATTAATAAAGCATAAAAATTCAATTTTCTATTGACAAATAGAGCTTAAATGTGCTAATATATATACTGTTACCGGATTTGGTAACAAGTATACGGAGAGGTGGTCGAGTTGGTTTATGGCACCAGTCTTGAAAATTGGCGTAGGTTTGTAGCCTACCGTGGGTTCGAATCCCACCCTCTCCGCCAATTTTATATTATATAGAAATTAAACCTTAAATTTCGATTTAAACTTAACAATTTGGAGGCTTACCCAAGTGGTTGAAGGGGACAGTTTGCTAAACTGTTAGGGTTCGTAAGGGCCGCGAGGG
>CANQHC010000021.1 GCA_947623595.1 uncultured Clostridia bacterium | reverse complement strand
CTAAAATATTTGATATAAAATCATTATTAGGCATAGGTAAGTCTCCTTTCGTTGTGTTGTGGTGATTCAATTATAAAAGAATATGGCTCCTGTGCCTACTTTTTTTACCTAAAATTTAAAGAAGCTCTAAACTTTACCCCCAAGTAAAGTTTAGAGCCAATATACCGCAATCTCTTGTATATAGAGAGGTTGTGGTTTTTACGTTGTGGGAAATGATTGCGAACATAGAGAATAACCGTGCTAAAGAAAAGGTTGAAAAATAGGTTGTGGTTCTAAAAGTTTGGAAATTGTACAGAATGTAAGTTTTTTTGAATACAAATACTAAAAATGGATATGTAGATATGTACTCAGACGGCAGATGCTGTCTATTTTAATGTAGAAAAATAATAAATAAAAATATAAGATTACTATTTGAATTCTTTAATCAAGGAAGCAATAATTTTCTTTTGATTATCTGTCAGAGATACCCATGTGCGGAAAAGTTCCTGCTGTTCCTTGCTCAATTGAACAGAAGAATAGTTTTCATTAAAGAATTGGGAAAGGGTAATACCAAAAGCATCACAAAGAGCTTCCAATGTAGGAATGGAAGGTACAGTATGTCGGCGGTGAATATTTACAATTGTTGATGGAGAGAGACTGGATTCAACGGATAATTTGTAGTCTGTCCAGTTACGTTCTTTCATTAGCATATCAATTCGTTCAATAACGTCTATAAAAATTATCTTTCAGTGGTAGTGGAAGAAGTTGATTTTGAACATTAAATCATAAGGTAACTTTAAATGTTAGACTAAAGAAAAAAACAATTATACAATGGAAAACATAAATAAAGTTATAGAGGTGCATATGAAAAGATTGTTTGCAAGTATTGCTGTGATATTTTTACTAGGAATTATTGTTATTTTTATAATAGTATTTAATAAATATAAAATAGTTAAGCAGGTCAAGTATTATTTGGATAAAAATGGGAAATACACGGTGGATATTCATGTCTCGAAAAATATTTCAAAGGAGGAAAAAGGTACTAATTATCTAATCAAAGGAAACAAAGAAAAAAATAAAATTTATGGAAATTTATATGTAGAAGATAATAAATCTTCAATAATAGAGTTTTACATGAATACTGAAAAAACATTATTTAACTTAAAAACAACATATAATTATGCACTTGAGAGGTTACATTTAAGCAATATAAACCCAGTTAGTGGATTGATAACAGGTGATATATATTTATCAAAAGAGAAGTTGGAAGATCTATTTGATGTAGATATAGAAACTATATCAGATATTTCAAATGACTCAAATAGGTCATTGATAAATACGATTATTAAACTAAAGAAATGTGATATACCCAAGAAAGATAGCTATTTGATTAAAGATGATAGTAACTTTGATTTTTATTATAGCAAATATAAAAATACTGAATTTATAATTGGTATTGGTAAAAATGATAGAGATAATTTACAGAAATTATATTTGAAAGTTAAACAAACAGACAAAGTTGTTGAAATTAAATATAGCATTCAAGAAGATGATGATATTAAAATCATATTTCCGGAAGAAAGTAAATTAACGTGTGCAGAAAACTTTATTTTGAATAAAATCATAAAGACTATAAAAGAATTGAAAAGTATATTTAAAGTAGCGATAAACAGCAAAAAATGATATAATTTTTTATTATATTTAATTGGCTTGGAGGAAAGATATTGTGAAGGGAGATGCTTATAGTACTACAGGTTATTTAAAAATCGAAACACAGAATGCAGAAAGTATAGAAGAATATAAGGAAGGGATATTGATGAAACTTCAAGATAGACGGGAATCTTGGAAGAAGAAAATCAATGAGATAGTAAATAAATATACTAAGCAGAAAATGGCTGAATTATGTGGTGTAAGCAGACAGAGTGTTACAAAATGGTGTAACGGTGCAATCCCTCAGAAAAGAGAAGAATTTATAAGGATTGGATTGGCAGCAGGGTATAATCTTGAAGAAATGAATGACTTCTTAGAACGATATGGTAGATATCCCAGATTATATCCAAAGTCATTAGATGATAGTATAATAATATTTATTTTAGAAAAAGACAGTATACCAAGTACTTATGAAAGTTATTTGAATATAGTAAGGCAAATAAAGAAAGAGCTATATGAAACAGAAGTTGAGGAAAGCATAAATACTTTTGAAACATCGGATGTTCTGATATGTATATTAGATAGTGACACGGAAGAGGGACTTATAAAGTTCATTCATGAAAAACTTCCTGTATTCCGGTCGCAGTTTAGTAAACTGTATAAAAAGATAAAAGCATATATAAAAATTAATATAGAAAATGGTAATTATAATAGTTTATCAGAATTATCGGTAGGTTGGAGCAGTTCTCTGCATAATTGTTTGACAGAGATTAATAAAGGATGCTGGTATCCAAAGCGAGATAAATTAATATCATTATGTATTAATTTGAATATGGATACGGACCAGATTGATGAAATGTTAAAAACTGCTTATATGGAACCACTTTGTGCAAAGAATATTTTTGAGAATGCTGTCATATATGCGGTAGAGAATGCAAAATTAGAAGATGCATTTTCGTGTGACGGAGATGCAAGACTCAGCAGATATGTTAGGGAGGTTTTCATACAACTTGATATACCGGAAGTTGAATTTTTTTTAAATGAAATAGAAGGATAGGAGGAGTTATGCAAACAGAATCATATTTGGAAATACCTAGTGAAGCGAGATTGATTATTTTTGAAAATCAGAATATAAGACAAGTGGCATTAGATTATAAAAATGAATGGATTTTAGGAAGAAAAACACCGGAAAATAATCCGGATATTATATTAAGTTCTCCGATAGCAGGTAGAAAACATGGGAAGTTTATACATATTGAGGATGAGTGGTATTATGTGGATTTAGGTAGTATTAATGGAACATATTACAATGGTGAAAAGATAAATGTTGGAATCAATGGAAATCTAAAACCTAAAATGCTTGAGAATGGTGACATTCTTAGAATAGATGCTAACAATCTTAATGCTCCGGATAGTAGAGGGGTTTGGATTTTATTCTCGACAGACCAATTAGGAAATAATTGGAAGAGTATATTTTTAAAGCAAAAATCTAATTGGACTTTAGGAAGAGATGGACAAAATGATATCATTATAAATAAATCGTATATATCTGCAAAACATGCTGAGATTGATTGTATAAACGGTTTTTATTATTTGTCGGATTGTAAAAGTAAAGCAGGTACATGGGTAAATGGGAAACAAGTAAATGAAACAGTAAAATTACGAGAAAAAGACAGGATATCTTTATGTGATTGGAATGGTGTAATAATAGGAAATTACCTTTTGTACAATGAAATAAGTAAGGGGAGTTTTGGTGGTAAAGTGGCAATTAGTGCTAATATTATCAGCAAAAAAGTTCCAGATATCAATCGACATGGAAAGAAAGAACTTATAAAAGATGTTAAAATTGAAGTGAAAAAAGGAAACTTGGTGGCATTGCTAGGAGGCTCTGGTGCTGGTAAAACCACAGTAATGAATTGCCTAAATGGTATGGAGACAAATGGTGTAGAAGGTAAAGTACTCTTTTATGGAGAGAATCTTATAGAGAATTTTGATAGACTAAAAGTTTTAATTGGTAGTGTTCCACAAGAAAATGTATTTCATGAAATGCTTACTGTGGGAGAAGAATTAAAAGAATCAGCTAGGTTAAAATTACCGTCAGATACTAAAAGGGCAGAAATCAAGCAACGTGTAGAAGAAGTACTAAAGCAACTAAATTTGGAAAGTAAAAAGAAGACGGTTATTAGAAAATGCAGTGGCGGTGAAAAGAAAAGAGTAAATATTGCGAAAGAGTTAGTGTCAGATAAGAAATTGTTATGTTTGGATGAACCGGATGCAGGTTTAGATCCATTTTCGAAAAAAGAACTATTTACTATCTTGAGAAAATTAGCTCATGAATCTGGAAAGAGTATTTTGGTTATTATTCATGATGTTTCTGATATAAATTTATTTGATCAAATTATCATGATGGTAAAGGTAGATGATGTAGGAAGATTAGCTTTTTCAGGTTCGCCAGATGAGGCTGAAAAATATTTTGGCACAAGTATAAAAAAAGCATATGAGTTAGTCGCTGAAAATCCAGCTAAATATATAAGGAGAAATTAGATTATGAAAAAAGGCACAAAACGGATAAGCGGATTTAAAGAATTGCGGTTATTGATGAGACAATATTTATTAATATTGTTAAGTGATAAGAAAAATTTGTTGGTGTCACTTATGTTTCCTGTTATTGCATCTATCATAACAGTGTGGATAGCAGGAGAGAATATGTTTGTTCATTATGATGGAACAAAATCTGCAAGTTTTGTATTGGTGAGTGCAGCAATTTGGGGAGGAATCTTTAATTCCATTCAGACTATAGTAAAAGACAGGGCAAACATAAAACGAGATTATGTCAGTGGATTGAGAATACGCTGTTACATATTATCTAGAGCCAGTATACAATTTGTTCTCTGCATTATTCAAAGTGCAATTCTATGTACAAGCTATGTGGGAGTAAATAAATATTATGATAATCCATTGCCGGATAATGGAATTATATTTGGTAACACGTTGATAGAATATTATATCAGCATCTTGTTGCTAATGTATGCGGCAGATGCTATGGGAATGTGTATTTCATGTCTAGTAAAGAAAACAGAAACGGCGAATGTTATGGCTCCATATATTCTGATTGTCCAGTTGATATTTTCTGGTATTTTATTTGAAATGAAAGGAATGGCGAATTGGGTATCTTATATTATGATAAGTCGATGGGGGATGGAGGCACTGGGCACAACGAGTAATTTGAATTCCATGAAACTGAAAATTCAGTTAACAGTGCAAAATGTTCCACATGAAATTGAAAATATGTTTCAATATAGTTCAAGGCATTTATATAATGTTTGGGGAATACTTATAATTTTTATTTTTATATTTATAATTTCAGGAAATTTTTTATTACATAGAGTGTCAAAAGATTCAAGATAGTGGAGGATAAGTTATGTCAATAGAAACAAGAATACAGAGCTATGGGAAAGTATTTAAAGATTGGAGCATCAATTCTACACCTATTGGAGAGGGATCACGCAACTCGGAGTCAAATGATTCGACATTGGTATTTAAACTCACGCGTCGAAAAACAACTTTTGATGAAGTGAGTGCAATGAAAGTAGTAAATATAGTAACGAAAAGAGGAAAATATAGAGAACTTCCAGTAAGTGCGAAAAGAAGATATTTGGAAGAATGTAACGATAAACGTGAAAAAGCAGAGAAAGAGATTCAATTAATGTATCAATTGAGAGGGGCTAGTAATATCGTATCTTATCTGGATTATGATTATGATGAATGGGAAGAAGATTTTAGATATGGATGTGACCTACTAATTCGAATGGAACTTTATGACAATTTGTATAAGTATGTTGTAAACGGTAAGAAATTTTCTGAAGCCGAAATAATAAAGATTGGTTTGGATATTTGTAAAGCATTAATAGAATGTCATAAGCTTGGTATTATACATAGAGATATAAAACCACAAAATATATTCATCAATAACCGCGGTGAATATATGCTGGGGGATTTTGGCATATCCAAAATTCTTGAAAATCAAGATTATGCGGTTACATCAATTGGAACAAAAGAGTATGGAGCGCCTGAACAGTTTATGAGAAAAGGTGAAGATAAATATGATTGGCGGGTGGATATTTATAGTTTAGGACTTGTGCTATATCAGTTATCAAATAATAATCGATTGCCATTTTCATCCGATACCGGTTATGTAGATGATATAGCGTTAGGAAAAAGAATACGAGGTGAAAAATTACCGGAACTTGTAGGAATAAGTAATGAGCTTATCCAAGTGATAGCGAAAGCATGCTCATATGATGAAAATAATAGATACCAGAAGGCGGAAGAATTTTATAAGGAATTGAATAATTTGTATGAAAGTAAATGGAGCAAACAGAATTTAGATGTCAATTTTGAAATGAAACAAGTTGATATGGTTGATTCAGATGCCTATAAGACTTTGCCGGCTGTTGATTTCTATGAAGAAGGAACAGAAGAAGATAGCAACATAAACGCAAAAGAACAAAAGAATGAAATAAAAGAAGCAAAAAGATTTACATTTATTGATTATGAAAAAAAGGGGATTGAAGCATATCAGAGAGGGGATTACAAAAAAGCAGTAAAGTGGTACAGGAAGAGTGCGGAGCAGGGAAATGCAGATGCTCAAAAGAATTTAGGAAACTGCTATGCGAATGGAGAAGGAGTAGAACAAAATTATAAAGAAGCAGTAAAGTGGTACAGGAAGAGTGCGGAGCAGGGAGATGCAGATGCTCAAAAGAATTTAGGAAACTGCTATTATTTTGGAAGAGGAGTAGAACAAAATTATAAGGAAGCAGTAAAGTGGTTCAGGAAGAGTGCGGAGCAGGGAAATGCAGTTGCTCAATGGGTTCTAGGAGCATGCTATTATTCAGGAAGAGGAGTGGAACAAAATTATAAAGAAGCAGTCAAGTGGTACAGGAAGAGTGCGGAGCAGGGAAATGCAGTTGCTCAATGGGTTCTAGGAAAATGCTATTATTTTGGAGAAGGAGTAGAACAAAATTATAAAGAAGCAGTAAAGTGGTACAGGAAGAGTGCGGAGCAGGGAGATGCAGATGCTCAAAAGAATTTAGGAAACTGCTATTATTTTGGAAGAGGAGTGGAACAAAATTATAAAGAAGCAGTAAAGTGGTACAGGAAGAGTGCGGAGCAGGGAAATGCAGTTGCTCAAAATAATTTAGGAAACTGCTATGCGAATGGAGAAGGAGTAGAACAAAATTATAAGGAAGCAGTCAAGTGGTACAGGAAGAGTGCGGAGCAGGGAGATGCAGATGCTCAAAAGAATTTAGGAAACTGCTATTATTTTGGAAGAGGAGTAGAACAAAATTATAAGGAAGCAGTAAAGTGGTTCAGGAAGAGTGCGGAGCAGGGAAATGCAGTTGCTCAATGGGTTCTAGGAGCATGCTATTATTCAGGAAGAGGAGTGGAACAAAATTATAAAGAAGCAGTCAAGTGGTACAGGAAGAGTGCGGAGCAGGGAAATGCAGTTGCTCAATGGGTTCTAGGAAAATGCTATTATTTTGGAGAAGGAGTAGAACAAAATTATAAGGAAGCAGTAAAGTGGTACAGGAAGAGTGCGGAGCAGGGAAATGCAGATGCTCAAAATAATTTAGGAAACTGCTATGCGAATGGAGAAGGAGTAGAACAAAATTATAAGGAAGCAGTCAAGTGGTACAGGAAGAGTGCGGAGCAGGGAGATGCAGATGCTCAAAAGAATTTAGGAAACTGCTATTATTTTGGAAGAGGAGTAGAACAAAATTATAAGGAAGCAGTAAAGTGGTTCAGGAAGAGTGCGGAGCAGGGAAATGCAGTTGCTCAATGGGTTCTAGGAGCATGCTATTATTCAGGAAGAGGAGTGGAACAAAATTATAAAGAAGCAGTCAAGTGGTACAGGAAGAGTGCGGAGCAGGGAAATGCAGTTGCTCAATGGGTTCTAGGAAAATGCTATTATTTTGGAGAAGGAGTAGAACAAAATTATAAAGAAGCAGTAAAGTGGTACAGGAAGAGTGCGGAGCAGGGAGATGCAGATGCTCAAAAGAATTTAGGAAACTGCTATTATTTTGGAAGAGGAGTGGAACAAAATTATAAAGAAGCAGTAAAGTGGTACAGGAAGAGTGCGGAGCAGGGAAATGAAGATGCTAAAAGTGCATTAGAGGAAACTCTTGGGAAACTTTAAGTGGCATATAAATTGGTAGGAGTTTATTAGATTATAATGGAAGTTATAAATAACAAAATTAATAATAATAAATTAGAAAAGAACTGGTATAAAATGTGTATACAGCGGATTGACAAACAAGTACATTTGTTAAACGCAGTAGGAAGTACAAATATTGGAAAAGTTAGAGTGGAAAATGAAGATAATTATTTATTAAACGGTTTGATTAACAAAAACAGTGAACCGTATAAAGTCATAAAAAGTAAGCAAATAAATTGCAATTACACATGGAAATGCCTTGCCGTTTTTGATGGAATGGGTGGAGGAGAAAATGGTGCAAAAGCCGCATTGACAGCTGCACAGGAATTTGAGAAGTTAATACCTGAAGTAGCTTCTGGTACAAATAAAAATGAAATTGATAATATGATAAGACTTGGTTTTCTAAATGCCAATAATCAAATAAGAAAAGAACAAAGAAATGAGATTGTATGTGGAACGACGGGAACTGTATTGGTGACAGATGGAAATTGTTTTAAAGTGTTTCATGTTGGAGACAGCAGAGCATATTTAATTAGAAACCGTAAGGCATTTATCCTAACAAAAGATCAGACTCTGGCACAAATGAAAACAGATGTAGGGATATATAATGCTTTGGAGGAAGCTCCGGAAAGAGAAAAACATCAACTTACAGAGTATATAGGAAGGGATTATACAGGAAAGAGCTTAAAGCCTATAGAAAGTGAGTGGATGGAAGTGTTATATGGAGATAGAATATTAGTATGTACGGATGGTCTGTATGATATGTGTTCTGATTTTGAAATTGGGGAAATAATATGCAAAAATGATAATATAGAAAATGCAATTAAGCAATTGATGGAAGTAGCACTGGATAATGGTGGCGTAGATAATCTCACTTGTATCTTATTAGAAAGCAAGTAAATAAAAGATAGGGGCTTGTAAAGAAGATTTATGAGAATTAAGCAAAGTTGAAAATTTTATTAGACGAGGGATAAAATATGCGGGGAAATTTAGAATCGGGAGAGAAAATATCATTTGATAATTGGGAAATAGGCGAGATGTTAGGTAAGGGAGGGGACAAAAATGGAGAATTTAATAAAAGTAGTATAGTATTTAAAATTACTAGAAAAAAGCCAGATTTATCAATTGAAGTGGGAGCATTGAAGTTCATTAATCTGATTGAAGAACAAAGAAAATTTGACGAATTATCTTCAGATATGCAGCAAGAGATTATTGAATATTGTAATGAACTATACTGTGATAATTTCGCTGAAATAAAAATTATGGATATATTAAAGGATTCATCAAATATTGTTTCATATAACGATTATCGAAAAGCATAGATTTTTGGGAAATAAAAGGATTAACAAAGCATTTGTTTCTAACGGGACCAACTATTTTTATATAGTAATAAGAACTGAGTAGTAATTAAATGCGTGAATCTCAGCATAAAGAGGATTTATCTTAAATATTATTAGTGTAAACTTTAGGTGTTAGGTATAAATAAATGATATTGTTATAATAAATTTATCAACCAAAAAGTACAAATAGATTTTTAATGGTTGAAATTTATTTTAACAATATTAAACGAATGGAGGAAATTTATATGAGAAAGGTTGCAGTATGTTTAAGAGGAAAATGCGCAATGTTGCTTTCAGTAATTTTGATTGTATCAATATTGAGTACAGTAGTACCGACATGTGTTCTAGCAGCAGTTTGGAAAACTGGAAATTTGGTAAATTATAATCAAAACTGTGGGTATACATTAGTTGGTGTGTGCAATTTAAAGAAGGACGCATATGTAAAAATTTATGCATATAAAAGCAATGGAAAAGAAACAAAATCTAAAGATACTATGCATGTTATTATGCGTACAACATCTGGAAAATGGCTTTGTGAATTTGATACGAAATCAGGGAGTAAGTTAAGATTAGGAAACAATCATACAGCTTATCGCATATATATAAAAAGGACATTTACAGAAACATATAATCCGAAAGAAAAGAATCGAGCAAAATACTGGGGGTTAAAGACATATAAAAATTGTACAATTTATTAAAAAGTTATTGTCTATATACATAGTATAATGGGGCTGTTGGGAAACAAATAGCTTAAAAACAGGGATGTGAGTAGTTCATGCGACCACTCACATCCCTGTTTTTTGAGCAAAAAAGAAAAGGGGCAATCGGTATTAACCGGCAGTCCATTTCTTTAGAGGCTTTAGGACAATTATCTTAAAAATATTTAGGCGTTACTATCCACCTTGTTATTTGATGCTTTTTACATAATAACTAATCCTGTAAGACAATAAATGGATTTATAGAAGAGTCAGAGGTAACTTTACCTGTTATACTTAACAGAAACATATAGATTATAATTACAATACCAAATAAGAAATAGTCAACAAATGAAAAATGGATGAAAGAAGATAAAAATTATTTAGGGAAATATTATTTTAGTAAACAGCGGATTCGGAGGTGCGTTATATGCGTAGAAATGTAATATTGGATTTGGAATTCTGTTCCATAAATAAGAGAGGCAGTAAAGGATTAAAATATATGAATAATGAAGTGATTCAGTTTGGAGCTGTTATGTTGGATGACAAGATGCAGGTGGTGGGTGAATTCATGTGTTATGTCAAACCTGAGTATACGACGATTACAAAAAGTATTACCAATCTGACAGGAATTACTACGGAAAATTTAGAAGATGCACCTTGCTTTGCAAAGGCATTGAATCAGTTCCTTAGTTGGATAGAAGACGATATAGAAAATACATATATATACTCATGGTCAGACAGCGATGAGAAGCAAATTAGGGATGAAGCAAGAGAAAAGTGTATTATTGATTTCAGACTAGATGCAGTCCTTTCCCATTGGCATAATTTCCAGCGGGAATTTGGAGTGAAAATAGGGTATAGTGGACAGCCAATATCATTGTCCAATGCACTTTCATGTGTAGATTTTCTGTTTGAGGGAAAACAACATAGTGCAATTGATGATGCCAGGAACACGGCAAAATTATTTGCATTATGTGAAGACAGGGAAAAGTTTGAGAAAAAGACGAAAGCAATAAGATCATGTTTTATTGAGGATGAAAGAAGCAAAGTAACCATTGGTGACTTGTTGGGCAGAGAGTTGGAAATGTTTATCTGTTGTTAGGAGGCATATTATGAGTCATGTATTAATGAAGTCAAGTAATGGAATAAGCAGTGTTGGACTTGAAACGTTTATGTTATCGAAAAGAAGAATTATTATACGTGGTGAGATTAATGAAGAAACGGCATTAGATTTGGCAGAAAAGATTATGTATTTAGAAGAAGAGTCCGATGAAGAAATTCAAGTGTGGCTGAGCTCCGTAGGCGGGGAAATACAAACCGGGTTATCCATGCTGGATGTAATTAAATCCTTTGATAATATTGTCATTGTCGGCATTGGACATATTTACAGTATGGCGGCGGTAATATTATCGGCAGGGATAAAAGGAAAAAGGTATTTGTTGCCCCATACAGAAGTGATGATACATGAACCATTACTGAGGAGCAGGGTGGATGGAACAACCAGTAATGTTAAACAGATTGCAGAAAGCCTGCAATCCACCAAGAAATTAGTAAATACCCTGTTGGCAGAGCAGACGGGACATACTTTAGAAGAAATAGATCATGAGACCATGTATGATCATTATTTCACGTCGAAAGAGGCGGTTGAATTTGGATTAGCAGATAAAGTAGTGACTTTTGGTGAACTGAGGAGGTAGAAAATGAAAGCAGAACAGATTCATTTAGCAAAAGGATACTCTGTTAGTACAGATACGGATATTACTGGATTAAACAATAATGTGGCAGTCATTGGCGGGAGCGGAACGGGTAAAACATTATCATATAACTATCCAAGAATCATGGAAACAGACAATACAAGTTTAATATGTACCGGTTCCAAAAGGGCGGACATTGAAGCATTGATGGAATTCTGCAGGCGTAAAAATTTTGACGTTTATGATGTGGATTTTACAAACCCGAAAATGTCTCTGCACAGTTATGACTTAATGCGTAATGTAAACACTGCGGAAGACATTGCCCAGCTAAGTAAGGCGATTATCGAAGGAGCACATGGTAAAACCGAGAACCAGAAGGATAAGTATTGGAACCTGTCGGCAATCGATCTTTTTAATGCAATCATGGGGCTTACAGTTGTAGAGAAAGAGGGTAAGGCAACAATTGCAGACGTATTAGATAACTTTGATGCCCTGAAGCCGGGCAGGTCGGATTTGGGAATGACCACGGCATTGGATGAAGCGTTTGAAACCCTGGCAGGGTTTCAAAATGACATTGCAATGTTTGCATTTTCATGCTGGAACGCCTTTAAAATAAATGCCCCAAATACAGCCGCATGCATCTATTCAACGCTGAACACGACACTCTCAAATCTGTTCACGCCGGAATTGAGAACTTTTGTAAAATGGGGAAATTGTTTTGACATTACCAAGATTGCCCATAAAAAATCGGTTGTGTTCATTACGGTTCCGGCTTTTGCAGAACAATATCATACATATGTGAACATAATGTATAGCCAGATATTAAACCAGCTGTTTGAGTATTCACACTGCTTTCCGGATGAATCCCTGCCGTTGCAGGTACATCTGATTGGAGACGACTTTGCCAGCGGTACGCCAATCAGTAATTTGGAAAAGTACGTGAGCATCATTCGTTCTGCAAATATCTCAATAAGCGTTCTCTTACAAAGTGAATCACAGCTGAAAATGATTTATGGGGAGGAAAATGCAACCACCATTCTCAATAACATGGATACACAGATATATCTTGGTGGAATGGATTTACAGACTGCAAAAAACATGTCAGTGAAGATGAATTTACCGGTAGAGGACGTGCTCTATATGCCAATTGGCAAGGAATACGTCATTCGCCGCGGCGTTCGGCCAATCGTAACAGAACGGTATGAAACACTTAAATCTGAACACTATAAAAAACTTATGGATATAAAAAGGAAAATGAAAATTGGAAAGAGAATGGAAAATACATATAGATAGAAGTACTTAAGACATGGGGAAATGATGAAAAGAAAATTTATTAATAAAGCAGCAAGTGTGAGAATTCAGGTATGAAAAAATTTGAATATTCTAGCGAAATCAAAAATGTTATTAAGTTGTTTTCTGACACAGAAATGCATATGAATCTGTTTGGAAAGAAAGAAGATATAGAATAATGAATAAGTTATTTGATAGGGAAATTTCAGAAGGTGTGGAAAAGAATAAGGATTTTGCGCATTTGATTGAGCAGATTGATGCCAATCCGAGTATTTTGGATAGGATTTCTTATGAGAAGTTAATACAGGTCAATGCTTATTACGATGAAGAACATAGAATGCTTGCAAAGAGGATAGCTATACTTAAAGAAGTATTGGATTCATTGGATGGTATTGATGAAGATGACGAAGATTTTTTGGGTAGATTCTACTGATTCATAAATGTGAAATTGTATAGGAGGCATAATATGAGACCGAACAATACAAAAGATATGTGGGAATTTATATTTGAGAATATATTGTTTTTGATCCCTGCAATTATATCGTATAGGAAATTATTCAGATGTATTGATTATTGTACATATAAGGAATCAAAAATCATTTTAACTGTTTTAATATTGGTATCTTTAATAATTGGAATATGTTTGGAATACCGAAAACGGAGAAATAGTTTTAGTATATTTTCAAATTTAGTTATTCCGTTTGGTATATATACTACATTAGCTTATTTCTCAACAAACAAATTGCTGATATCAACAGTACTTCTGTTTTGTGTTTTGCTTCTTGTCGCATATGCAATGATTGTTATGATGCAGAAAGTAAAAAGAAAACAATGTAAAACAAGGATAAAGCGCAAACGTATTGAGCGAATAATTGTGTCAGCTCAGAGAATAGGTGTGAGGAAACTGCCGGGGAGTATTCAGAAGAAGCACTAGAAGAATATTATACCAGAATTACTGAATACATAGAGCAGAATAAATAATTCTCAAATTATTGGGATAGGAAATACGAAAGGAGCACAAAAATAATGGAGTATAATTTAATTAGAAGATGTATAATAATCACTTGTGCAATGATTTTGTTGACAGGATGTAATAAGAGTCCAGATGCAACTGCTGAAAACGAGCTGATGAGTACTCCTCTTGAAAATCCTAATGTTGTAAATGAAGAAGACAGAAAGATAATTCACCTGGATTGCGGAGATGTTCTTGCTGATGAAGAAGATAACTATATTTCAAATATTTATGACGAAATCTATGAAAATGATGTTGCCGAGAAATTTCCATATATCCGTTATGTACAAGACGGAAGAATAGGGTATCTTTCTTCAAAAAATGGTGAAATCTATATTCAAGCCCAGTATGCATCTGCATCTCATTGGGATAAAACCATCGTGGTTGGAAACAAAAAAAGCAAATGGTTAATAGATGAGAATGCTAATAAAATATCAGATAACTTTGAGGACGCATATGAATATGAACTTTTGGGTTTTTATGTGCGGATAAAGAAAGACGGAAAATGGGGAATCATGGATACTACTGGGGAGATAATGGTACCCTGCGAATATGAAAAAATAAATAAAATTTCCGAGGTTCATGCATATACTTCTGCTATGAAACATGGAGAAGCGTACCTTCTTTTTACTGAAATTGAAGGTGATCATTTAATATGGAAAGCCAAAAAAATAGGAAATTATTCAGATATTGGAGCTTTAGCTGAAGGAATATTTTTTAACGTCAAAGATAAAAATGGAAATACTGGTCTAATTGGACATTATGGAAAAGTACTAATAAAGCCACAATACAAAGAAATATATGTAAAGAAACCTGACTTTAAGGAGGAGATTTTTTTAATTACGGCGAAAGAATTTGATGGTACCAATAAATTATGGATATATGAGAAGAAAGAAGATTATCTGTATGAGGTTCGTGAAGATGTGGTGTAATTATAATAAAAAAAAGCAACAAGCGGATGAGATGATTTGATAACAAGAATGTATCTTAATAAAATGAAGTACTGATGGAAAATATTTGACAAATATTATTAAGAAAAAGGAAGGAACGAAGGCATGAATAAAGTAAATAGTAAAACCCTACATGAGTTTTTAAAGGCAATGGATAAAAAAAATAAAGAACAAGTTGAAGAATTGTTTTTCAACCTATGGGCATTTCACAAAATGAAAAATGGAAATGTTGAACTTCAGCTAGATGATGTTAAAAAACTGAAAGAAATATTGCTGGAAGCATATACCATAGATAACAGAGATTTAATTGATTGGTGCATTCTTGTGTCTGAATATTTAGAGAAATATCATCAGCACATGGATGTTTTGGAATTATTTGATAAAGCGTTAGAAGATGCACAAAAAAGATATTTTGCAGAGAAAAATGATGTTTCAAAAATATATTATGCAAAGGTACTTTATTACCTTGCTGAGTTTTACAATAATAAGGAACAAACAGATTCTATGTTTGCATTGGCCTACTATTCCAGGGCGTATGAAGTTCTCTTTGAAGTGGACGAGATTACAGAAAAGCACATAGATTGGTTTCAGGAGATATCGAGGAAAATTGACGTGCTAATTAGTGAGACAGAGTTAGTCGAACAAAAAATGTATGTGCAAATACTGAATGAAAAAAACAACTATAAAAAAAATTCTGATATTTCAGCTCTGGCAGATTTGTTAGATAACAATATAGGAGGGATCTCAAATGCTACATAATAAGGTGGATTTACATATGCATAGCGACTATTCTGACGGCACATGTGGCCCGAAAGAAATTCTGGATAAAGCCAGGGAAATGGGAGTTTCAATAATAGCAATTACCGATCACGATACCTTATCTGCATTACCGGAAATGTCAAAATTAGATTTAACAGGAATTAATTTCATCCCGGGAGTGGAAATTAGCTGCGAATCAGGTGGGTACTCCTATCATATATTGGCTTACAATTTCGCAATAGACAAATTGCAAGAGATTGTATCAAAGGGCAATCGATTAGGGCGACAGAAAATAGTTGATATGATTGAATATCTTGCTTCAGAATGGAAAATTTATTTATCTGATGAGGATATAAAAGAATTAATGAAGAAAAAGTCTCCACGTAAGCCAGATCTCGGTAAACTACTGGTTAGCTATGGAGCAGCTCCGGATTTGGAGACGGCAATTCATAATATTCTTAATAATTTCCCGTCGGATAAAACATACAAGTTAAACATTAAGGAAGCAACAGAGGCGATACATAACGCGGGTAACGGAATTGCAGTGTGGGCACATCCTTTACGAGGAAAAGGGAATGTTATTTTTTCAGAGAATGAATTTCTGCAGCGATATGAATATGTAAAAAATGATATTGACGGTTTGGAGGCATTTTATTCTATGTTCGGAAAAAAGGAATATGAGTATTTGGAGATGTTTGCAAAGAATCATAATTTGCTAATATCTGCTGGAAGTGACTTTCATGGAGCACATAAGATGGTGGAATTCGGACAATTAAATAAGGAAAAAGAAGCCATTGATATTTCAAGAATTACAATTTTGGATAACTTACTGTAAATTAGTTTAGGATACGGAGAAAATATGATGAAAAAATGCCCGTTGTTTCTATAAGACGATTGGAGATAGAAAATTTGGGACACAGATGGCTACCATGTGCTCTTAGTGTAAAGATAAAAAGATTTTTGAATTCATAGGAGGTGTAGAGATGAGAGAAATCAATGAAACAAAAATCCATGAGTTATTACAAAACATGGATGAAAATAATCAAAAAGAAATAGAGGAACTGGGTGCTAGTATTTTGAAAACTCAAGGGAACATGGATCTTTCTGTTGATGATTATTTGAAGATGAAGTGTTTGTTTGAAAAAAATTATTATAGCAGGGAGTGCAAGGATTTTCCTTTGTGGTGTTTAGTTGTAAGTGGTTATCTGATAAAGTATCAGGAATATGGTACGGCAATGGAGATATTAGAAATGGCATTATTAGATGCACAACTACGATATTATACAGATTTGCAGAATGTATCGGTTCTTGAGATATATCTCACGGTATTGTTTCACATTGCAGAGCACTATTTTAAGGAAAGACTGGATTTTATATATGCTGCATTGTATTATGCGAAATTGTATGAACTGTTGATTTCCCAAAGTAAAGAAATTAGGAATAAGATGGGAAATTATGACCAATGGTTGGATGATGTCTTTGAGAAAATAGAGCTGTTAATGGAGATGGCGGAAGACAATCAACTTATAGATATGAGAATGCTTACCTCTATGTTAAATAGTATTGTTACATACCGTATTGAGGAGTAATGGTTGTTTAGTAACTTATGGAAAAGAGGGCAATTAATAAGATAAATGTATTGCAAGGCAAAGGAGTATAGTGATTACCATTAGTAATATGGAAGAAGTACGAGAACAGGATTATGATGAAGTTTGGGCAATAGTTCGGAAACTCAAATCCCAATAATTTTTGGCATATTAAAGATTTATCACCATCACTAGAACTTCTAAATATACTCTGAATCTTAAGAGAAAACGGTAAATGGAACAAAAAGACATTTGATGAAACCTATGTTTCTGCATTTCTAAAAGAAATAAAAAGTATCTCATGCATAGAAATTGATGAATGAACTATACAATAAAGATATGGAAGGTAAAAGGATTGCTTTGCTTTTGTCCTGATGAAAGAATATGCCATCGCTCAATTGTAATAGGAATATTAGAGGGCGTGGGTGCAAATATTGTGACAGAAAATGATTATAGTCGATATTATGAAATGTATAAGAAGTTATAAGAAAATTGGATTATACAATTGAAATAATGGAGAAATAACATGAGAAATATACATGAAATGAAATTAAAAGCAGATCCATTCGAAAGAATTAAGAAAATTATATCCAAACAGTACGTTGCGGATTTGTATGATCCTTTATTAATACCTAAAGAATTAAGAGAAGCGCTTAGAAAAAATGATAAAGCGGTTATGCGGGCATATGGATTTGATATTAAAACAACAACAGCAGAAAGTTGTGTTGCAAAACTAATGGAAATGTATCAAGAACTTGTAGTACGTTAGGATTGATTTCTGATAAACGAAATAAAGTGAATTGATGATGAAGATTTTGAATGTTTTCTGTTGTAATCAAAAAAGGTTATTGGATTTTTATAGACAATTTTTTACAGTTATTGTATATTAAGAGTAATTTAAATGAGTGGGGGACATAGGTATGAAGATACACCTTATAAGGAAAATTAAAGGTCTATATTTTTAGTGAGTTATAAGAGGTATCTGAATTGCGGTTGTTCTGGATTTGGATGCCTTTTGTATTATTAGAAATCTTATGAAATAGATGAAGCTGATTAGGAAATAAATATATGAATAATAACAATGATAAAAATTTGGAAGAAAAAAATTCGAGTGAAGAACAAATTTTAAATAATGAATGTAGTAAAAATAGTTTAGGAAAGTTGCTTTACGTTCCTAGTATGTCAAAAAGTATGCAACAAGTAGTAAAATCTTTTACGATTCTTCAGAAGTCTTTAGTTCCAAGATTAAAGCAGCAAAAAGGTTACCACGTTATTATGTTGGAGAAAATTTTTGCTAAAGGTTTTTAGAGAGCCTTTGTTGGGAGCGGTAAACTTAATAAATAAAAATTACCATATTGTAAAAAATAATGGTATAGTATATATAAGATTATAATATATTTTTTAGGAACAAGAGAAAAATGGAACTCAATGAAATTATAAAAGATGCACCGAATGATGTTACAATTGTAGAATCAATAGTCATTACACATTCAAAATTGAAGAAGTATGAGAAGATATTATGTTCTATAAGTGGTGGAAGTGATAGCGATGTATTGATTGATTTGTGCCAAAAATATGAGGAAGCTAAAAAAATTACATATGCTTTTTTTGATACAGGGTTAGAATTCAAAGCCACTAAGGAACATTTAATCTTTTTGGAGAAAAAATACGGAATACATATCGAACGCATCAGAGCAATTAAGCCAATTCCACTCTGTTGTAAAGAGTATGGACAACCATTTTTATCTAAACAAGTGAGTGAATGGATCAGTAGGTTACAAGCTCATAATTTTCAATGGGAGGATGAAGGATTAGAAATATTACTTGAAAAATATCCTAACTGTAGGGCAGCATTAAGATGGTGGTGTAATGATTTTGAAAAATCTGATTCAGGTAGAGAAAGTAGTTTTAATATTGCATATAATCAATATTTGAAAGAATTTATGATTCAAAATCCACCTAAGTTTAAGATCTCAAATAAATGTTGTTATTTTGCTAAAAAAAAGGTGGCAAATAAGTTTAAAAAAGATGGTAAGTTTGATTTAAACATATATGGTGTTAGAAAATCAGAGGGGGGAGCTAGAAGAAGTGCCTATAAGACATGCTTCACGTCTAATGGGGAAGAGGGAGATGAATATAGACCTATATTTTGGTATTTAAGTGAAACAAAAAAGGTTTATGAGGAACATTATAATATTGTTAATAGTAAGTGTTATAGCGAATATGGACTAAAAAGGACAGGATGTGCTGGATGCCCATATGGCAAAAATTTTGAAGAGGAATTACAGTCTATGAAGAAAAATGAACCTCAACTATTTGCAGCTGTAAATAATATTTTTGCTGATTCATATGAGTATACGAGAGAATATAGGAATTTTGTGAAGCAGAAGCGAGATAATAACAGATAGAGGAGAAAAAAGTATGGCTGAAAAGAAAGTTAAAGCAAATCCAACAAAAGAATTTTTTGTAAATATGCTTGTCCGAGATATATTATTAAAACAGGCGATAATTGAATTGATTGATAATAGTATAGATGGTGCACGAAAAATTAAAGGTAATAATGATTTTGAAGGATTAAGTATAGAAGTCAATTTTAGTAATCAAAAATTTTCTATTAAAGATAATTGTGGTGGAATACCTTTAGATGTGGCGGAAAATTATGCTTTTCGTTTTGGTAGACCAAGATCAAAAAAAGCTGAAGAGGCAGAAACTACAGGGATTTTCGGAATAGGAATGAAAAGAGCGCTATTCAAGTTGGGAAATTTTTTTACAATAAAATCAAAAACCAAAACAACAGAATTTGAAATTGAATTAGATGTTGAAAAATGGGTGGTTGACGATAGCGCAAATTGGGACTTTGAAATAGCATCATATAAAGAAAATATGAATAATGATATTAGTGAGACTGGAACCTTTATTGAAGTAACACGGTTACATGATGAAATTGCAAATGAATTAGCAACGACAAGCTTTGAGAATGAAGTAATAGAACATGTGCAAAGGCGTGTGGGTTTAGACATAGCGCATGGATTGTCAATTATAGTTAATGGCAAAAATTTAGTTGGAAATAATGTTGCTTTGATTGATAATACTGAAATACAGTCTATTAAAGAAACATATGAAGACAATGGTGTTAATGTGAAAATATTAGCTGGAATAGCACCACGTGAGGGAAGCAAATATAAACCAGAAAATGCGGGATGGTATATTTATTGTAATGGGAGATTGGTAATAGCAGCCGATAGAACATCATTGACCACGTGGAAGGATATGGAGAATAAAAGTAGTGGTGTTACGTTCCATAATGATTATGCAGGGTTTAGAGGGATTGTCTATTTTACTTCTAAATATCCAGATAGATTACCATGGAATACAACAAAAACTGGGTTGGATGAAACATCATTATTATATTTGAGAGCACGAGAGAAAATGATAGAAATTTTTAAGATAGTAAAAAATATATTAGATGAAATAAAGAAAAATACCAGAGATAATGATGATGGTGTTGAGGAAAAAATTTCTAATATGTCAGGGGTTGAATTAACTATAGAAAATGTAGAAGCTATAAAAGACAACCGAGAGATATCAATAAAGAAAATTGTAGCAAATCCTAACCCAAATGTTACAATAACGTACAAAAAGCCAAAGAAAGAAGCTGATCAATTAAAAGAGTTACTGAATGCATCTTCTTATAAAGAAGTTGGAGAAAAAACTTTTGAGTACTATATAGATGCGGAGTGTTAAATATGCCAGGAAGTGATCAAACGATAAACTATCAAATTCGACCATCAAAATCAATTGAAAGAAAGATATTATGCGAATTAGTTAAAGAAATACAAATTTTAGAAGGCAACAGGGATTTGAGATATATAGGATTGGGGGCTAAATATTTTACGGATTTTCTCCTTATTCATAATGAATTTGGAGTTACTGATATGATAAGTATTGAATCAGAAATCTCAAGACAAGTTAGATATGAATTTAATAAACCGTTAAAGTGTATACAAATGAGATATGGCTCTACGAATGATATTTTACCACAGATTAGTGGTTTTGCTGAAAAAACAAATGTGATATGGTTAGACTATGACGATGTTTTTTCGGAATATATGTTATATGATATTGAAACGATTTGTAGAAATATTGACACAGGAAGTATGTTTTTTATATCCTGTAACTATTCATTTAAAGGTGAAAATCAGTCCAAAAAAATGGAAACTTTTAAAGAACGAATTGGAAACTTTTTCGATGAAAAAATTGAAAAAAAGATGTACACAAATAAAAACATTCCATTTGTTATAAGAAGGATTATGAATACACAAATAAGTAGAATAATAGAGAAGAGAAACATATTGGATCCAAATGATAAAGTGGAATATTTACAGTTGCTATTTTTAACTTATAAGGACGGGGCACCAATGTTAACTATAGGGGGAATTCTTGTTAATCAAGCATTGAAAGAAAAAATAAGCAAAAGCAATTTAAATGAAAAATACAAATATATTTCAAGTCAAGAGGATATATTTAATATTGATATTCCCAAATTGACCAATAAAGAAATTCAGATAATATTAAAAAATATACCTGTTTCAAAAAGCGAGTATGAAACACGTAAAGATGAATTTTATGGAATTACTTATGATGAAATTGAAAAATTTGAGAAGATATACAGATACTATCCGTATTATGCGGAGGGACAATTTAATACATAGTGTTAGTATGTTAATATTGAAGTTTTGAAGATAAAATAAATATTTGTAAATAATTTGTACTGCATATTGTATTAAAAGAAGGTAATAAACATGGACATGCAGGAAATAAAACAATTAATCCTAGATGGTGAAAAAGTTGATATCGAGTGTAAGAAAGCAGAAAAGAGTGTGCCGAAGTCTGTCTATGAGTCATATTCAGGCTTTGCAAATACGAAAGGCGGATATATTATTCTTGGCATTGATGAAGATAAGTCAAAAAAGGCACCTGAAGAACGCTTTATGATACAAGGGATACAAAATCCAAAAAAGCAGATTGAAGATTTTTGGAATACGATTAATGGAAATAAAGTCAATGTAAACATTCTGAAAGACGAGGATGTGTTTATTGTTGAAGAAGATGACATCAGTTTAATTGTTATTCATGTCCCAAGAGCAGATTATAAATTCCGTCCGGTATATGTTGGCGAAAATCCATATAAGGGAACCTATAAAAGAAATCATGAAGGCGATTATCATGCGACAGAGCATGAGGTAAGAGCCATGATTCGCGATCAAAATCCTGATGGAAATGACAGCCTTATTTTGGAATATTATACAATGGGCGACATTGATTCGGAAACAATGAAGCATTACCGCCAAATGTTTCAGACGAGAAATCCCGAACACATATGGAATACTTATGATGACAAAGAATTTCTGGAGGTATTAGGAGGATATAGAAGAGACAGAAGAAATGGACTTGAAGGTCTGACTTTGGCCGGACTTATGATGTTTGGAAAAGGTTTAGCTATAAGGGACGAATTTGATAATATTTTTATGGACTATCGTGATGAAACGGAAGTTACGCCTGATATCAGATGGAATGACAGAATTACCTATGATGGAACTTGGGAAAATAATCTCTTTAATTTTTTTACAAAAGTTTCGCCGAAACTGACATCTGATTTGAAGAAAGCATTTGTGCTTGAAAAAGATTATCGGGTAGATGATTCGCCGGTGCATAAAGCAATCAGAGAGGCATTTGTCAATCTGATTATACATGCAGATTATTTGGTCGATGCAGGAACACTGAAAATTGTTAAAACCGCGAATGGCTTTTCATTTACAAATCCGGGAACATTGAAACTTCCGAAAGAAGAAATCTATCGTGGCGGCAATTCTAAACCGAGAAATCCAAGAATGCAGACAATGCTTAGAATGGTTGGATTCGGAGATAATGCCGGTTCCGGTTTCCCGACGATTTTAGATGTGTGGGAGAAAGCAGGCTGGATGCAGCCGGAGTTGGTGGAAGATACGGTGTTGGATCAGGTCACGTTGGAACTGAATATTGTTTCAGCAGCAGATAGTTTAGCAAAATCAGCAGAAAAATCAGCAGAATCAGCAGAAAAATCAGCAGATAATTCTATACAAGATGGAAATACATTATCTGATAGGCATAAGCAGATTTTGCAGAATATGAGCGAAAATGTTGAATACAGTACAGAAGAAGTTGCAAGCTACATTGGATTAAAAGGAGCACGAACGAGGCAGTTATTGAATGAATTGGTAGCAATGGGCAAAGTGAAAAAAACAGCTGAAACAAAAAAACGGAGATATATTAAAATAATTAGTAATGTAAAATGATGGAATGAAAGAATCAAATTTATGAATATAAGCTACACTTGAACGATTGCCAATTGGGCAAATTTACATGTGAACCGTTAGAATTAGATTCATATTCTCTGACAGCGGAGTTGAAACAGAATATGTTTGTGTGTAGACTTGAATGTTATTTAAGATGTGTTTTTGAAAGACACATTCTCAGCATAATTGAAAAATTAATTGCATATCTGATTCGCAGATTAAGAAAAGGACTTATTTAGGCAGATATGGAAGACCTTTTTGTGGCGAATGAGGAATGTTCCAAATCCGAAAATTGCAGAGTTTTGTAAAGCGTATAAATATGTTAAAGAGTATTGTAAAAGTGTTGATTGTATGTATCGGAAGTTGGAAAAAGAAGGACTGCTGGTATCGGAATTTAAGCAACAGGATAGGGAGTTGTTCCGAGAAAAATCGGATTGATTGACGACAAAAAAGAATTGTTGGATAAAGTAACAATTCTTTGGAACAAGGTAATGTAACGGTAATTAAGTATAAGCATATTACATAATATTGGAAGAAACTGAAGTGAATTAGATATTGGAAAAACAGAAAGGAAAATACATTTTTGACATTTCGTAAAGAGAAAGGGAACTTTACAGAAATTAGAAAGTTTGAAAAGATTTTTTGATAAATATAGACAAATTGCGCCAAATATTGTAAACTCACATTATATAAAAGAGAGTGAAAATTTACGGGGGAGTAGTGTGGTGATACTGTTTGGCAAGTAGCGGAATAATAGCATAGAAATATAAAAGCGATAAACAGTATCTGAATCTAACGGTTAGTAGATGCCCGTGGATTTGGATACTGTTTATTGTTTTTTTTATAAAAATATGAAAGGGAATATGTGGATGGATATAGATAAAATTTATGAAGTAATACAAAAGGCTTTAAGTACTGTTCCACTTATATTAGTTGGAACGGGAGGAACAATCCCATACGGAATACCTGGAATGAGAGAATTGGCTCAGAGACTAGTAAATGACTTGGACAAAAAATATTGTGCAGATAAGCAATGGAGTAAATTTTCGGAAAACTTGAAAAAAAGTATTGATTTAGAAAGAGCACTGACTGATGTTCGTTTAACAAAGGAAATGATATATGATGTTGTGAATGTCACATGGAATTTAGTGAATGAAGCAGATATTAAACTTATGGAAAATTGGATAACTGGAGGAATACGACCTGAATTAGGAAAAATGATTAATAGATTTTATCAGGCAGAGCCACAATGTGTAAATGTTATAACTACAAATTATGACAGAGTAATAGAGTATTCGTGTGACCAGTTGGGTATTCCGGTTGATTGTCTTTTTGAGGGAGAATTTTTTAAAAAATTTAGAACTAATAATCAGGTGAGTAGAAAGAAAATTGTAAATTTACTAAAGGTTCATGGATCATTAGACTGGTATTGTATGCAAAGAAATGAAGTTGTTTCAATCCCCCTACAAAGAAAAATACCAGCTGCTTTTACGCCGGCAATTATAACGCCGGGAACCAGTAAATATCAAAGAGTGCTAGAGTCACCATTTCGAGATATATTGCATATAGCAGATGTACTTATAGAAAAAGCACAAAATTATTTATGTATTGGATATGGATTTAATGATTCCCAAATCCAGCATAAGATTATTCGTGGAATACAAATGGGAAAACCAATAGTTGTTTTAACGAAAGAGTTATCTGGTGATGCGACAAAACTTGTTAAAAGTAATAGTGATAAATTTATTATTATTCAGGCATATAAGGATGATGATTCAAAAACAGAAATAATATTACCAATGGGAACAGAAATAGTAGATGAGCAATTGTGGACACAAAAAGGATTATTAAAGGTTATTTAGGAGGGGAATGATGATTATTAATTTAAAAAAAGAAAAATGTATAGGCAAAGTAGAAAGTGTAGATACAGCAACAGTTGTTGTTCATATCATAGATGCACAATTATTATCAAATGTACAAGTTAATCACTTAGTAGTAATTCGTTCCTCAAAAGTTGGGCAATATCTTATTGGAATGGTAAATAAAATAGTAAGAAAATATAATCCGACAGATAGTTTAATGGAAGATGCGGACTTGGAGGAAATGAGTTCTTATGATTTGGTTAAAATATCTTTAGTTGGTACTTTTATTGATAAACTTGGCAGTAAAGAGAATATATTCAAAAGAACTTTACAATCAGTAGCGGAGATTGAGGCAGAATGTTTTACTATGTCTTCAGAAACTCTTTCAGGTTTTATGAGTGTAATTTCTCAAAGTAGTTCAATGATGGATAACCCATTGAAAATTGGAAAGTATGTTTTAAATGACACTGCTGAGGCATATTTAGATGGAAATAAATTTTTTCAAAGGCATGCAGTTATTACTGGAAGTACAGGTTCCGGAAAGTCATTTACCGTTGCAACAGTTATAGAACAAATAGAAAAATTAAAATCAGCAAATGCAATTCTTTTTGATATACATGGAGAATATAGTACAATAGTTGGGGAAGGGATTAGACATTATAAAATAGCAGGACCGGGTAATATAATATCGGATGATATTATGTTTTTGCCTTATTGGTTGCTGACATATGATGAAATGTTATCATTGCTGTTAGATAGATCCGATAATAATGCACCAAATCAGGCAATGATGTTTAGTAAATATGTTATTGAATTGAAATCTAAATACTTAGAGACAGAAGGTAAAAAACAAATGCAAGATCTTTTTACCATTGACAGTCCTATACCATACAATATTAATGAATTAGTTGAAAAACTACGTGCGAAGGATACAGAAATGGTTTCAGGAGCGAATAATAGAACAAAACAAGGGGATTTTTACGGTAAACTGTCAAGATTTGTTCAAAGATTAGAAAATAAGATTTCTGATAAACGATTGAATTTTATGTTTTCTAATAAAGAGGATCTGATGAAATATGACTATATGGAAAAACTTTGTGAAATGTTGTTGGCATCCGCATCAAACGCTGGTGGGGGTAAAAATAATAGACTTTTCGGAAGTTCCATCGGATGTTTTGCCATTAATTGTTTCGTTAATTGCAAGAGTGATTTTTTCTATTCAGCAATGGACAGATATAGAAAAAATTCATCCAATAGCTTTATTCTGTGATGAAGCGCATTTATATATTCCAAAGAGTGCAAGGCAGGGAATAGAAACGGCAAGTTTATCAAGTTTTGAAAGAATAGCTAAAGAAGGAAGAAAATATGGTGTTGGTTTGGTAGTAATAACACAGCGCCCTTCAGAAGTGAATAGAACAGTTCTGAGTCAGGCAAACAATTTTATTGCAATGAGATTAACCAATGTGGATGATCAGAATGTTATAAAGAAATTGCTTCCGGATAATCTTGGAAATTATGCAGAAATGCTACCAATATTGGATATTGGGGAAGCATTGATAGTTGGAGATGCAAGTTTGCTGCCGAGTCGAATATTAGTTGATAAGCCAGATAATGAACCTAATAGTGCAACAGTTGATTTTTGGGATGAATGGTCAAAGGAAAGTGTTGTTAATAGAATAAAAGAAGCTGTGGAAGCATTAAGGAAGCAGAGCAAGTAATATTTTGAAAAATTATTTTTATATTATATTTTTCTACGGAGGATTAGATTATGAGCAAAGTTAAGGTTGGGAATATTACTTATCCATATATAATTATTAGGATACCAGACGGAGAAACTGTTGAGAATATAGGAATAAATATTAGTAGATTATATGCATATATTCATATTTACAAGAATATGGGAAGGAAATTTCCGTATGGTAATGCATATAAAGCAATTAGGGTAAAAGCGAATAGGATGATAGGACGAAGTGATGTTAAAGTATCAAAACGTCAAGTGAGAGCTATAAGAACCTATTATTCAAAATTCCTTACAATGTTTAATAATAAGTACATAAAAATACCGTATTTGTTATACTATATATTTAAAGCGACCTTTGAAATAGTGGATGAACTAAAAAATCAATATCCGCTACCAGATGAACTGAAGAATTTTATTGGGGAAGTTAGAAGGACAATTTTTTATTATGAACAAAATGAGCTTTTTCATGAGTGGTACTTAGAGAATAGGAATGAGATGACTAGAAATTTACATGACGATATATTTGCAGGCAATTCAGTTTTAAGCCAAGTATTTTAGGAGTAGTAGTATGATTTCATTTAAGAATTTTGAACGCTTGAGATATAGAATATCAAAAGACATTAATAATATGGTCATAAATAGTAAAAAAATACAAATGGAATGAAAGAAGAAATTTTAAATACTATTTTTGCAACAGCTTTTTCTGCTTTTGTAACAGAAGGGGGGAGTGGAATTTAAAATTTTAATTTGGGTGTGTGATGGCTGCCCGATTTTTTGTTGTGTAAGGGCAAGGGTGTAGTGTATAATAAATGCATAAATCGGGATTTGGGAGGATAATGACATTGCAAAGAATATCCATTGATGAATTTTTGAGATTAAGAAAGCTGGTTCACCGCAGTGCGAGACCCCTTGACTATACGAAATGGAAATTCCTTTTTGAAAATGGCAGCTGCGATGATTTTCTGTCGGTTCTGTCCAGCTACCAAAATGAAGACGGAGGGTTTGGACACAACATCGAGTGCAACAACTGGAACCCCCACTCATCTCCTTATACAGTATGCATTGCGCTAGATTATCTGGATACGACAGGTGAGCACGAAAGCGATATAAAAAGCAAAATCATTGAGGGTATCATCAAATATCTTAGCTCTGGGGCATATTTATTAGATGAAGGTTGGGTAGGGATGCAGGGAATCCCCAGCAATAATGACTTCGCACATATGCCATGGTTCCATTTTGATTCCCGGAAAGAACCATATGCCGATATCGGAGTGACCAAACGCCTTGCGGACTTCATCCTCAAACACGCAGACGAGGACAGTAGCATCTACTGTAAGGCGGAGAGTTTGAAAGAGCGTTATAGCCAATGCGGACAGGTTCTGCTCCATGGTTATCCCGATTACGATCCAACAGCATTGAATATTAAAGCATTTGCCCCTGAAACATATCCATCTTGGCTACCTCTACCGGTGTATTTTATTGGTTCGCCAGAAAGCAGTTTTTACCCGGAGTGCAGACGTACTGTGGATATGAATCTGGACACAATTGTTGACAAGCTGCGCGGTACACACGAGTTTCAGTTTCCTTCTGCAGAGGAACTTGACGAGTTTGAACAAAGTAACCCCCATCCAGACGGCAAGCGGTGGTGCGTGGCCGAACAGACAATTGGAAATTATTATTGGGGCAGCAATTTTATCATAAGAGATTTGGATATACTGAGAAAGTTTGGCAGATTGGAGTTTGATTTACCTGTTCTCATACAATAAGGATATACGGGATGCGCTGGATTTCTACCGCGATATACTGATTTCTTTATGTAAAAGAATGCGATAACTTCCAGCTTGTTGGACTAAAGATAATAATACAATTACCTATTGTCGCAGTGACAATAAAATGACAATATAATGTCAGAGAAATATATAAAACAAGTAAAAACAGTACATAAATGAACTGTTGTGGAGCGAAAAATATAATGAAACAACCTTACAACAAGTTTATAAATAGGAGTTTGAATATTTCAAAAAAGTAAGAAATAATCTTCATTATAATATTCAGGAATCAATAAAGATTGGGGATGAAGGGGAATTATTAGATATGCTTAAAAAAGAAATAGAAATTGTAAATATACTACTTAGAAGGATAAGAGAGATTTTGAATATCAATTCGAGTAAGAAAAAGTTATTATTTTATAAATTTTTGAGATGGGTGCAGATGCCAAGATAGAAAAGAAATTTGAAATAGAATAAACTAGTGAAAGTATTTTAAACTGAGGCTTAAAGAATTGAGTAGAATGGAATTATAAATTGGAGATTAGCATGAAAACAGCATTTGAGAAAGTAAGAAAATTCATTTATAGAAATGCAAGACCGCTTGAGTTGGCTCGTTGGCAATACCATTTTGAGGATGGTTCAAAAGAAGCCGTGCTATCGACCTTGTGTACTTATCAGAATAAAGATGGTGGATTTGAATATGCATTGGAAACGGCTAGTTTTAATCCAAATTCCTCACCGATTCAGATGTGGGTTAGGGGATATGATAGCAACATAAATAAATGTATTGATAGATAAAAAGATTTTTAATAAAAATTATTTGAAATAGGATGGGTAAAATTAAGTTGCAAGAAAATAATATAATTAAAGTGCTGATGATTTTTTTAATATGCTTTTTGTTTATTTTATGAAATGGATATTCTGTTGAGAAAAAATATTGTCTGATAAAATGGAATATATTTTATAATTTAAACGTTAAATGCGCTAATAATTATTGAAATATATATAAAATTGAGTTAGTATAGTGAATAAAGTAGCATTAAAATGAATGGAGTGGAAATGAAAAATAGATTGGATTATGCTTTTCAAGTAAGTAGCGAAGCATATAAACAACAAGTTGAAAGAGAGAAAACGATTCGTACAAAATCTGAATATCTTATCAAGTGGATAACAATATTTATATCAGTGTTTAATATAGCAATTCCAATTATTGTAAAGGAAATAGATTTTGATTATCGTAATGTTTTTTTTGTTATTTTATATAGTGTATTAATGGGAGGATTGATTGTGGCGATGTTGTGTCTTTTATTGCTAGATTATCCTCAAAAAGTGAAATGTCATCCGTTGGGACATGAAATTTTGAAAAATGATAAATTTAGATTTTCGCAAGAAAATTCGGATTTTGAAATTATATATAATAATATTTTGATACAAGATTCAATTACTAAACGACTATCGCAAAATAATGATAAAGCAGTTCGAAATTTAAAAATAGCAAATTTATCAATAATAGTAGCAATTGTTGCGTTAGCCACATTATTTGTGCATATGGTGTGTAGTGTTTAACCGTGATGGAGAGATTTATGGATAAAAATCAAAAGAACAAAGGAAAACAAAAAAGGAATAACGATGGTACATTTTTGAGAAGCGATGAAACTTTGACAAATGAATATGACAGGGTTGAGGAGTTTCTAAATAGTAAGAATGTAGAAGATGATTTTAATAGTATAGATGATATACTTGATGAAGAATATCAGGCATTTTAAATTGTAAAGAAAGGATAATAAATATTATGCCAATTTATTTAGATAATGATTTTTATAAAAATATAGAAACGGAATTTAAAAAATATGCAAATGATCATGAAAAATTGTCTGAGCGTGCGAGGATAATTGCAGAACAAGATGAACAAATTGTTGAGAAAGCAGAGGAAAGTTTAGAAATATTAGAAACTTTTGGAGCAATTAAGTAATATGCAGAAAAAGAAGGAATTATTTAAAAAATTTAATCGTACAAACCTTGCGAGAGACATATCACATGCTGTATCTATTAAAGAGAATATACTGCGTAAAGAAATTAAGGAGTATATTTGGCCAAGATTAGATTTCCTGCATGGTAGTAATAAAGAAAAAGTTTATTACATTTTTGAGGAAAGTTATACAGAGACAGAATGGAAAGATATGATAAGTGTACATTATATTAATACTTCTTATAATGTTAAAAATACAGTAATGCGAGTGCATCTTTTTGGACTCCCAGAGTTGAAATCCGATTATTATATTGGTTTTTTTACATTAAGAAAAATTGATGAAACACAAATTATGTTATCTTATATTTTTCCAAATTGGAATAATATCCGAAATGAAGGACAAAAATTATGTGTAATGTCTTACAAAAAAAGTGTACATATAATGGGGAAAGAGTTATGGTTTCATACATATCCATTATTTGTACAAGATAATATTACTGTTGCCTGTTCACAAGCTGATATAATTTCTTTAACATTGTATCTACATCACAAATATGATTATCGTAGAATTAGAATTTTAGATCTAAATAAATCATTCTCATTTAGAAAGAAAAAACTTTTTCCAACGGCAGGATTAAGTCCGACTCAAATGATAGAAATTTTTAATTCGTATGATATTCCTATAGGATATTTTGCTACGGCAGAACATAGTGGAAAAGAATTGTCCCTAACGGAAATATACTATAATTATATTGACTATATTATTGAAAGTGGACTTCCGATTATCCTGGGGATGTCAATAAAAAATTTTGAAGAGAGGCAGCAATCTCATGTGGTTCAAATTATAGGTCATACACAGCAAAATAGAGATGAATACATAATATATGATGATTCAGGGTACTTCCTCAAGAATAGCTTAAACATTTCAGGTTTTGTTGCTACTGTTACATGGGAACAACTAAAAGAACATCTTGACAAAAAAAGTTTCATATTATATCCAATACATGAAAAAGTGTATATGATGTATGACGATTTTAAGAAAGCATTTGATCATCTGTTTAGAAATTCATTAGAATTAGTAAATTTAGAAGGAAAGGGTTTGTTGGATAGAAATAAGACACGTTATCTACTTGCAGATAATAGAATTGTAAAAAGATATCTGAAAGATAAAGTATTGCCTATAGATAAACCAAATGAATCATTAAATGAAGAGATATATAGACTTCTTGAACTAGATATGCCACATTATGTATGGTTGTGTGAAGTTAAGATAGAAGGGGGCTTTTTTGTTTTTATTGCAGATCCAACTTTATGGAAATTAACTAAAAAAAATATTTTTTACAATACAATTCCTATTTTTAGTAATGAACATTTTGGTTTACTGAATTATATTTAGTTTGAGTTGACCATTATTTGTGATAGAGTCACTTGTTTGGTCAATTTAGAGTCATTACGCTGGTAGTTTAGAGTATGTCAGTATAATAATCAGGGTAATTTGTTATTATTAAGTTGGTTGATATTTTCATTTACAAATAATCCTTACTAATCTATAATATCCTCAGGTGAATAATTAAACGTATCGCACTGATACACATTTGATACACTTTTGCCGAAGAAAAAAGATTAGTATAGAATATTTTGTATAATAAGTGGATTAAAGAATAATTTTCAGAAACAAAAATGTTACGGTTTTAATCAAATTGGACCGCGAAGATGGTAGAACAGTTGAATCTGGAAAGGTTGCTACGATTATTGAATAATATCAATTAAAGCTAGTATTTAAAGGCATTCCCGAGGTTTCGGGAATGCCTTTTCAATTTTTTGAGTTACCTGATTGACGGAGGATTGGAAGAACCTTCGGGATTGATGAGTGCAAAGACATATTGGGAAAAGGTTGTAAAGTCTTTCCCAAATAAGATATGGGGAGCAGTAAATTTGCTTGTAGCAAGAGCAAAAAGTTGTTTTATGAAATTGAGAAAAGTTCAGCAGATACTATATACGGTTAAAGAAGAAAATGCATATCTGAGATGGGAGTGTAAGAAACTTAAAGAGAAACAGAGGTATCAGAAAGAGCAGTATGAGGAATTGGATTGGGAAAATAATGAGTTGAGGGAGGATAGCCGGAAATTGAATTATTTTAAGGAGTATCTGCCAAGGGAAATGTATGACGAGATTGTGAATATGGCCGAAAGGCAGTGTGAAAGGCAAAAAAATAGAGAAAAATTTTACTAAAAGCAAAGATAGTTGGTGTTTTATTAACTTCTTTGCTATGGTAAAATAATTATAGTAGAAAATCTTGGAAAAGAGGATATACAATATGAGACGAGAAATACCACTCAATAATGTAAAACATGATTACATATGTGTATTGAAAGAATTTATAGATGACCTTAAAGATAAATTAAGTGACGAATTGGTTATGGTATATTTAACAGGCAGTTATGCGAGAGGTGATGCAACAGATTCTTCTGATTTGGATGTGTTTTGTATCTGTCGTAACATGAATCAATATATTTTAGAAACTGTTGGAATTTGTGCAAATAGTACATCTATTCCATATAATGTTTTAGAAATTAATACGCAAAGTATGTCAGTAAAAGAATACAAAAATAAATTTTTTGAAAATTGGTCAGAAGTTGCAGTGACAGAATTGAATAGTGTACTTTTATATGGGAAAGAAATAATAAAACCTAATAATTTTAAGGAAACAATAGAGAATACATATAAGAAAAGTCTCGCAGATGTTATTATGAGTATTAGGCATTATATATGTGTGAATGAAGCCATTGAAAAACTTACACATGATAAAATTAAAATGTGGATATTAAAACCATTAATGTTTGCTTTGAGGCAAGAGAGATTTTGTACAACAGGAATTTATCCGCTGACAAATCATGAGTTATTAGAATCGTACTGTGATGAGAATAGGAAGCTTGTTGAATATTATTTAGATAAAAATATTTTTGATAGAGATATAGCAGAGAACCATAAGAAAGTCTTAAATAATATACATGAGTGTCTTGTTAAACTAATTGAAAAATAAGAGGGTTAAATTAAGCATGGAAAATAATTATATTAAAGAATTTTACACGATCAATTGCAATGAAGAGGAACGTCTTTTGTTACGATACGAAGATGAAACCTTCAATCTTACTCTCCTATTAGGACCAATGTATCATTTGTTTACAGATAATGATAAGAAAAAATATAGAAATTATTGAAGTACTAAAACGATAAACAGGAATTAGATGGAGAAAGGAGGAATATACACTTGAAGCATGTAGGAACGAAAACAATCGAAACCACTCGATTGACATTGCGGAGACTTGAACTTACCGATGCGGAAATGATGTTTAGTAATTGGACCAGTGATGATAAAGTCACACGCTTCCTACGTTGGAATGCGCATAAAACAGTAGATGATGCAAAGGATATGATTCAACAATGGATTGATAATTACCAGTATGATTTTACATATTATTGGGGAATGTACCTAAAAGATGGCGAAATGATTGGCTCGATTGGTATTACTATCATTTCAGAATATGATTTGAGAGGTGAATTAGGGTACAAGATTGGCAGCCGTTGGTGGAATCAAGGCTATTCAAGTGAAGCAGCAAAAGCAGTTATTGATTATATGTTTCGTAATACGGATATTGAACGAATTGATTCTTTTAGTTCAATCGGAAATCCTGCTTCAGGAAAAGTGATGGAAAAGGTTGGAATGCACTATGAAGGCCTTTTACGACATTACTATAAAACACGAGACGGATTTCATGATTGTACTTTATATGGGATAATACGAAATGAATGGGAGCAAACATATTAAGTGTCTTGTTTGTGAAATAAGGGATTATATAAATCGGAAGTTAGTGAGGAACAGTTATGAACAATAAAGTGAAAATAAGAGAAGAACGCATATCCGCTGAAGAATATATTGATTTTTTGAAAAGAACAGATTTAGGGTCGCAATATCCAAAAGAACGATTTGAAGAGCGAATTGCAAAACTGGTGAACAATGTTTCAATCAGTCTTGTCGCAAGAAATGAAAAAAATATAGTTGTTGGTGTACTTTTTGGATTAACAGATTTTGTTTATTGGCTTTATATAACAGATCTTGGAGTGGATAGAGCGTATGAAAAACAAGGCATAGGAAAAAATCTTATGAAAACTGCACACAATAAAGCAGGTGGTCAAAAAGATATAGCCGTATATCTAATTGCAAACGAAAATGCCATTCCATTTTATGAAAAAATAGGTATGAAAAAAGCAGATGATGTAATGCAATACAATCATATTGAATGGACAGAGTTTATAGTACAATAGATGAATACAAATTTGCGTTTGTCGAGAAGCCAAGTATTAAGACAAATTGTAATTTATCGGAGGAAAATTATGAGCTTTAATTGGATCAACTGTATCAATATGGCGGCGGTAGTGTGGCTTATATTAATTAATGTGATCGTTGCCCGAAAAGGACTGTTTGACAGCTTTAACAGTAAACATTTAATTGTCAATATCTTTGAGCAAATAGGAAGATACGGTTGCATGGTTCTTATGATTCTCCCTATTTTTACAAGTGGTTGGAAATTTGGTTTCGGCTCTGTAGCAGAAATGCTCATTTGGATAAGTTTAACAATATTGTTGCTGGTGATTTACAGCTTTCTCTGGGTCAAAAAAGAGAATGGCAAAGTGTTCGTTTTCTACGGGTTAGCACTTGTTCCAGTCGTTTTGTTTTTGCTGAACGGCATTTTACTTCGTCATCCTGCTTTGGTCGCTGCCTCATTGGTTTTTGGAGTTTACCATTTTCTCATTGTCAAAGAAAATGTGTGATCAAGCTCCAACTTGGTATTTAGGAGGAAGAAGTGATGACAATAAAATATAGAAAAGCAGAGCCAAATGATATTGAAGAAATATGCAGTATAGTTCATGATGCTGTAGACGTTATGGAGCGAGATCATATTTTTCAGTGGGATGATTTATATCCTGCGAAAAGAGATTTTCAGGAAGATATTAAGAAAAGCCAACTTTTTGTTGGGTTAGTAAATGGTCAAATAGCGGTTATATACACCTTAAATCAAGAATGTGATAAAGAATATGAAAACGGCAAATGGAAATATAAGGATGAGCCTTTTTATATCATACATAGGCTTTGTGTGAATCCGACTTTTCAAAATACAGGAATTGCTAAAGCTACACTATTACATATTGAAAAGCAATTAAAAGAAATAGACATTCATGTAATTCGCTTAGATGTATTCTCTAATAACCCATTTGCATTAAGGCTATATAATTCTTTGGGTTACTCGAAAGCTGGTCATGCTGATTGGCGAAAAGGAAAATTCTTTTTGATGGAAAAATGTTTTTGACTATAAATTCTGGTTTGTTAAATTGAGAAAAAAATAAAATTATTAAGGAGCAATGCAATGGAATATAAAGAAAATGTGTTGTGTTTTGAAGATTATTGCTGGTTACGAGAAAGTGTCGATTGGTTACTTTTTTCTAAAGAACACACACAGGAAGCACTCCATAATAGTTTATACACGGTAACAGCAGTTGATGGTAATCAAACTGTTGGAATGGGAAGGCTGATTGGTGACGGAATGTATTATATGATAGTCGATATTGTAGTACATCCTGCTTATCAAAAAAAGGGGATAGGAATGAATATCACTAATATGTTAGTAGAATATGTCAAGAATAGAACTCCTATTGATGGGCGTTCCAGCATACAGTTGATTGCGGAAAAAGGAAAAGAAAATTTTTATGAAAAAATAGGATTTAAACGGATACCTCATGATTATTGCGGTTCGGGTATGAGAAAAGTCATTCATAAATAAGAACTATAAGAGGATAAATATAAGATGGTGAAAGCAATATTTATAGATTTCTATGGTACGGTTGTACATGAAGATGGAGAAGTAATTAAACAGGTATCACAAGCAATATTCGATACAGGAAAAGTAAATGATAAATCTGAAATAGGTTCCTATTGGTGGAATGAATTTCAAACATCATTTATTTCTGCTTACGGAGGAAGCTTCAAAACTCAACGGGAACTGGAATATCAGTCATTGGATAAAACGATAAAATATTTTAATTCGTCTGCTGATGCAGAAGCATTAAGTAACTTGATGTTTGAACATTGGGTGAAGCCACCTATTTTTGAAGAGTCAAAACAATTTTTTGAAACCTCTCCAGTACCGATTTACATTGTATCTAATATTGATAGAGATGATATTTTGCAGGCAATAAAATTTCACGGAATAGAGCCTAATGGAGTATTTACAAGTGAAGATGCAAAATCATATAAACCAAGAAAAGAATTATTTGAATTTGCATTAAATAGTACGGGCTTGTCCGCTGAGCAGGTAGTACATATTGGAGATTCTTTAAGCAGTGATGTGAAAGGAGCTTCTTCTATTGGAATAAATACTATATGGATAAATCGAAGTGGTCGAGAAATTCCAGAGGGAGTCGTTGCTGCCAGAGATTTATTAGAAGTGTATAATACGGATTTATTTAAATAAGATTTGGACAAAATTTAGTTTAGTGAAACTTTTTGCTATTACGTTGAAAGGAAGGTAATGATGGAATATTTAAAAACGCAAAATCTTATTGTTAGGAATATGACATTAGATGATATTAAACATATTTGTGAAGCGGATGGAGATATTTCTGAAGAAAATATTAAATATTTGCAGAATCAAATCGAGAGCCAAGATGAAAAACGAAGTCAAGCATTATTGGCGTTGTATAATGGAAAAATTGCAGGTTATGCATTTCTGTTTTATAAGTTGAAATGGGGAGGCTTAAGATATATGAAGCTTCCAGGGATTGCCGATCTCATGGTATTTGAGGAATACCGAAGAATGGGTATTGCAAGTAAATTGATGGATGTTGCGGAAAAATTGGCAAACAAATATAGTGATAAAATGTATTTGGAAGTTTGCCTTAATAGCGATTATGGAGCAGCACAGAGAATGTATATAAAGAGAGGATATGTACCTGATGGGCAAGGTGTATATTATGAATCAAAAGTATGTCCGATAGATGCACAATGCAAAAACGATGATGAATTGACATTATGTCTTGTTAAAGAATTATAATTTGATTTTTGTCTTAACTGATGAGTCTGTTTTGTTTTCAGTGATAGAAAAATTGTCTTGGATGATTTTTGAAGATAGAGTATAATAATATTAGCAAAAGTTTTGGAGTAAAGATAATATGAAGTGACCTCGCATTTGTAGTTTCGTGGATTTACCTGTAAACTGTTAATTGACAAGATTAATGGT